>JANWHK010000001.1 GCA_025450395.1 Bacteroidia bacterium
GCCTTGTAGCTGTGGATCGGGTTGATCTTGCTGCTGGTATCGTCCTGGTCAGGCCAGTTGAAACTCCACACATATTTCATGGAATCCCATCCCCACCTGAGTTTGGTTTCGTTAAAGAACTTGAACTTAGGGAAGGCAACTGTGGTGAAAAATGGCGGGTCACTGCTGAACCTTGCCACAGGCTGTGGCAGTACCCTTACATAATCCAGTGAATCCTTGCGTATGCTGCAGGCCTGTGTGGTGTCTGTTCCCCATTGGTTGTGCACTATCAGGGTCACATCATACCAGCCTTCTTTGGCCATCCCGTATTGGGCGCCCTGTGGTCCGGGGTTTGTTGACCTGGTCAGGTTATTACCGTTGCCCAGCCACCATGTGTAGCGCAGGTTAGCGCTGCCGGCAGGTTTCTGAACAGCGGATGAGAAGTCGATTTTGGCAGGCTCACAAGCCACAAAATGTGGTGGCATCGTGAACTGCGGGAAAGGTTCTATGATCAGGTTGATATCTTCCCTGGCTATCGGGCAGACACCTTCCTTGTCCGTGCTGATGGTCAGGGTCACGTTGCCTGCCATTCCGGCCAGTGCAGTATCATTCAGTCCGTGCTTGTAAACGGCCACGAGCAGCTTGTCATCGACGAAGTATCCGTCACCATTGGTGCTCCATGTTGTGCTCTTGGCCCATAGTGAACTTGCATCCAGGTTGAAGTCATTGCCTTCACATTGCTGGTAAGGTTTAGGTGTGATGATCTTTATCTCAGGCTGGGTCTGTATCAGTAATGATTGAGAGTCGGAGGCAGTACAGCCGGTCAGCGGGTTGGTGTAAGCGAATTTGAGCATCACAGGTCCTTCATATTTTTTGCTCTTTGCACTGATGGCAGGGTCGAAGTCCCTTCCTGTCACCCCCGGTCCGGTCCATTTACCCACAGCTCCTGAAGGTTGTGTGTTGAGGAGGGTAAAAGGAGCTGAACTTGAGCAGACCGTATCCGGCACCTCGATATCGATGATGGGAAGGCCATTGACCAGTATCTCGGTGGAGTCAGACACAATACATCCGCTGGCTGTATCGGTGAGCTTGAGCAGGTATTGTCCTGCACCCAGGCTTGGGTCAAAGTATTTCTTCAGTTTGACGGAATTGCTTAGCTTGTTGCTGACATTCGGGTTACTCATATCCCTTGAACCTCCGTATTCCACAGCCTCCCAGTATCCTTTAGGGAAACGTTGTCCGGTATTGCGCTCCTTAACAAAACTGTCAAGGGCTAGTAATGGATTGTTGACACATTGTTTTGGCATTGTACTGAACTGTATCTCAGGCAGACGTACGACAGTGACAAGGCCGGTGTCGCATGACTCACATCCGGTGAACACATCCTTGAAACAGTATTCCAGCACATAATCCCCTGTCTTCTCATTTTCGCCTTCCATACCCGGATCCATTTCGGTGGTGGGGGGCACCACGGAATAATTGGTGGAGAGTATGGCAACAGGGTCTACGCCTGATCCGTTCGGCACTTCCAGTATGCGGAATTTTTGATTGCCTGTGGTCTTGTTGAATGGTTTCTTGACCAGGTTGTCAAGGGTGATCTGTCCTGCTCTCTGGCAGAATAATCCGCTATCTGTATCTACCAGAGGGTTGGGGTTAAGCTTAACAGGTTTACAATCTTTATTGTAACAGCCTTTAGGATTTGTATAATCAAAACAGACTAAAATACTCAAGCCTTTATTGGGCATTTGAGCATTTGTAATGAATCTGGGAAAGTCCAATACAAAGGTATTGACACCAACCGGTCCTCCTGTAATCCAGTTTGGAGAAGTTTCCTGGAAATAACGAATTTTGTCGGCTGGAACAGTGGACTTTTCAAATGTTGTCTGGGCAAATTGATTTAATGTTAAATTAATGGCACCATCTGCATAACATCTCGGCGGAATTGCGTTATGACTGAATTTAGGAAGGTCATTCACCACAAGGTTGAAAGTATCCTTGTCTTCACATACGATTCCGCCCTGGTTCACTTTTAAGAACATCTCATAATTGCGGGTTGCCAGAGTGCCGATCTTTAATTTGAAGGCGCTGTCTGTGCCTACTGTCACTCCGGTGGCAATATCCCTCCAGGTGATGGAGCGTGTATACCCTTTAGGCTTGCGCTGCGCCTTGACCTTCAGTGTATCGAAGATACAGATTTCCCTGTCGGGTTTGGCTATGGCAATAACCGTGTCGTTGACAAACAACTGCATGGTATCGCTGGTATTGCAACCCAGGTGATCGATGACCTTGGCGATGTATTTGCCAGCGATGTTGACGGTGATCGTACGGGTTGAGTCGCCGTTAGGCTGCCAGTAATAACGCATGGTATCATCGTTTTGTGCATCCAGGATTACGCTGTTATAGGTACAAATGCGCTGGTCAGGACCGATGTTCACAACAGGATTAGGCTGGTACCTGACCAGTATGGTATCGCTGTCTACACATTTGTTTTTATCGGTAAGGGTCAGGAGTATCTTGGTGGTTGCAGTAGGCTTGATGGTGTATTTATTGAGGATATCCTTGGGGTTGAATATTCCCACAGGTACTTCCCATTTGTATTGATAGGCTGGTATGCCATTGGCAACCATGGGTTGTAAAGTCAGGCTGTCGCCGGCACACACAAAGGTGTCTTTTCCGAACGCCAGCTCAACATCCAGAACCGGAGGTATAATCACGATATCGGTATATAACGTAGGACAATTAAAAGGTGGATTGTTGATCTCATGCTCGATGACATATTTGCCGCCGTGCTTGAATTTAAAGCTGTCCCTTTTGTTATAGGTCATGAAGTAGGGAACACCTGAATTCGTGCTGTCCCTGATGGTATACTTGAAGGTATAGTTTTTAGCCTTGTAGTTCAGTGTATCGGAAATGATGAGCGCATCAAAACGCAACTTGCCACATGCCAGGAGTTCATAATTGCGGAGATCGCGGGCCTTGGGTTTAACGGTGATATTATAACCCCGGTTAGCCTGTGCCGGTCTCGGCCTGCAGTTGTCATCTATGGCTGTGGCTGCGAATGAATAGGCGTTAGGCCTTGCGTCGCCAATCTTGGTCTGCCAGCAGAACAGGGCCTCTTTTTCACGGGCTGTAGGGTCTACAATGGTGAAGGTGGCTCCGGGGATACCATAGTTCCAGGTGAGGGTCACAGTATCCAGCCAGGTCTGTTTGGGGAGAAAAGGGTCATCCTTGGTCTTTATATAAAAACATATCTTATTGCCTTCACAAACGCTGTATTTATTGAGCCCTATAAAAGAAGGCGGATTGTTTTCAGAACATTGTTGTACGATGATCTGCATATCCCTTCGTGTATACCCGATCTTCACCCAGTTATTTGAAGAATCCTTTCTCCATTCTGTTATCACGATCACGATGATACCTACTTCATCACATTTGGTTGGAGTGAACACGATATCTCCTGTCATTTCATCAAAGCAAAATCCCCGTGGAGGTGCGGCATTTGGCCTACAGCTGCAATTTAATACACCGGGATTTGGCGGGCAAAAAACAGTCATCGGTATCCGGGAGGTAAAATTTCCGGCATACGCCCCATTGGTATTGTCAGCGACTAAAGGTGTACCCAACTCATAAGCAAGACTGTCCCCGTCTACAATTTCAATGACACCGTTGTTGTATGTAAAACTCTGGTTGCAGCATGCATATCCGACAGGAGGAATGGACAGCTGTGGCGAAGTATTGCATTTGTTTTTGGTCTTCGCAATGTTACAGACATTGATCATCGCATCGGTGTAGAAATTATTGCCGGCAAACCCTGTGGTAATAGCGCCGTTTCTTGCCTGCTGCTGTATACTGATCATGAATTCGCAGCAGCCTGCATCCTTCAACTGTTTCAAGGTACCCGAGTTAAAATCAACAATGCCTTCAAAAACGTGTTCTTCAATACCTTCACCGGCAGGGGTATTGGTTGGACAAGGCTTTGGATCACCGTCGCAAACGGGGGAGATGTCATTGATATCAGTTCTTTTATAGTCCACCGGAATCTTGGTGCCGCCATCTTTGCAGAATATTTCAATTGTAGGATTGTTAAATGGAATGCCCCGGCAGTCCCTGTAGATTTTCAGTACGATTTTATATTTACCCGGAGATATGCACTCGTAGGCGATATCACCTCCCATCATGTGAGAAGCATGAGTCTCACAGAACGAAAACTGGATAAAAAGGATCAGGATGAGTTGTAAGTATCTATTCATAGTACTTCCAAGACACAGATTTGTTTTTTTATGTTGCTTGTACCATCAGGGAATCCCTGTGAAAACCAATTTTGCATATATAAGGCATAAAAATTTTATTTTTTTTTGATTTTGGGCCCAAAAACATATAAAATCGAAACAGAAAACCATGTTTTAATGGCAAAATAAGCTTGAGGAATGTGTAAAATAAGTCTAAAAACAAGTTTGGTTTTAGTCTATTTTTGTCGCCTCAATGCAAACAAGTTCAAAACAAATCAAATCGGCCTTAATTTCTGTGTATCACAAGGATCAGCTGGAAACCATCGTGAGGCTTTTAAATACACACGGTGTAGCCATTTATTCCACAGGTGGAACATTGAAATTTATCAAGGATATGGGTATCAGTGCAACTGCAGTGGAAAGCTCTACCGGCTTTCCCGAAATCCTGGGTGGCAGGGTGAAAACGCTGCATCCGAATATTTTTGGCGGAATACTGGCCAGGAGGGATAACCCTGAAGATATCCAGCAACTTGAACAACACCAGATAGGAACCATTGACCTTGTGATAGTTGACCTGTATCCATTTGAAGAGACTTTGCGCACAAGTACAGATGAAGCTGAGATCATCGAAAAAATTGACATTGGCGGCATTTCCCTGATACGGGCGACCGCCAAGAATTTTAATGATACACTGATTGTTTCGGACAGGGACCAATACGCTGAATTTATTGAATTGCTTGGGAAAAAGAAAGGATTTACGGATTTGGAAGACAGGCAATTATTCGCTGCCAAGGCATTCATGACGTCTTCGCATTATGATACGGCGATATTCAACTATTTTAATAAAAAAGGTGCTTTGCCGGTATTTAAACAGAGTTTCAATGCCTCAAAAACACTCAGGTATGGCGAAAATCCGCACCAGAAAGGGACCTTCTTTGGCGAATTGGGTGAAGTATTCGATATCTTGCACGGTAAGGAGTTATCCTACAATAACCTGGTGGATGTCGATGCATCACTGAACCTGATAGCAGAATTCACTGAACCCACGTTTGCAATCATCAAACACACCAATTCTTGCGGACTGGCCAGCCGTGAAACTTTAAAAGAAGCTTACCTGGCAGCTTTCGCTTGTGATACAAGCTCTGCTTTTGGCGGAGTTTTGGCTTGTAACCGGCTTGTTGAAGCCGATACGGCAGCGGAAATAAACACCCTGTTTTTTGAGGTGATAATCGCCCCGGATTACACACCTGAAGCGCTTGAAATTCTTAAACAAAAGAAAAACAGGATTGTATTAAAATTAAACAAAAAATCGGACAATAAAACCATGTATAAGAGTCTTTTGAACGGGGTATTATTACAGGATGTAGATTGGAGCACTGAAAAAAAGGGTGATTTTAATTCGGTCACAACAGTAAAACCTTCAACAGAGCAATTATCCGATCTTGAGTTTGCCATCAAGGCTGTGAAACACTTGAAATCAAACGGGATTGCCCTGGTAAAAAACAGGCAATTGATAGGTATGGGTTGTGGACAGACTTCACGGGTAGACGCACTTGAATCCGCCATTAAAAAAGCGGCGGCTTTCGGGTTTGATACCAATGGGGCTGTCATGGCATCGGAAGCTTTTTTTCCATTCCCGGATTGTGTATCACTTGCATACCAGGCTGGCATTAAGGCTATAGCACAACCGGGCGGAAGTATCAAGGACAAGGAAAGCATTGATGAAGCCAATAAGAATGGACAGGCCATGGTTTTAACAGGTGCCAGGCACTTTAAGCATTAAGGATAATGAAACACGTTATTTTACTTCATGGCGCCCTGGGTTGCAAATCGCACTGGTTGCATATTTTGCCTTACCTGAACCAGGGTTATACATACCACAACCTCAATTTTCCATTACATGGAGGCACCGCCGCGGCTAAAAAAGACCTTACACTATCTGACCTGACACAATTTGTATCCGGTTATGTAAAGGGACAGCAACTCGATAATTTTGTGATTATGGGGTACAGCATGGGTGGTTATGTAGGTTTGGACCTCGCGATAAAACATTTTAAAGGTTTAGATAAGGTCATTACACTTGGGACCAAATTAAACTGGGATAAAACAATTGCTGAAGAAGAGATTTCAAAACTCAGCCTGGAGAACCTGGTACCAATTCACGCCAAACTTGAAAAGGAACATGGCAGCCATTGGCAGGATGTGATCTCAGCCACACATTCAATTATGAGATCGATCGGGGAACAGCAACTGCTGATGGAAGATTTTAAAAACATACAGATTCCTGTTTGTTTATTGCTCGGAGAGCGCGATAAAATGGTGACGCATGAAGAAACCATCATGTTTTCTGAAAGTGGTGACACCTGTTCGTATCAGATCATTGCAGGTCAACCTCATTTGTTGGAGAGAGTGGATGCTGAATTAATAGCCGGGAAAATAAATGCCCTGCTGGAAACTGACCGGCAACATGAAAACAGTTGAGTATAGCGGTATATAATACCCTATATTTGTAATAAAATATTGTGAGATGAGAATTATAATTTTTGTATTGAGCATCCTGGTCCTGGCTTCTTGCGGCGGGAAAAAAGAGGTAGTGAAGAAGGAGACCCCTCCTGAGAGAAAAACGCCTATTGTTGAGGTGAAAAAGGTCACGGATGACGGTGTATTGGAATTCCTGGATAGGTTTGAAAGTGTGGTATTAAAGCATGATATGACGGCTGCGGTGGACCTGATGGATAAGGACTATAAAAAAGAGCAGCACGACAAGTTTCATAAAGGAAATTCCGAACAATTCCTGAACAGTTTCTTTTGTGATTACCAAACCAACGGGCAAGGGTTTAAATGTATTAAATTTAATGAGATACTAGAGCTTAAACGGATTGAGATTATGCCAAATGACGGGAATTTTACGGTGGTATATCACATCACCGGGAAAGGAGGGACCATCAAAAAGGATTTGTTGATCCTTGTTAAAAAGGAAAATGCAAAAACAGTGTATGGATTTTTCGGTCCTTTAGGATAATGATCTTGATAAAACGACTTTTTTTATGATGAATTGGCTATGGTTGGTGATAGCGGGTTTATTTGAGGTGGGATTCGCAACTTGTCTTGGGAAAGCCAAAGAAACGTCGGGGGTTTTGGCTACATGGTGGTTGCTTGGTTTCCTGGCTTGCCTGACCATCAGCATGTACCTGTTGTATAAAGTGACGCTAAGCATTCCCATCGGTACCGCCTATGCGGTATGGACAGGAATTGGTGCAGTGGGAACGGTCCTGGTCGGGATATTCTTATTCAAGGAACCTGTTGATTTCTGGCGCATATTTTTTATAGTGACCCTGATAGCCTCTATTGTTGGCCTGAAGGTGGTTTCACATTAGGATCCACTACGATCTTCCTGGTCCTGTATGACCAGATCGTATCCACCTGGATGCGGAGTCTGACCAACTCATAATCCGAATTGATCTTATCTTTTTCAAGCAAATAAACAGTTTCGGGATCATACCAGAAAATATCAACCGGGGACAAGGGTCCGTCGTGCAATAAAGTGATGCCGATGAATACGGTCTTGTTTCTTGTGTTCAGGAAACGGTATTCAATATCATCATTCTTCTTGAAGATGCTTTGTTGGCTGGCTTTGTCGATATTGGTCAGCAGGTAATATGAACTGTCGGTGGAAGGATACCATTGATACAGTGAATCTGTCCGTTCAAGCGGAAAGGCATATGCCCAAAGTGAATCAGCCTTTTCAGCAATTGTGTCCTTAAAATAAGCAGAAGTTAAACTATAACTTTTCAACCAATTGCTAAATGCGGTTTGCTGTTGTTCTTCTTTTGCAGGCTCCGGAATGTCGGCCACGTTGGGTTGTGGATTGTTTGTGCAAGCCATTAGGCAAACAATTGTCGTGCAAAATATACCTATGGATACTTTCATTTCTTTGCAAAGCAACACAATCCCGGCCGCTATTCAAAAAAAAATGTTTGCCTGCAAGTGTATTCAAATTGTGTAACATATTATGTGAATTGTGTAAATATCGGAATTGATAATATATTCATTTTTGTACTGACGTAAGATAGCAACTGTTTAGGGGAGATTCGCAAAGAGAATTCTGAGAAATAAACCCTCAAAACTTGATCTGGACAATTCCAGCGAAAGGAAAACAGCTAATTCAAACTTAAGCCCCCGGCAAACCCGGGGGCTTTGTTTATAATATTTCCGTATAGCAGGTACAGAACACCACGGCCTGGGGACAGGCCTCCATCGGCCGCCATAGGCTTGCCGTCGGCGAAGCGTGATGACCGTTTCCAAAACACTTTTTCCTTCCCTTAAGCAACCAATTTCCTAAACATCCTTTTCATGAAAAACCTTCCAATGAAGTTGGGATATAAATATCCGAACCTAACCAGCGAACGTGCAGGTTTAACATAATCCTGCTGCTGTTTTAAGGGCTCGGTATGCAGTCCATCAACATACCGGTTGAAAAAACAAAAAGCGGCAGCCACGATGACAGTGTCGTGAATGTCGGCATCCGTAGCACCTGCGCGAACTGCCTCATCAATGTCTTCAGGCAATACATCCTTGCCGTTTTTCTGAACCTTTCCTGCAATACGCAGCAATGCCTTCATTTTTTCAGATAAGGAGGAGCCGTCGCGGTTGTCAATAGCGGAGGCTGTATAATCAAGCTGGCCTGCAATTTCGTCGACAACGGCGCTGTGGGACTGGTAACAGAACCTGCATCCATTAAGTGATGATACGTAAGATGCGATAAGTTCGCGTTCCATGATTGTTAAGGGTGATGGTCCGCGCAGTATAGCCTGGGCCAGGCTGCTAACAGCCTTTCCTGTGGAAGGTTTGCTGAATAAAAGGCCGACTATGCCCGGTAAATTGTCTTTGATCTGTATGTAAGCCATAATAAGTATTTTTAATGTTGAATATCTTATGCTCAAAAAAGGTAAATGCAATATGTAAACAAAAGCGCCCCGAGACCGGGGGCTTGGCCCCGTCCGCCTCAGGCGGACGGGGCGGGAGCGTAGCGAATCAGCCTGAGGCTGACGAGGATATGGCGCCCACCATTATTCACTGTCCATTCGTAATTATTCATTCTTCATTATCCATTGTCAATTATCAATTGTCCATTATCAATTGTCCATTGTCAATTGTTCTTCGTATTTTTGACTCCCGAAAATGGATGAATCCGGAAATATAAAACAGTTGCTTGCGCGCTTGCCTGACCTGCCCGGGGTATACAAATATTTTGATGAACAGAACACCATCATCTATGTCGGCAAGGCCAAGAACCTTAAAAAAAGAGTTACATCCTATTTTGCAAAACAGCACGACAACCGTAAAACCAATGTGCTGGTATCGCGGATACGGGATATACAGTTTACCATCGTGGATTCGGAATGGGAGGCCCTTTTGCTTGAAAATACACTGATCAAGGAGTTTCAGCCCAGGTATAATATCAGTCTCAAGGACGATAAGTCATATCCTTTCATCAAGATCACAAAGGAGGCCTTTCCCAAGGTGTATCCCATGCGCAATCCTGTGAGAGACGGCAGTGAATATTTTGGTCCATATGCCAACAAGAAAATGATGCAGGCCATACTTGAGCTTATTCAGAAACTGTATCCTACGCGCAATTGCAGCCTGGCCCTGACACCCAAGAGTATAGCGGCCGGGAATTTCAAGGTCTGCCTGGAATACCAGATAGGCAACTGCAAGGGACCCTGCCAGGCGTTCCAGTCACAGGAAGATTATTTGCAAAGCATCGCGAATATAAGGCATATACTGAGGGGAAACCTGGCGGAAGTGAAAAGACATATCAGGCAAAAAATAGAGGAAGCCGTCAAGGAACTGGCATTTGAAGTGGCCCATGAATACAAGGAAAAACTGGATTCACTGGAAATGTTCCAGACTAAATCCACTGTGGTGAATACAAAAATCAACAATGTGGATGTATTTGGCATGGCGGGTTCTGAACATACAGCCTTTATCAATTACCTGAGGGTGGCCGATGGCATGATCATACAATCACAGAACCTGGAGATCAAGAAAAAGATAGACGAAACAGACGAAGAGATATTATTGAACGCCATTGCGCAGTTCAAGAATACCAATATTGGTGAAAGTGAGGAATTCATTGTGCCATTCAAGCTGGATATCGATGTAGATTTTCCTATCACGGTGCCGGGCATGGGCGACAAGAAAAAATTACTGGAGCTCAGCCTGAAAAATGCATTATACCTCAAGCAGGAAAGACAGTTGTCTGCAGAAAAACTCGATCCGGACCTGAGGATGGACCGCATACTCGGGACCATGCAGAAAGACCTGCGACTGACCAAACCACCGACACACATTGAGTGTTTTGACAATTCGAACATACAGGGTACAAACCCTGTTTCGGCTTGTGTGGTATTCAAGAATGCCAAGCCAAGCAAAAGCGATTACAGGCATTTCAATATCAGGACTGTGGTAGGACCTGATGATTTCGCCTCGATGAGGGAGGTCATTACGCGGAGGTATTCAAGGATGCTGGCTGAAAATACCCCCTTGCCTGACCTGATTGTCGTGGATGGCGGCAAGGGACAATTAAGTTCGGCCGTTGAAGCGCTGAAGGAACTGGGTATCTATGGCCAGGTACCGGTGATAGGGATAGCCAAAAGGCTTGAGGAATTGTATTACCCGAACGATCCCCTGCCGATGTATCTCGACAAGAAATCGGAGACTTTAAAGATTATACAGCAGATGCGCGATGAGGCACACAGGTTTGGCATCACCCATCACAGGAACAGGCGCAGCAAGGGTTTTGCTATTTCCTCCCTGACAGAGATCGAGGGGGTGGGAGAGAAGACCACCGATATTTTGCTGAAACATTTCAAGTCCGTGAAAAAGATAAAGGAAGCCACTGAAGAAGAATTGAAGGAATTGATTGGTCCAAAGTTGGCAAAGGCAATATATTCATATTTCAAGCATGGAGAATAAGGTTTATAAATTTGGGGACTTGCCGGAAATTAAGGAGAGGATTTATCATTTTGCCAACGGTTTTGAATATTGTAATATATACGACAGCAATGAGGTTGAAACAGCCCTTGGTATCGGGAAATATGAGTTGGTGGCGGCCATTGGCCTGAAAAGGAAATTTCCGGCTGATGCGGCTGAATTATTCAGGCAGATACATGATTCGGGACACTGGATTTTCGGATATTTTGAATACCAGGACATCATCCATGAAACACATACCAGGGGTCACTTTTATGAACCCCTTATTGTGATATGTATCCATAAGGGCGCCATGGAAATGGTTATCCATAACAATGGCATAACGGAATCGGATTTTGAAAAGATGCTGCCAGATTTTTTTTCTTTTAAAATACAAACACCGGACATAAGTCCCGTATCTGTTGAATTTAAGCCACAAACACCCAAAGCTGATTATTTGCGCCAGGTGGAGACCATCAAGGATGATATCGTGAGGGGAAAATATTACGAAATGAATTATTGCATTGAATTCAAGTCGGATTTTATGCCGATTGATTTTTTGCCTTATTTCCTCAGGCTGAATGAAAAAACAAGATCACCTTTTGCCGCTTATGTCAGGCATCCGGATTTTACATTGATGTGCAGCAGCCCGGAGAGGTTCCTGATGAAGAAGGAAAACACTTTGGTGTCACAGCCGATAAAAGGCACCAACGTGAGACTTGAAGGAGAAGAAAACCTTGCCCAAATGGAAGAACTCAGGAACAGTGAGAAGGAGCGGGCGGAAAATGTAATGATAGTCGACCTTGTGAGGAACGACCTGGCCAGGGTGTGTCAACACGGTAGCGTGAAGGTACAGGAATTGTGTGGGATTTACCCCTTTAAAACAGTTAATCACTTGATTTCAACTGTTAGTGGCGAATTGAAGGCCAACACAAGCTTTAAAGAGGTGATATGGTCTCTTTTTCCCATGGGCAGCATGACTGGTGCACCCAAAACGGAGGTGATGAAGCATATCAAGTTATATGAGCATTGTGCCCGGGGGATTTACAGTGGCTGTCTCGGATATATTGAACCCGGGGGAGATTTCGACTTCAATGTGGTGATCCGGAGTCTTGTTTTTGACGCTGCCAGCTCAGAGATAAGTTATAAGGTAGGCAGTGCCATTACCTATGACTCAGTTGCAGAAAAGGAATACGAGGAATGCCTGTTGAAGGGGAGGCGTTTATTTGAGGTCATGACAAGCTGAAACCAGCAAAAGACCTATCTTCCTTTTTTGGTTTTTTTGGATTTTCCCTCTTCTTCATCTTTCAGCAATCCCCTCCAGTCGTTCTGGGTTTCGTCATTCGTGAAACTGATGGTTTCGGTGTAAAGTTCCTTGTCAATTTTTAGAGGGTCAATCGAGCTTCCTATATATTCCTCTATGGCTTTCAATAAAGGTTTTTCCTCCTTGCTGCAAAATGAGATGGCATATCCTTTTTTATCGCCACGCCCGGTTCTTCCGACCCTGTGGACATAATTTTCAGGTTGTTCCGGGATATCGTAATTGACCACAAAGTCCACATCAGCGATATCAATTCCCCTTGCGCTCACATCCGTGGCGATAAGTATGTTGACGGCACCACTCCTGAACTCGTTCAGGACCTTCAGGCGATCTTTCTGCTCCTTATCCCCGTGGATGGTTGCAGATTGGATTCCGGCCCTTTCCAGGGCCTTAAAAACACGTTCTGCCCTTACCTTGGTCCTGACAAATACAAGTATCTTGCTTTCAGGGTTCTCATTCACCATGCGTTCCATGAAAAATCGCTTGTCGTCCATTTCAATGAATGACACGGCATGTTCAATATTCTTGTTGACAGGATTATCAGGAGATATCTGTATCCTGATGGCATTCTTAACAATCTTGTACGCCAGTTTCCGGATTTTGTCGTTTATGGTCGCAGAAAAGAACAAGGTCTGCCTTTTGTTGGGGATGTGGCGCATCACATCCTTTATATCCTGTATAAATCCGAGGTCTAGCATGTGGTCGGCTTCGTCCAGCACCAGGGTCGATATATGGTTAAGGTCTATATATCCCTGGCTTACCAGGTCAAACATCCTTCCCGGTGTGCTGACGAGTACATCCACGCCATTGGCAAGCTGTTTCATCTGGGGTTCCTGATCTACGCCGCCAAACAGGCTCATGCTTCGCACACCTGTGCCTTTTCCGATCTTGTTGAATACATCAGTGATCTGGATAGATAGTTCCCGCGTAGGCACCATTACAAGGCATTTGATGTACTTGTTCTTTACGAACTTTTTGTTCTTTGCAATATAATCAATAAGCGGTATGGCAAATGCGGCTGTCTTTCCTGTGCCTGTCTGGGCAATGGCCAGCACATCCTCGCCGTTCATGATGGGTGGGATGGCCCTGAACTGTATATCTGTCGGTTTCTTAAAACCCAGCAGTTGCAGGTTTTCCTTGATCAGGGGTAATAAATGGTATTGTTCAAACTTCATGAATATATAAGGAATAAAAAAAGCCTTTCGTTTGAAAGGCTTTTTAATATTTTTTAGGCCGTTTTAATTATCTAAACTTTTTTCTGCTTTTACCTACACCACTTGATGGCAGTGTTTTGTTACGTTTCTTGCTGTTACCGATTGGAGAACCAACCCTTATCATGGCACAACGGAAACCAATAGTAGAGGTAGAGAGGTTTTCGTCCAGCCACCTGCGTGTACCGGGACTCATCCAATATGCCCTGTCATTCCATGAACCGCCTTTATAAACACGGGCCTTGTCGTTGATCAGGGTAGTTACACCATATTCATACTGTTGCTCGTCATTATTATATAAGGTAGGATCTTTATAACCGATGTTATCAGATGCCTTGTAGTTTCTCCTGTTAATGTTTTCGTCTAAAGTAACCGGAACAAAAATCAGGCGGCCCAATGAATCTTTTTCTTCTATTTCGCCGTAATCATCCAGTTTTAATTTGGTGTAAACGTTACCACGGAAAGAATTGAAATCATCCATATCCTCAAGTGAAAGCGGACGGTAAACGTCTTTTACCCATTCGCTCACGTTACCTGCCATGTTGTACAGACCGTAATCGTTAGGCCAGTATGAATCGACAGGTGTAGTAATAAAACCCGCGTCGTTCAATTGGCTGGCGATACCACCCTGGTCACCCTTGTCGCGTTTGAAGTTGGCCATGATCTTACCCCTGTTCTTTTCTTTACCATGGGTCATCCTGACAGTCAGGTCATTCCATGAATAAATACGTTTCTCGTCGGTATTTTCGTATTGGGAGTTGCCAATTGCACCTTGTGCGGCATATTCCCATTCAGCTTCAGTTGGTAAACGGTATTCAGGTAAAAGGATACCGTCTTTTACAGCTACATCCCTTTTGCCTTTTTTGGTCCTGTAATCCTTTGGCAGGCCTTTTCCTTTTTTCCTTGTAGCAGGATCGTACTGGTTGGCCAGGTATGTCTTTGTATTGAAATTATCCTGGTCTACCATTTTAATGTCCTTATAAGGGTGGATCTTTTCCCTGTCAAGTATCATTTCGTTCACACGGTCTGTTCTCCAGGCCGCAAAATCAGTGGCTTGCAACCAGCTGACACCCACTACAGGATAGTGCTTGTAGGCAGGGTGACGGAAATAATATTCCACATAAGGTTCATTGAAGGCCAACCTGCTTCTCCATGCCAGGGTATCAGGTAGGGCTTTTTTATAAACCTCCGGATAGGATACGAATACCCTTTGTAACCAATAAACATATTCTCCGTATTGCAGGTTACTGATCTCAGTCTCATCCATATAGAATGAGTTGACAGTTGCCTTTCTTTCAACGTTGTTATATTCATATAAAACGTCCTGTTCAGCGGTTCCCATGACGAAAGCGCCGGCAGGTACCAATACCAAGCCTGGTCCTGTTTCCTGACCTTTGTACTTGTGGTTCTCAAAACCGCCCCATTTTCTGTCGTTATAGCCAAAACCAGTCGTTGAAGACTTGTTTTTCTTGCCACATGAAGGCATTACGAGTAAGGTGGCTGCTAATAAGACAGAGGATAAAGCGATTAAACTCTTTTTTCTTTTCATTTATTTTTTGTGTGTTGGATACTATGTTAACTGCAAAAATGTCCTTTTATTGTGTAAATGCCAAATTTTTATCAAAAATCAGGGCATCTTAAAGGTTTAAACCTTAACGGCCTGTCGCGCAGACACCAGTCAACGGTAGCGCTGACCTCGTGGCTGCCCGGAGCGGCTGAACGTGCAGAGGAAACTGTGATATCATAGCTGTAGCCGAATTTAAACCTGTCTTTCCTGAATCCAAGCAATACCATCAGGGCATCGGAATTACCGTATGTGCCCAGGGTTTGCCTGTACCAGAGACCTGTTACGATTGGACCTTTATTGACATAAAAACCGAAATTGATCTGTGTGAAGTTCTGTTGCATCATGAACAGTGCATTGGGAGAGAAAGTGGCCTGTGAGAACCTTTTCCTGTCAAGCGGTATGACTACACCGGTGTGGAAAGTATACCTGCGTGGGACAATACCGTCATTGTTGCTGTAGAATGATTGAACCGGTTCAGTGATGTTGTGCACTGCAAAACCTGCATAGAACCTTTCAGAATATGCGAGTAAACCAGCTGCAAAGTTCGGGAATCCGACTGAAGCATCGGCAACAGGCTCCTGTGTGGGTAATACGAATCCCTGTGTAGGATGAATCTGGTCACCAAACCTCAGTTTACTATGGTCTATTTTTTTGTTTACATATGAAGCCTGCAGGCCGCCCCTTAGGAAAAAGGTCTTGTTGACCGGCAATACATAAGAATATACGCCACTGAGTGAAGTAGTGGTCAATAATCCTGCACCAGCCCTATCATATGTAGCCATCAGTCCGATACCACCGCCGATCTTGTCATAATGCTGGTCGTAACTGGCATTAAAAGACCTGAAGGTGCCTGGCAGACTGGGCCATTGGTTCCTATAATTGATGGACATACGTCCGGCGGATTGCCTGCCGCAAAAAGCAGTGCCGGCCATGGCCGGGTTGGTATACACCGGTGCGGCGTAAAACTGGGAAAACTCAGGATCCTGTGCGTTGGCACCCAGCAAGCTGGCGAATCCAATAATTAAACCGTAAATTCTTTTCATAATCATTTTGTTGTTAAACGGATTTGTTACAAAGATATTGTCATTTTTTGGTAATTCCATCTTTTTTCGATTTTTTTTTGAAATTCCTTTATTCTTCATGTCTCGAGCCCCTTGATTTTCACTAAAAATACCCCTGAAATGAGTGAAAATTTGATATTCTAACCTCACTTAAAAGGAAAACACTGAAGTGGTTTGTGAGGTGTAGTCTTGGACCGCAGGCACCAGTCAATAGTGGCACTTACTTCATGGCTGCCTGGAACGGCCGAACGTGCGGAGGATACCGTTATATCATAACTATAGCAGAATTTAAACCTGTCTTTCCTGAAGCCCAGCAATACCATTATGGCATCGGAATTACCATACGTGCCGACGGTCTGCCTGTACCAAAGACCTGTAATGAGCGGACCTTTATTGACATAAAAACCGAAATTGATCTGTGTGAAATTCTGCTGCATCATGAACAGTGCATTTGGCGAGAAAGTGGCCTGCGAAAACCTTTTCCTGTCAAGCGGTATGACTACACCGGTGTGGAAAGTATACCTGCGCGGGACAATACCGTCATTGTTGCTGTAGAATGACTGAACCGGCTCTGTGACATTGTGCACTGCAAAACCTGCATAGAATTTTTCAGAATAAGCCAGTATGCCGGCGGCAAAGTTCGGGAATACCACCGAAGCATTGGCATTGGGTTCCTGGGTAGGCAATATGAATCCCTGGGTAGGATGGATCTGGTCGCCATACCTCAGTTTGTTGTGGTCGATGTATTTGTTGACGAAGGAAGCCTGCAAGCCACCCCTGAGGAATAGCTTCTTGTTTAATGGTAAAATATAAGAATATACACCGCTGATGGCAGTTGTGGTGAGTAATCCGGTGCCCGCCCTGTCATAAGTGGCCATAAGGCCTACGCCTCCGCCAATCTTGTCGTAATGCTGGTCGTAACTTGCATTAAAAGACCTGAAGGTACCGGGCAAATTCGGCCATTGGTTCCTGTAGTTGATGGACACACGCCCCGCATATTGCCTGTCGCAGAAGGCAGTGCCTGCCATTGCCGGGTTGGTATATACAGGTGCGGCGTAAAACTGTGAAAATTCCGGATCCTGTGCGCTGCTGTTCACAGCACTTGCAAGCCCGATCATAATGCAGTAGATCTTTTTCATAATTGGTTTGTTTAAGTGTTTAAGAGCCCTATCATCAAAGTATTGTCATTTTTTTGTAATTTGATTTTTTCCATGGCAATTTTTTTTCATTTGTTTCGTTAAACCAGACATAAAAATCGTACTTTTGTTTCGCTATATGTTTAAAAAATCATTCGCTGCCATAATACTTGTTGTTATCAGTCTAAACACGGGCCGGGCACAAAACGTTGCTTCACAGATTGAAAAAAAAATCAACTGGAATTTGAATCCTTCCTTTAAGCAACCTCTCAACAATACATATTCACTTGCTTCCTATAGGTTTGGGAAAACTATACTGCCTTCTATTTCCGAAAATTTTCCGACCGGGACCAAGGCTGAGATCATATTTTCGGAATTCGAGTACGAATTGTTGAATGGGTTTTCTGCCTATAAAATAAAATTCCTGAAAAACCTGAAAGGGACAGTCGCTCCGGTGACTTACCATACGATGGAGGGTAACAAGGGATTTACCGGTTATTATATATGTCCTTATAAAGAAGTCAATGGTAGTTATTATGTACTTAAGAGTTATAAATATACAGTGAGGGAGGGGGCGGCATTTTTGAGCGGCATAAACAACGTCAACACGAAAAGGGCTGCCACTAATTCTGTACTGGCTACAGGCCAGTGGTTCAGGTTCAGTGTAACACAGGATGGTATTTACAAGATCGATGCTTCCATGCTGAAGGCTGCTGGGATCGACATAAGTTCGATAACTCCAAGGACTATTAAGATTTATGGACACCAGGGAGGTATGTTAGCGGAATCAAATGCGGTTCCCAAGATGCCCGACCTGCCAGAAAATGCCATCCAGGTAATAGGAGAGAACGATGGTATATTTCATGATGCGGATTATATACTTTTTTATGCGCAAGCACCCCATAAATGGAAATATGATCCTTCGGAGAACCGTTTTGTACATGAAATGAATATCTATTCAGACAAGACTTTTTTCTTCCTGACCTTTGGCGGTCTGGACGGGATGAGGATGGGAACTACTCCCGATGGCAACAGCCTGGTTCCGGATGCCAATGCCAGCTTCAACTGGTTTGATTATTTCATGTTCCATGACGATGAAAAGGAAAATATCTGCAATGAAGGCCGTGTCGTGTTGGGAGAAAGATTCGACCAGAATCTCAGTTATTCATTTAACCACAACTTGCCCAATATAAGCACCAACAAATCACTTACTGTTTATTTCTCCGGAGTAGCAACTTCCCCCAGCAGCAGTGAAATTACAATGCGGATTAATGGCGCAGTGTCTAAAGTGATTGATTATCCGCTATATCCCGGTGGTGAAACATGTTACTCTAATCCTGGACCTGGGTCAGGGAGTACCAATACGACCAATCCTTCGGTCGACTTGTCATTTTCTTATAACAAACCCAATACGAGTTCAAAGGCCTGGCTGGATTATTATGAACTGTATTGCAGCAGGAAACTGATTTTCAGCGAGAGCTTCATGCCTTTCCAGAATATACAGTCTGCTACAGCTTCCGTGGCGGAATACAGGCTGTCGAACCTTCCTGCTTCCTATCGCTTATTTGATGTGAGCGACCCGTTGAGCGTGAAGGTGCAGCAGGTGTTCACCGACAATTCTGAATTTGTATTCAGGAACAATCCGACAGGACTTATCAGGCGTTATGTGCTGAGTGACGGGAATACGCTCGCACCGAATTATGAAGGTAAGGTCGCTAACCAAAACCTGCATGGAACAGGTATTACACAGTTTATCATTGTTTCGCCTCCTGAATTTATGGATGCCTCAAATAAACTGGCGGACTTCCACCGTACGCATGACAACATAAGCGTGCGTGTAGTGACACCGCAGCAGATATATAACGAATTTTCGAGTGGTTCACAGGATATTTCAGCCATCAGGGATTACTTTTTACATGTTTATTACAGCAATACCAACCCCACAAACCAATTGCGCTATGCCATGTTCATGGGGGATGCGAGTTATGATTACAAGGACAAGATTGCAAACAACAGCAACTTTGTGCCAACTTATGAATCAGAACCCAACAGCGGTATTAATGGTTTCTACTTTTGTTCAGATGATTTTTTCGGTTTTCTGGATCCGCTGGATGGTAAATGGGCCAGTAACCAGAAGCTGGAAATACCGGTTAACAGGTTGCCGGTGGCTTCCCCGTCAGAAGCCATGAGTATGGTGAACAAGATCATGCATTACAAGGATGTGGCCTCATTGGGCGATTGGCGCACGTATGTGACTTTTTGTGCGGATGATGCCGAAGAGGATTGGGAAAAGGATTTTGTTAGGGATTTTGAGGAAATGTATAAGAATATTGATACCAGCTTTAAAAACCTGAATGTCAGGAAAGTCTATCTGGATGCTTTCAAGCAGCAGAACCTGGGCGGCTCCGAGAGATACCCTGAAGCCCAGGAAGCCATAAAAAAAGAATTTGAAAAAGGTACACTGATATTTAATTATATTGGACATGGGGGTGAAGAATACCTTGCACACGAGAAGGTAATAGATATTCCGATGATCAATGCCATGAACAATATCAATAACCTGCCTGTTTTTTTCACGGCTACCTGTGAATTCAGCCGTTATGATGATGGCAAGCGTAAAAGTGCAGGCGAATATGTTATAACCAATCCCAATGGTGGATCCATTGCGATGTTCACTACCGTGAGATTGGTGTATGTCACCGATAATGCGAACCTGACAAAATATTTCTGGTCGGATTGTGCCTTTACCAAGATAGCCGGAAAATGGCCTACCCTGGGGGAAATATATAAGAAACTAAAAAACAGGTCCGATCAAAGTTCGAATGACTTTAATTTTACACTTTTTGCTGACCCCGCACTCACGATGAATTATCCTGAGCATGTCATCATTATTGACAGTATCAACCAAACCGGTATCAATAGCCAGAAGGATACGATCAAGGCGCTCAGCAAGGTGAAATTTTCAGGCCATATAGAGGATTTACTGGGCCAGAAATTAACAGGTTTTAATGGCAGCATTTTACCTACTGTATATGATAAACCTTCTGTTTTTTATACACTCAGCAATGACATGCCTAACCAACCTCTCCCTTTTGGTCTATACAGCAGCATACTTTACAAAGGGGAAAACAGTGTGGTCAATGGCTTGTATTCATTTTCATTTGTAGTGCCCAAGGATATCAATTATAATTATGGATTTGGCAAGATCAGCATGTATGCGAAGAACGGCATCACCGATGCCAATGGCCATTTTAGGGACCTTATAGTAGGTGGAGCCTCTGAGAATGCGGCCAAGGATGTCAATGGACCACAACTGGAATTGTTTGTTGATGATTATACATTTGTAAGCGGAGGATTGACGGATAATACACCTTTGTTACTCGCAAGGGTGTTCGATGAAAATGGAGTGAACACCTCGGGGAATGGTATAGGAAGGGATGTTGTCGCTATCATTGACAAAGGTACTCCCGGAGAAAAAAGGTATGTTCTCAACTCCTTTTACCAGGCCAAACTCAACAGTTATACCACAGGTGACCTGCGTTACCAGTTGGAGGAGCTTGCAGATGGCATGCATACATATACACTCAAGGTATGGGATGTTTACAACAATTCCAGTGAAGCTACCATCGAGTTTTTAATCAAGAACAACGAAGACCTCAGGATTAACAACCTGCTGAATTATCCCAATCCATTCAGCACCAATACCACCTTCCACTTTGACCACAACAGGGCGGGAGAGAATTTAAATGTAGTTATTACGATTTTGACCATCAGTGGCAAAGTGCTGAAAACCATAGAACAAACTATACCTTCTGCAGGTGGTCATGTATCTGAAATTCAATGGAATGGTCGTGACGACTACGATGACAAACCATCCAAGGGTGTCTACATATATAAAATTGTTGTAAGTACAGAAGACGGAAAAAAAGCAGAAAAAGTTGAAAAATTAGTCATTTTAAATTGACAGATATATAAAAGTTATTATATTTGCTGCCTATTGATTAAATCTTTACACGATTAAAATTAAAATTAAAATGTCTATTTTAAGAATAAAGAAAACCAACTTATTGTTGGGTTCTGTTGTTGTTTTGTTGTCTGTACAAAACGTATCAGGACAAAACTCAATAAGCAGGAGTCAATTGGCTGGCCAGCAAAATGTCATCACATCAGCTGTGCCATTCCTCACAATATCACCTGACAGCAGAAGAGCTGCCATGGGTGATGCAGGTGTTGCGAGCTCCCCGGATGCCAACTCTGTTTTCTGGAATGCAGCGTCCCTGGCTTTCGTCAAGAAAAAGGGAGCAATTTCCACCTCTTATGCACCGTGGCTGAGAAGCCTGGTTCCCGGGATATCTTATAATTATCTTGCGGGATATGGGAAGATAAACGAACGTTCGGTAATAGGCGCTTCTTTCAGGTTTTTCAGTTTCGGACAGATCAATTTCACGGATGATGTGGGCAATCCATTGGGAACGTTCAATCCAAGTGAATATTGCATCGATGTATGTTATGCCACACAATTGAGTAAGCACTGGGCTATTGGTGTCAACCTTAAATACATCAATTCAAACCTGGCAGGTACACGACCGCTGAACGGTATTACACCAAAGGTTGGTCGCAGCGGTGCAGGTGATATTTCTGCTTTATACCAGGGTGATAAGAAGACGAAAAAAGGCAAGGATGTTCATTATACGTTCGGTATAAATCTCCAGAACCTTGGTGCAAAGATCACATACTCTGACAAGACGAATAAGGAATACCTCCCGGCCAACCTGAAAATAGGTACGGCATGGACTTATAAGATAGATCAATATAATACCATTACTGGTATGCTGGATTTCAACAAGTTGATGATCCCTTCGCCTGGAATCACTATTCTTAAGAATTACCAAGGGACTGATTCCATGGCTGATGATGGCAGCGGTACAGGTACCCAGGTGACGATATATGAAAGAACCAGAAGTGATGATCCGGTGATCTCCGCAGCTCTAAATTCGTTTGTTGATGCACCGGGCGGACTCAGGGAAGAATTAAAGGAATATAACTATTCACTGGGTCTTGAATATAATTATACTGACCAGTTTTTTATCAGGGCAGGATATTTTAATGAGCCTAAAACCAAGGGCAACAGGAAATACCTGACTTTCGGTTTTGGAATAAGGTATAAAGTGTTTGGCCTCGATGCCGCTTATCTTGTACCGTTCCAGCAAAGACACCCTTTGCAGAACCAGTTGAGATTTACCTTGCTGTTTGACCTCGAAGCATTCAAGGAATAA
>JANWHK010000002.1 GCA_025450395.1 Bacteroidia bacterium
GCAGAGGTGTTTATTTTAGAAGGTAAATCCCATCTCATCAGGAGAAGAGAGACGATGGAAGATTTGCTGGCTGCGCAGGTAGAGATATCAGTTGACAGTGGACAATTGAAAACCGGCAAGAATTAACCGTTGATCAGCTCTCGTACAGCAGTTCTTCATCTATCTGCTGGATTTTCCTGTACTTGATGTTTTGAAAATTTTCAGTCAATTGATCCTTCCGGATAGACATGTATTTTTGTGATTCAATATCAAATTTCATGAAATCAACTTCAATTTCCACAAAGTCATTGTCTTTAAATGGTGGATTTTCTCCCTCTATGACAAACCTGGCCTGAAAAGTAAAATACTTTGGCGCTATTTCACCGAGAATGAAATTATTATAGGTCCTTGTATTAAAATACTGGTTGCCATAAGGCGGACTGACACGTTCAGGTACCTTTTCCATCAAGAGGGTCAGGTTGCAATCAGAAGCATTGCCATCGATACTCACCCTGACAGTGTTCAACATAAAACTGAGGTTTTCCTTCGTATGATTCTCTATCATAAATGCAATCCAATAGGTATGACGGTCCTGCTTGTATTTAAATAGTCGATGCAGACCATGCAATCTGATATAACCGGCATCGGTTTTGGAACCGACAAGTTTTTCTCCGGACGCCTGTATCAACCCAATGTTTGTAATGCCTTTAGCTTTTTTTCTGAGCACGCGGAACAGGTCTTCGAATTGCCTGCCTTCTTTTTTTAGCGCATAAATAAAAAAAACCAGGAACACCAGAATAACCACGAATGCTATCAGGATGATGGTTTCTTGGGTGGTCATAGGTAGAAAGATTGGCGGTAGTTATATTCCTTAACAAACATAGTTTTAATAATTTAAAATTTGTAATTTGTTGGGAAATATTTCTCCAATTATACTTTTCTCCTGATAAATATCTTCCTGACATAATTCGTAAACCTTTTGTCCGTGGGATATTTTCTGTGCGAGGTCACATTGTTAAAAATCAAGGCTACGATAAGCAATATGAGTGAACCTGTCAAAACGGGCGACAGAACATAGAAGTAACCCAGGGCCTTGATTTTTTCTGAACCGATAACAGCGATCAATGCCGTTGCCCCGCCCGGGGGATGCAAAGTCTTGGTGATTTGCATGCAGACAATTGAAAGGGCAACTGATAGAGGGGCTGTCAACCATAGGATGTCAGGCAGGACCTTGTAGACAGTGACTCCGATAATGGCCGAGATCACATGTCCGAAGATGAGGTTACGGGGTTGGGCCAATGGACTTTGTATGGCCCCGTAAACCAAAACGCTTGATGCCCCGAATGAACCTATCAGGTACATATTTTCAAATTCATTCAATGTATGATCCTGGATAAAAGCAATCAGTCCTATACCGATAAACGCGCCGATGAATGACCAGAAATGTTCTTTAAAGTCAACCAGGGTCTCTTTGTAGATGATGTATTTTGAAAACTTTAATCCTTGTTTTATTCTTTTTCTGACCATGGGTTGTGCCTGGTGTATTAATTGTCAAAAGTATAATAATTTGTGTAAATTGTTATTTATTCAACAAACAAACTTCACAAGGCTGTTGTCTTTGTCAAAAAAAAAATGCAGCCAGGTTATGACTGCACTTTTTTGGGTTATTTGCGCTTGTTGTAATTTAATATCTAAATTTCCCTGGCATCAGGGTTTTTAGTGTCGTCCTCGTCTTCCAGCAGGTCTTTATTCTCCTCACCTTTGGCCGCCCCGCTATTGATCTTGAGTTCTTTATCGCCTGAATGTGGGGGTTTTTTATTAAAATCCTCATTTGTTTTTGGACTTGCACTGGAAGGGGGCGTTGTATCCTTATGGTTGCCCGGCAGGACTAAATAGTTTTTCATCTTTAATATTGTTCAATTTGTGAAGCCGTTTTCACAATACAAAGTTGAGGTATTTGGAGACCATAAGTATTACAGGATTACAGGATTGGGTTTAAACATTCACATGTGGGAATTATATACGATTTACGACATACGATATACGGAACCGGTAATCGGTGATCAGTAATCGGTAATCGGTGGGGAGATGTACGATGTACGACATACGATGTACGATGTGGGGGAACAAGGGGCTGGATCAGTGAACTATCCTGAAGGATTGTTGTTCTGTACCTATCCAAATTACAATATAATATAAGCCCGGAGCAAGGGATTGCAAATCGAGGTTTTCGGTATGTTTTCCTAATGTGGTCATTATTCCTCCTGCATTTGGAAGCATATTGCGGCCGTGTATATCCAGGAGTTGTATGCTCACCAAGTCCGCATTTGTCAAGGTGTAATCCAGGTGCAGATAATCCGTGGCCGGATTCGGGTAAATATTTACAGGGCAAATGCCTGCAAGGGTTTCCCCGATACCTGTTACACCAGAGTTGTAACGAACCACTATGAAACCATAGTCATCCAAACCATCATCGCCTGCACCGACGACTACTATTTTGCCGTCGGGTTGAATAAGCATCCCTTCTGCTTCATCATCTATACCACCAACAGCAGTGGTTACCTTGCCTAAGATGCCGAAAGAATTGTCGAATGATCCATCTGAATTATATCTTACCACTGCAACGGAATACCCTGAAGAGGTGGTGGTATAACCTGCTGCAAGTATTTTTCCGTCTGTTTGTACCTTAACACCTAAAGGATGGTCATCGCTTGATAAAATTCCATGACTGAGCATGCCGTCACTGCTGAAAGTATTATCCAGGCTGCCATTCGAATTGAAGCGGGCAAGTGCAAAATCATCGTCTGACCCATTATACATATGACCGGCAAGGATGATCTTCCCGTCTGCCTGCAATGCTACATCATATGCAACAGCGTCCTCGATACCGATTAAAACATTGGCTTTTCCATCTGAACTGAAGGTATTGTCAAGAGTTCCATTGGAATTATATCGGGCAAGTCCAAAATTGCTGATAGAACTGATATCAACATGTCCGACTGCTACAATTTTACCATCGGCCTGCAATGCAGCTCCATAAGCAAAGTCTCCACCGCCGTTGAAGTCGGTGCGAATCCAACCCTGACCATTGAATGTCATGTCCAGAGTGCCGTTGCTATTGTAACGCGCTACTGCAAAATCGTTGTTTGAGGAACCGGCTACGATAATTTTACCATCCCCCTGAATGAGAACAGAGGAAATTTCGTCATTATTAAGGCTGATGGCAGTTGTAACTTTACCGGTTGAATTAAAGGTATTGTCGAGGCTGCCATCGGTATTATAGCGCACCAGTGCAAAATCAGCCATGGCGCCATCTCCAGCGTATCCTCCCACAACAATCTTGCCATCAGTTTGTATAGCCAGTGCAAAGGCGATATTGTCGCCATTCCCGAATGCAGTGGTGAGTTTTCCGTCACTGCTGAAACTGTTATCCAGGCTGCCATTGGTATTATAACGGACCACCGCGAATTCGTAGTTTGAAGTTGAAACGTTGTAGCTCCCACCAACTGCTACGATTTTACCATCCGCCTGTATGGCCACATCTACAGCACCGTCATCATCTGGGCCGATCTGGGTCAATACTTTGCCATCAGAACTGAAACTATTGTCCAGTGAGCCGTTCTGGGCGTAAAGCGTTTTAGCAGGAATAAAAAACAGGCATGCTGCCAATAAAATTAATGAGTAGTTTTTTTTCATTATTAGTAAAGTTTATTTGTGTTATGAAGACTTAATAAATAGATTCGGGATTTCAATATTTTATTAAAAGTCTTTGTGATGCAAAGATATGTTTTAGCTTTATGCTTAATGCAGAAATAATGTATTCAGATAAAGCATTGGTTTGAAGATGTCAAACCCATCCAGGATATGCTTTTCAAAAGTTTGAGATGGCCAAATTCTGATCTAAGTGACGCTTATCGTGTAAGTGGTAAAAATTAACGGTATTTAACTTGTAAATTGTAAATTGTAATTTGTACCTTCCTTCGTACTTCGTACCTCGTCCTTCGTCCTTTACTGGTTTCTCTTCACCGTTCCCGTCAAATCATATATCTGTTGTATATCCTTCAGTATTTTAGGAAAATCGAGTTTAAGGTCAATGATCTTTCCGGTCTTGATATCAAACACCCATCCGTGTACAATGGGAAATTTATGCAGGATATATTCCTGCTGCACGCTGGCGAGCTTGATGACATTGACACATTGTTCCTGTACGTTCAGTTCCACCAACCGGTTATATTTTTCATGTTCATTTTCTATGGCATTCAATTCCGCCATGTGAAGCCGGTACACATCCCTGATATTCCTGAGCCACGGATTCAGGATACCCAGGTCTTTCGGCTGCATGGCCGCTTTCACACCACCGCAGTTATAATGGCCACACACCACAATATGCTTGACATTGAGGTGGCGCACTGCGTAATTGATCACTGCCATTACATTCAGGTCCGTAGCATTGACAAGGTTCGCGACATTACGGTGAATAAAGACCTCACCGGGTTCTGCACCCATGATCTCTTCAGCCGTGACGCGGCTGTCGCTGCAACCGATATATAAATATTCAGGGCGTTGGTCCCTTGCGAGTTTTTCAAAAAAATCGGGGTCGGTTTCTTTTTTTTTGTCCAACCATATCTGGTTGTTTTTGAAGACTTGTCTGTAGCTGGGCATAGGGTATTGATTTTTAGGATTTTTGTTTTGGTTGATGGTTCACGATTTAAAGCAGGACGTCGTAAACAGGATTGATCCTTTCCGGCAGGTCCTTTTCATCCAGCATATCTTTCAGGTCGATTTCGATATTGCGCACAATGGTCATTACAGGTACATCATTGATCAGGCCTTCAAATGGATTTTCACTGTAATCGCCTATATATTCCATGAGTGTGAATATCCAGGAAACGATCAGGTTGATAGGTACGAGTAACCAAAGCATGCCATCGCCAAGTTTGTGGAATTCGGATATCATGCCAAAGGGTAGCAACAATGTGAAAATGATGATGAAAATGGTGCTGGAGGTGGCATACTGGCGGGGGAGGGGAGTGTTTTTGATGCGTTCGCTTTTGCCTTGCTCCGCATACATTTCGGTGATCAGTTTCTGCAACTCAATCTGCCTGAAGTCATCAATAAGTCCCTGGGTTTTCATTGTTTTCAGGTGTTGTGATTGCCTGTCGAGTAATTGTGCCGGGGCATTCTTTTTTGTCTTGATCCATTTGTGCTCTTCATCGCTGAGGAAAGGGGAGAGTTCATCCTCAAAAGTGCCATAAGCAAAACGTTTCCCGAAATAATTCCTGTATCTGGCGTTGACCTTGCGCTGGTGTTCCCATGGGGTGCGTTGCCACATGGAATGTTTTAAAGCGTATAACCAGGCGATATGGCGGTAGATGATGGTTTTTATTTCTTCATCCAGTTTGTACTGGGGGACTTTATCCGGAGCGAATTCATCACTGATAAAGGCCCTGGTGGCTGCGGCAAATGAACGGCTCAGGTTATTGATACATCCCCATATCTTTCGTGCTTCCCAGCTTCGGTCGTATGCCTGGTTGTTCTTGAAACCCACGTAAAATGCTACAGCGGTACCTATCAGTGAGACCGGCAGCCAGGGTATGGCTACCCATTTCCATCCCAGGTGTTCGTATACTACAACCGCCATTACGCCGGTAATCAGCGAGAACAACATGATGCGCCATGTGAAGAAATAGATAAGTACAATGCTCAGGTGGCGTTTGATGTACATAGTCGAGTCGGCTTTTGATGGATTGAGGGTGCAATATAGAATATTTTTCAAATAAAAAAAGGGACAAGTTCCGCCATTCATGGTTGCCGAACTTGCCCCTTAAAAATGATTCTATTTAATCTATTTCATTGTCAGTTTTACGTGATAAACACTTTCGCCGGTGGTGATGCTCACCAGGTAGAAGCCGGCAGGTATATCATTCAATATGGTCAGCCCGTTTACTATACCTTCCATGATACTGCGGCCATTCATGTCATAAACCGCGTAAGTTGAAGGTTCCGAAGTGATGATATTGACAATTCCATTCGAAGGATTCGGATATACGCTGACAATATCATCTGCAGGGGCATTAAAATCGACTTTCCTTATGACATGAAATAATGATTGACCATCAAAATTAACCTGTCTGAGCCTATAGAAATTAATAAGTTCCGGATGCTGGTCGATGAACATATAAGCATTCACACTGTTGCTGTTGCCATGACCTTCAACCCTTCCGATGTTCTGCCAGTTCTGGCCATCCGTGCTGCGTTGCACTTCAAAAAAATGGTTGTTTTCCTCAGAAGATGTTTTCCAGCTGAGTAAGACCGAGTGGGAGGAGATCTGTGCCTTCGCTTCAAAGTCCATCAGGTCTGCGGATAATACGACTGCGCTGCTTCCAATTGAAAATGGGGAGAAAGTTCCTGTATAACCAATATAAGTCAGGCTTGTTCCTATGATGGTTGTAGAGCCTAATTGCTGAACCCAGTTTCCGCTTTCATAATGGAAAAGCGTAGGTGTTACCAGGCTCACTGATTCGCCCACGTTCCAGTTGAATACGAAATTCAGGCCGCTGCCTCCATTGGCATTGGTTTTACTAATATCCCAGGTACGTTTTACACGTCCTACGGGGCTGGTAAATCCTGAGGTGCCATTGTAAAACACCTCGTTCAGTACTCTTGCAGAAAGATAATCCGCGCTGCCTGTATTATTTGTAATGGTAACCGGATTGTATGCCTGGTCGCCGACCGCGAATGTTACCGAAGCGGTATTTGGAATATTGATTTTCAGCACCCCGGAGCCATTGGTCTTGATATAACTTGAACTGTTGGCATTGCTGATGCTGGACGTAGTCAGGTCATAATTGCCGATAGTAATATTGCGGCCGGAACCGTTGAAGTTTAAAGTACCTATGGTTCGGTTCTGGTCAAGGATTATATGATTGCTTGCAGAACTGCTGATGACAACGTCTATGCCGTTAGCAGCAATACCCCCGCACCAGTTGGAAGAGGTTTGCCATGCATTGCTGGTGCCGCCATCCCAACGGGTAACCGTTGTGCCGTATACTGTAATCAATCCATTGCTGCTGTATGCAGTACCACATGCGCCATTGATGAGCACAGCCCTGTAATGACGGTTGGCTCCAATGCCTGTATAGTTTAAACTTGTAGTGGTGTTGGCAACATCGGTCCAGGTAATAGCTCCATCAAGGGAATATTGCCATTTTTGAATGGTTCCTGTATGTCCGCTAAGTGTTAATGTACCTGAGTTACTTGCGCCACCACAATGTGAAGCACTGCTGACACTGCCACCTACAGGAGAAGTACCGGTTGTAACGGTTATAGGGAATCCGGGTGTATTCACGGGACTTCCACATCCGCCGTTTTGGACCACCGCCCTGAAATAATAAGTACCGTTTGAACCCAAGGTATAGGACATGGTTGTGGTGGTGTTACTAATATCAGTAACCGAAGAGGCGAAAGTACTACTGGTTGACACTTGCCATTTTACAACACTTCCGCTGTGCCCAAACAGGGTAAAGCTAGCGGCTGATCCCGCACAGATGGCACTGTTTGCAGCTACAATGTTTCCCGAAACGGTTGTAGTGACTGAAATGGTCTCCGATGAAGTTGCAAGATTTGTACAACCACTGGAGGAATTTACAATAGCCCTGTAATATGTAGTGGTGGAAATGTTGTTAACTGTTAAGCTTGTTGTTGTATTCGCTATCGTAGTACCTGCTGTCAGGA
>JANWHK010000003.1 GCA_025450395.1 Bacteroidia bacterium
TGCGGCATCAAGGACAAGGAGGTAACCAGCATGGAAAAAGAGCTTGGTCGAAAAATATCCATGGACGAAATAAAAAAATTATTGGTAAATGAATTTTCTATTACCTTTGACCTAAATTTAATTGACAAATGAAAAAAGGATATTTAATTATTTTAGGTGTTATCATCTTATTGGGATTTTTTGGATGCAGCAAATACAATGGCCTTGTAACTTCCGATGAGGATGTTAAAAAAGCATGGGGCGATGTGCAGACACAATATCAGCGAAGGGCGGACCTGATTCCTTCATTGATCGCTACAGTAAAAAAAGCTGCAGAAAATGAAAAGGACATTCTGACCAATGTCACCAATGCAAGGGCGGGAATTCCAAACCTCGAAAAGGAAGCCGGTGAGATCAAGGAAGCAGCAGCAAACGCGCAGACACCACAGGATCTTGATGCTGTCGGCCAAAGGATTAATACAGCCATTAAGATCACTATGGAAGCTTACCCTACCATCATGAGTACACAAGCTTTTATAGGTCTTCAAAGCCAACTGGAAGGAACTGAAAACAGGATACAGACAGCCAGGAGTGATTATAATGGAACGGTTCGGAATTACAATGTAAAAACAAGGACGTTCCCGGGTAATATCTTTGCAGGTATGTTTGGATTTAAATCCAAGGAGGAATTCAAGTCTGCAGAAGGAAGCGATACAGCACCTGATGTAGACAAATTATTCGATAAATAATCCGGTTATACGTGGGGCTTTTTTCAATTTTCAGGAAACGATTTTTTTCTAAGGAAGAGGAAGAAAAAATAGTTGCGGCCATCCGTTCGGCAGAGTCCAATACATCCGGTGAAGTCAGGGTGCATTTTTCAGAGAAGATAGTTGCTGATGTGCTTTCAGATGCCGCGCTGGCATTTACGAAACTTGGGATGGACAAGACTGAAAGAAGAAATGGGGTCCTTATCTATGTCGTGCCGAAAGAACACCAGTTTGCCATTATTGGTGACGAAGGTTTCCACAGGATAACCGGTGATGATTTCTGGCAAACCGTTAAAGACAAAATGCAGAACTTTTTCAGGGAGGGCAATTTTGTTGAAGGCATCACCATCGGCCTTGAAGAGGTCGGTCACATACTTAAACTTCATTTTCCAAGACAGGACAATGATACCAATGAACTTAAAGACGAGGTTTCTTATGGGAAATAGATTGTTTTTATGTTTCATGCTTGTCTTTTTTGCAGGGCAATCTGTTTTCGCCCAGACAAAAGAAGTTCCTGCCTATATCAATTATGTCAGTGATTTTGCAGATGTTTTGTCACCCGAAGAGGAACAAAACCTGAATGCAAAGATCAAGTTTATATCAGACAGCAGCCTGACAGAAATTGCGGTTGTTACCGAATCTTCACTGAATGGCCAGGATGAATTTGACCGCAGCCTTGCTTTTGCGCGGGCTTATAAGGTGGGTGCAAAGGATATGAACACCGGTGTATTGATATACATCGCCATCAAGGAGCACAAGATCTTCATACAGACTGCCGATAAAACCCAGGGAGCACTGACTGATTACGTGACTGCGATAATTATTGACAACAGCATGAAACCTGAGTTCAGGGCCGATAATTATTACCAGGGTTTAGATAACGCAATTGAATCGATATACAAGGTATTAAAAGGAGAGTTTGATCCAGGCAAACTGCAGAAGAAAAAGAAAAAGGGACCATCGTTCATATTTATTTTGCTTATCATATTCATTGTCCTTGTAGTTCTGTCAAAATTTGGAGGAGGCAGGAATGGTGGCTTGACCAGGGGTGGAGGATATTTTCTGCCTGGCATGCTGCTTGGAGGCAGTGGCGGCGGCTGGGGTGGAGGAGGAAGTTCGGGTGGAGGATTTGGCGGCTTTGGCGGCGGCGGCGGTTTTAATGGTGGCGGAGCTGGGGGAAGCTGGTAATCAAATTAATTTCAACATGTTGAATCATATTCATTTACAGGATTTATTGGTGTTGGATATAGAAACAGTCTCACAATTCGGCAGTTTTAATGAACTGGACGAAGAGTGGCAGGAATTGTGGACCCGTAAGGTGGGTGCGCTGAACAACCCTGAGATCAATGCGTCGCTGATATATGACCGTGCTGCCATCTATGCCGAGTTTGGGAAAATAGTCTGCATAGGGCTGGGGATATTTCACCAGGAAAACGGGGAGACCCATTTAAGGGTGAAGGCAATTTCAGGCCATAACGAAAAGGAAATACTCCTGGAATTTGCGGAATTGCTGAACACCAGGTTTAACCAGCCGAAACACAAATTGGTAGCGCATAACGGCAAGGAATTCGATTTCCCTTATTTATGCAGGAGAATGCTGATCAATGGTATCAATATACCTGAAATCCTGAATGTTTCGGGAAAAAAACCTTGGGAAATCAACCACATCGATACCATGGAATTATGGAAATTCGGCGACTATAAAAACTATACCTCGCTGAATGTGCTGGCCAAGTGTTTTGGCATACCTTCACCCAAGGATGATATTGATGGAAGCATGGTCGGACATACATACTGGCAATTAAATGATATCAACCGGATTGCAGATTATTGCAAAAAGGACATCATCACCACAGCACAGGTATTGTTGAAATACAGGAACCTATCCGCCTTGCCGGAACAAAAAATAAATATTTCCTAGAAAAGCAACTTTTTTTCTTTATTTTTGTCTATTTAAGAGTTATTTGTTTAACTTTGACACGCATTTTGAAAAACAACGCCTTTCTTATATTATTTCTGGTCTTTTCCACCTCTGGCGTGCAGGCTACTGAGCCAACAACTCAGTCGTCAACATTTACACACAATAACAAGCAGTGCATTTCTGTTAACCTGCAATGGACAAACGGCAATGGTTCTGCCAGGATCATCATAGCTAAAATGGGCTCAAAACCTGATTTTGCTCCGGTAGACGGCCAGGTATATTCCGCAAATGCAGCTTTCGGGAAATCACTAAAATTCGGGGCGGGAAACGATAACTTTATTGTCTACAATTCCAACAGCACCAATTTTGTAAAGATAGATTCACTCTTGCCTTGTACGAAATATTATTTCACCATCTATGAGCATGACAATGGCGGATCCTCTACTGACTATCTCACCTCAGGTGCACCTACCGACAGTGTAGATACCTATTGTACCAAACTCGATTTTAAAATTATTTACCATGATAGTTGCCAGATAAAGAACTTAATTGAGTTCGTAAATACTTCAACTACCAATATTCCGGGCGTAACCTACAAATTTGAATTTGCCGATGGGGATTCTTCCTCTTTAAACCCTGCTTTTCACAGTTACAAGATATCAGGTCTGATACCCGCCAAGATCAAGATCAATACAAACATAAAAGGATGCCAGACTATTTTTGCAAAGGGTGTCAGGATCTACCAGAAAAAGGTGGTGTTTATTGATTTTTCACAGGGCGCTGACACGGTGCAATGCCTGGACGGTAATCTTTTCAAATTCAAGACCGGTAATTTTACCAATCCATTATCGGGTTCGTATGGATACCGATGGTTTACGGAAACAGATACCTCTGTTTTTTCATTTTTCCAGCATACTTACCTGAATAGCGGAAGGCGGAAGGTATCGCTTGAAATAACAACCAATATATCGAAGGGTCCCAATACATACCCAACGGCCTGCAAGGACACCCTGACTTTTGAGGTGCTGGTATTGCCTAGTCCGGTGGGAAATATTTCCCCATTTGATACAACCCAATGCCTGAAACACAATAGTTATTTTTTCAATAATCCCGACAATACCCTGGTCTCATTTAACTGGGACTTTGGAGACGGAAATTCAAGTCCTTCAAAAAGCGTCGTTCATAAATACAATGCTGTAGGCACTTACCGTGTGATTCACGAGGCTGTTGCTTCTACCGGTTGCATAGGAAAGGATACGGTATATGTCAAAATATTGCCTGACCTTGACAGCAAATTTACAGGCCTGGATTCCCATTATTGCACCTCTAATCAATTTGTCGACCTTAAGCCAAATAAAAGCGGGGGCCAGTTCAGCGGGTATCCTCTAACACATGGAGATTCCATCATTCCGAGTATTCCGGGAACATATACCTTGCAATATATTTACAAGGATAAATATTGCAGCGACACGTCCTTTAAAAAATTCATCATAGATAAAGCCCCCACACCTGACCTGGGAAATGATGTGGCAGTTTGTTCAAGCGCTTCACACACGCTTGATGCCAATGAAACGGGAACATACCTCTGGAATACGCTTGAGACCACCCAATCGATTACCGTCACCGCTTCCGGCAAGTACTATGTAGACGTAACGCAAGGTACTTGTACAACAAGGGATATAGTGGATGTTGTATTTACCACCAAACCGAAGCTGAATCTCGGAAGCGATACGATACTGTGCAAGGGAGGCAGCTTAAGGTTAAACGCAAGCAGTCCAACAGCCACTTACATGTGGAGTACCGGAAGCACGGATAGTTTCATATATGCATTCACACCCGGAAAATATTTTGTGACCGTCACCAATCCATGTGGCGTGACAAAGGATTCCTTATATGTCAATTTCCAGACCGATTATTGCGACCTGTTCATGGCCAATGCCTTTACACCGGGAAATGACCTTGTGAACAACGTCTTTATGCCGAGGGGAAGGAATATTACCGTGAAGGAATTCCAGATCTTCGACCGTTGGGGTGAATTGATTTTTGAAACAAATGAGAATAATGTAGGATGGGATGGCACCTATATGGGAGATTATGTGCCTGATGGATTATATATCTGGAGACTGCATTATACCACACCCAATGGTCCGTATATCAAGAAGAATAATGCATTCGGACAGGTGCTGCTGATAAGATAGAACCAAATTATGAATGATGAGTTATGAGTTATGAATGGTGAGAACCATTTATTAAGAACTATTTACCGCGTCTCCCCACATCGTACATGACATCGTATGTCGTATGTCGTATATCGTACATTCTCCCCACCGCTCCCAACCGGTTCCCACTGGCTCCCACCGATTACCCCTGAAGCAGAGTTGCTTCGCAACACGCTTCGGGGCATGCCGATTACTGCTTACCGATTACCGGTTACCCTGCTCCAACATGGTTTCCTGGATAATATCACAACAACGATGGACCTGTTCTTCATTAATAATCAAAGGTGGTGCAAACCTGATGATATGCTCATGGGTCTGTTTTGCAAGTAAACCCTTTGCTTTTAGATCCAGGCAAATATCATAGCCTGTTTTATTATCGCCGAACGGACGTACGACCATTGCATTCAATAAACCCTTGCCCCTTACAGTTTCTATGAGGGGAGAGTCAATGGCCCTTAATCTATCCCTGAAAATCTCGCCCATGTTAAAGGCGTTTTCGGCCAGCTTCTCATCCTTTATGACTTTCAGTGATTCCATGGCTACGGCACAGGCGAGGGGATTGCCTCCGAATGTACTGCCGTGTTCGCCGGGTTTTAAAGTGTCCATCACCTCATGACTGCTCAATACGGCGGATACTGGAAATACACCTCCTCCCAATGCCTTGCCAAGTATCAGTATGTCCGGTTTCACGTCTTCGTAATCACAGGCCAGTAATTTCCCTGTGCGCGCCACGCCGGTCTGCACCTCATCGGCAATGAATAAAACATTGTGTTTTTTGCACAGTTGGTAAGCCGAGCTCAGGTATCCTTCATCCGGAACCACCACGCCGGCTTCTCCCTGTATAGGTTCAAGCATGAAACCTGCAACATTTTTATCCTGTAAGGCTGCTTCCAGCGCTTGCAGGTTATTATAGGGAATGATCTCAAAACCGGGAAGGAAAGGCCCGAAATTGTTGTAGCTTTTTGGATCTGTACTGGAACTGATGGCGGCTATGGTCCTGCCCCAGAAGTTGTTTTCAACAAAGATGATCTTTGCCTTGTTTTTTTCGATACCCTTTATTTCGTATCCCCATTTCCTGCAAAGTTTAATGGCTGTTTCACCGCCTTCCACACCTGTATTCATCGGCAGCACTTTTTCGTACCCAAAGAACTGGCATACAAATTCCGCATATTCACCGAGCAGGTTATTGTGGAATGCCCTGGAAGTAAGTGTAAGTTTAGCGGCCTGTTCATTCAATGCGCGAATGATGCGGGGATGGCAATGGCCCTGGTTGACCGCACTATAGGCAGAGAGGCAATCGAAATACTGCCTGCCTTCAACATCCCACACAAATATACCTTCCCCTTTTTCAATCACCACCGGTAAGGGATGATAGTTGTGGGCATTGTATCTTTCTTCAAGATGAATAAAGTAGTCAGTTTTTGATCCTGTATTGATAAACATAAGAGGGGTTAGGATATAGTGGCCAGGGTATATTATTGTTAATTATCAATTATCAATTATCCATTGTCAATTGTCAATTATCAATTGTCAATTGTTTCTTGCTTTTGCCCCCAGCACTTCAAGCATTTTAGCGCCTATTTCTGCAGGAGATTCCACTACATGGATACCACACTCACGCATGATGGCCATCTTTGCAGCAGCGGTATCGTCTTTTCCGCCGACAATTGCGCCCGCATGTCCCATTCTTCTTCCCGGAGGGGCAGTCTGGCCGGCAATGAATCCAACCACAGGCTTGGTGCCATTGGCTTTTATCCACCTGGCTGCTTCTGCTTCCATGCCGCCGCCTATTTCGCCTATCATAATGATACCATCGGTATCCGGGTCATTCATCAATAATTCTACAGCTTGTTTGGTGCTGGTTCCAATAATTGGGTCTCCGCCAATGCCGATGGCAGTGCTTTGACCGAGTCCGGCCTTGGTGATCTGGTCAACCGCTTCATATGTTAAAGTACCTGATTTGGATACGATGCCAATCCTTCCCGGGGTAAAAATAAATCCCGGCATGATACCGACCTTGGCGCCTCCGGGTGTCATCACTCCGGGGCAATTAGGACCTATCAGGGTGCAGGTCTTGCTTTTCAGGTATTCCTTCACTTTTACCATGTCCTTTGTAGGTATGCCTTCAGTAATGCAGACGATTACAGCAATGCCTGCATCAGCAGCTTCAAGAATGGCATCTGCAGCAAAGGCAGGTGGCACGAATATAATGGATACATTGGCAGCAGTGGCATTCACAGCTTCCAGAACCGTATTGAAAATCGGCTTGTTCAAATCAGGGTGCTTGCTTCCGCCCTTACCCGGAGTAACTCCTCCAACGACATTGGTTCCGTACTCTATCATCTGGGAAGCGTGAAAAGTACCTTCTTTTCCGGTAAAGCCCTGCACAATTACTTTAGAATCTTTTCCTACTAATACTGACATCTTGAAATATTTATTTTGGCCGCAAAATTAAATGAAAATATCTGAAAATTTATTAATATAATTATTTAGTTTTGCAGGCTTAAAAAAAATAATATATGGATTTTAAAACCTACTCAGAATTAATTGAATCCACCTTTGGTTTCCTCGGATTAAATCCAGTAGAAACAAGAGGTTCTGAGGATGGTCAATGGGTCATATATAATGGGGATACAGAGATATATGTGGACTTGTGGGAACAGGAAAAAGAGAATGCCTGGCTGTATTTTGAAACGGATGAACCTATCTTTGTTTTCCAGTCCATCTCACCGGTGTGTCACATGCCGGATTCCAACCTTGAAAACTTCTATGAAGAGTTATTGCACAACAACCTGAACATGCTGTATACGTCCTATACCATCAACAAGGAACAGAACATAGTGGCGGTAAAATACAGGAGACCTGCAAAAGGCCTGACCCAGGAAGAGATCATCGAAGCCATAGAAAGTGTGGGTTATTATTCTGAAACCACCTATAAAGCCTTGGAAGACAGGTATAAAATTGAAAAACTGAAAAAGGACGAATAATTTTAATAAAAAAACTTCGGGTCCGGGCAACCCGGGAGGCCTTTTTTTCTTCTTAGAGATATAAAATTTAGTAATTGACGTGTAAATGGGAGACAATCATACAGATAAACTAAACGCAATTTTAGCTCAATGTATTGATAATCAACCAAAAGCACAGAAACAGTTATTTGACATATTAGCTCCAAGAATGTATTCGGTTTGTCTGAGGTATGCGCAGGATGAAGATGAAGCAAAGGATATTCTCCAGGAAAGTTTCATCAAAGTGTTCAATAATCTCACAAAATTCGAGAATAAAGGCTCATTTGAAGGGTGGATCAAAAGGATTTTCATCAATACCAGCATTGAGTTTTACAGGAAAAACCAGAAACAGAACATCGTTGACAGTATTGACAACGTTGCGGAAATATCGGTAGAAAGCAACACCATTTCCCTTTTAAAGACAGCTGACCTGATGAACCTTGTCAACCGTTTGCCCAAAGGTTATAAAACCGTCTTTAACTTGTTTGTCATTGAGGGATACCATCATGATGAGATCTCGAAAATGTTGAATATTTCGGAAAACACCAGCAAAAGCCAATTACATAAAGCCAGATTATATTTACAGGAGTTAATTTTAAAAGAGAATTTAAAGTGAAAGAAAATAATAACATAGAACAATTTGACGAGCTTTTCAAGCAGCAGCTTGAGAATGCGTCGACACCTGTTCCGAACGGTGTGTGGGAAGGTATTTCCTCCTCTATCGGCACCGGTACAGGCGCGGCCACTATAGCCGTCAAGACTGCTTTCTGGATGAAAGCAGCCATTACAGCCTCGGTCATCGGGGTTGTTTCCTTGGTGACTTACCAGGTTATCAATGAAAAGGGAACAGAGCCGGTCCCGGTCAGGCAGCCTGTTATCATTGAGAAAAGCGCTCCACAGGAAGAGGTATCACCTAACGTTGAAAAGCAGGACGAGGCAATCACAGTGCCTGATGCTGGTACCCAGGTAGCAAAACATGAAGAACATTTAGCCAAGGCAGCCAGGACACATAAAAATGCGAAAAAGAATGAAGTCCAGGCAGAAACCCAGTCACCCGCCGATATCAAGTTTTTCGAGATCAAGGATGAGGTGTCTATGCAGTATGTCAATAAAATGAATGACAATGTCGTTCCGAAGTTTGATTCCTCCAAGATGGAAAAGGCCGGTGATGAAGAAAAGACAGAAATCCCTTATGTGCCTGAAAAAGAATCGGTTGCCTACCAGGTGGACAGCTCGTTCATCTATATCCCGAATGTGTTTACACCCAACGGGGATGGTGTGAATGATGGTTACCAGATTGATATCAAGGGAGAGGAATATGTGCAGATCATCATATACAATAACAAGTCGGTCAAGATATTTGAAACAAGGAACAAGAATGTGGCATGGGATGGCAGGATGCCAAACGGCGAAATCGCACCTGAAGGCAACTATATTGTAAAGGTTATTTACAAATTCAAAAACAAGGCGCAGACCACCGCCACCACTAAACTTAAACTCATAAAATAAATTTGGAAAATAAATTAAATGAACATAATATGCAAACTCAAATAAGTATGAATATAAAGCAAAAAATAATCTGTTCAAAAAAAGCACTCGGCCTCCTGCTGACGCTGCTTTTTGCCTATGCGTATGCAGATGCCCAGTGCTACATCACCGTCGCAAATCCTCCCTGTGTCGGCAAGCCGATACAGTTTAACTGTAACACAGTAGGAGCCAGTAACTTTAGCTGGGATTTTAATAGTGAGGGTACAAGCACTATCGGGTGTAATCCTTCATTTATATTTGCAGCACCGGGTGTCAAGCTCATCAAGCTTACCCTCAAAATGGCCAACGGGGCTACCTGCAGTGTGACATTGTCAGTGAATGTGAAGGCTCCGCCTATTATCGATGTGCAGAGGATTGTCAACAAAACCCAGTGTTTTGCGAACAACAGCTTTTGTTTTACCGACAATAGCAGGAACAGTACACCTGGAGGAAAAATCAAGAAAACAACAGTTTTATTTGATGATGGTACACCATACACCTTCTTTGGCAATGGTCCAAGGACTTTCTGCCATTCATTCCAGGATCCTGCAGGTGGAACCTATGGCATGACCATTGAAGTGGAAGACGACAGCGGTTGTATTTCCAAGGTCAAGATTCCTGCCGTGGCCGTAGTACAACCTTCATTGGGTCTCACATTTACCTCACCACAACCTAAACGTTGTGACAGTGTGCAATTGTGCGTAACCAATAATTCCACAGTACCTTTGGATAGTATCAAGACATTCACCTGGGATTGGGGAGATGGTAAAAAGGATATCGGCTCTAAAACCACGCCAAGTCTCTGGAGAGTTAATGTTGTTGGTGGTGTTTGCCATTGGTTCAAGTCGCAGGGACCTAATAATGGGAACTTTACGACGAAATTATCGGTCACCACAAATTTTGGATGTACTGAAACATTTACTTTCAATGCTTCTGCCACCAACCTGATTATTAAACCGATCATCATTGCAGATTTTGACTCATTGTGCGTAAACGATGCTACTTTTTCCTTTAAACTCAAGGATGGCGTTATTCCATTGGCAGCCAATCCCATGTATATTTATGAATTACCCGTTATTCCACCAAACTTTACAAGGAACTGGTCAGGTTCACATAAATTTGGCGGCGTTGGTCCGTACAAGATCAATTTCTCGTTCACCCACCAGATACCTGGTTGCGGAAGGACCGTATATGATACGATATTGGTGATTGGACCACAATCGATTATAGAAGGACCACCACCAGCGGGTATGAAGTGGCTTAGAGATTATGAGAGATTCCAGTGCGTAATCAAGGATACAGTCCATTTTTATAACTTCTCCAAGTTTTATCACAATGACAAGTACATGATAGATGATGATTCCCTGAACATTATAGATGACAGTGCAATTATCAATAAATTCACCAAGCTTATATTACCCAAGGGTACAGTTTTCAAACTTGATTCCCATGAAATGATCTATTCGGGATTCAACAAACCATTGGTGCATGCGTTTTCCACCAACCCGGGCGCACCTACACCTCCTTTTAAGGGCTATAACCAGCAAAGGGGTAATTCATGCGTTACGCGCCTATGGGATTTTAATGACGACTATTGTGAAAAATGTACAACAGATACCAAGTTTGGCGTGAATATCGGAAAGAACTGTAAATACAGCAAGGATACTTTACCACAACACTGGTATACACCGTGGGATTCACTTTACCAGACACGGTTCGGACTTGTTTCTGAAAGTGTCCTGAGGTTTGACAAGGATTCAGGATTGTGCTACCAGAGGAAGATGTGGGCTGACGATTCAGTGGCCATCATCAGGGATACCACCTTGTTTTATGGTAATAATGCCCAGGCACTCAAGACCAAGGACTCCACTGCCTACACCTCTATCACCAATAAGGTGATGGTGCCGACAATGATCACTGGTCCGGCGAAGATCGATTATACGATTGCGACCAAATTCCAGCTTCAGGCAGGAGATACCATATATATAGATGCCAACAACATGCTTCCGCCAAATCGATGGATAGGGCCACGGTATATTACTGTGCAGCCGGGAAGCACGCTGATCATAAAAAATGCGACAGACAAGGCATTGTTCAATGTATGGCTGCAGTACACGCAGGATACCATTCCGCTGTTCATGGTGAAAGGCTGGCACAAGGTATTCAAGAAAGAAAAGATACAGGGTTATAATGTTGGGGACAGCGTGAATGCAGCCGCTCACAGGCAGAAATTCTATGCCGGAACCACGGTTAGATGTTTTAATGTAACATTGACGCATAAAGACTTTTGTCATGCCCTGGCTTGCGAACACGTAGCCACCTCTCAACTGTCCCTGCAGCCACCAAGCGCAAAGAAATTAAGGAAACTGGGTACATTGTGTCTCGGCACCGGTCAGGATGATTATGGAATCACCTTCGTTCTGGACGATACAAAACCGGGATGTATGAGGACATGGGCTGAGATCAATTTTGATACCGCCCTTGACAAAAATGCCTGGGTGAATGCAATTGGAGCTAACTTAACCCCCGGTGCAATCTCCATGGGTGGTTTGCCTCCGATTAATTTCCCTTACCAGGTACCATCCGGCCCATATGCAAGCGTTGGCCCTCCAGGCAACAGGTACTCCAAAAACTTTTTCGTGGATGATATCGCGGATACCATTACAGGATATATCAACGTAGGCTTAATTGTGGGTAATGGCATGTGGCCAGACCCTAAACATTTTGCCGATAATGAAGATGAAGGAGAGAATTATCCTGCAGAATGTTCTGATACAGTGTATTATCCCAAATTTGCAAGGTTTCCTATATTGGACAACAATTTCAGGATTATTAAACCACAGCAGGGAACCGAGTTTACCAAGATATGCAGAAAAGACACCCTCAGCATGACCCTCATGCCATGGAACAGGACTTATGTTCCGGATGTTGAAGAAGCTTTATGGTCACTGACCGGTGCCAACGTCGGAAAATACTATAACCAGTATTATGTGCTGACAGCCGAAGAAAGATACGACAGGTTTGTACAGGTGCACAAAGACACCCCTTACCTGGTTGATAAATTGCAGGTTGTAAAACGCAGCTTCTTTGACGGATCCACCACTACCCTGGATAGCCAGAATATCAGGGTTGCCAAAGTACTGAAGTGGCATACCGAAGCGGATATCACACCTGTATTCGATGTCATTAAAAAGATACTCGAGGCCAACAAGATCGATATTTATGACTTGACTCCTGCACAAATGACTGAATTGTTATGGAACGGTGTGGGAACCTTTGGCAAACCTTATACCGGTGCAAGAGGTTGCATGGATACAACAGGTTTCGGAAGGTTCATCAGGTTCTATAAAGTGGCTGACCAGAAACAATCCCTTCACTACAGGGATACAACACTGTTGCCAATTGAAAAGATAAAAGGTTTCGACGGCAAGATGTATAATACTTATAACTTTGTTCCGCAGTATTCGGGTTATTATTTCGCCAATTACTCACTCAGGAGTATTTTTCCTGAACATTGCACCAAGAATACCGGTAGTGGTAAGAAAGTGATAGTGGGTTATTATGGTGTCATGAATTATACAGATACCATTATATGTCACGGACAAAAGGTGACAGCTTCACCTCAGTTCAGGTATTTTGAAGTATATCCTGAAATTACCTTCCGTTTGCTGGATCCTATTGATTACTGGAGAGTCAGGATCAGTGAAGCCGGTAACATCAACAGGGAAGGTTACACCAGGACAGATTTAAGCAAGGCGGATGATGACAAAACCAAACCGCTGACTATTTTCGGTGGATTCCCATGGATGATGGCAGGTCTGGACAATGCGCCAAACCAGCAGCTCATTCTGGGTGGTGGAACAAACAGCATCTATTACAACGCTGATACCGGTTTAAGTTACACCATCAGGACTGCATCTTCAGACAGCTTTGGCTGTAAGGATACCCTTCCGCAGGATATATATATCACCGCTGCAAGGGCCAACTTCAAGATTACCCAAACCCGTCCTCTATGTGTATCCATCATTGAATTAATCGATTCATCCTATGTGCTGGATCCTTGCATCACGAAACTGGGTAATCCTTGCGACAAGATCATTAAATGGACCATCTTCTGGGGCGATAGCAGTACCAATAATGTGAACTCGTTCTTTGACGTGATACCGAAAATAGTAGCGCACGATTATACGCGGAATGGCTATTTCCGGATCATCCTGAGGGTGGAAACCGAACTGGGTTGTATAGATGAGGATACTACCGAATTATACATCCCGGGTCCTATACCTTTCTTTGATACACTAATCGATCGCAAGTACTGTGTTGGAGAGAAAGTGAACTTCTCTAATCTGAGTAAGTATGCAAGGGCGGATAGCAGTAGCTGGATATGGAGTTTTGGTGATGGAGCTGTGGGTAGCCAGGATTATGATACCATTACCCCCGGTAGAGATACCATGAACCACAAGTACAGCAAACCAGGCAGGTTCAATATATTCCTTTACCAGACCTTCAAGTTAAAAGTAGGAACCACTACCAAGACATGTACAGTTGTGTACCCCGATACCGCATTCGGACAGGAGGATTCCTTCTACATTGATATCATTCCGTATGACAAGACCAAGTTGGTGGCAGACACTCTCAAGGTCTGCCTCGGGGATACCATTACCTTCCACGGTTCTGTTGACCCACTGGGACGATATTTCAACTATGTCTGGAATTACGGTGATACAACGCTTGAATTCGTACTGCCGGATACCATCACTAAAAAGGTTTACAAAAAAACCGGTAGGTATACTGCCAAATTCAAGGGTGATGTCTTTACGGCGCCGTCGCAGGATATATGTGCGGCAGAGGATAGTGTAATAGTCGAGGTGGCATTGGTGAAAGCAAGTTTCCAGATCGATTCTACCGACAAGCCGGTGTTCTGTTTCAATAATACTTCAACCAACAGTGTTAAAAACAGGTGGAGCTTCTATAACCCTCAGGACCTGATGCAAATCACTCCTATCTCTTCAAGGGTGTTCATAGCCGATGGTAACTCGTCCGATTATAACAACCCGAAGATATGTGAAGACTACCGCGATTCATTAGGCTCATTCTGGGTATGCCTGGAAGCAGCGAATGATATCGGATGTAAGGATACAGTCTGTAAGAAGATGTACAATAACTTCAAGGCGCTGATATTACCTCCGAACGTATTCTCTCCAAACGGTGGTTCATTCCAGGGATTGGATCCTGAAGGTAAACCGGGTAACGAGACATTCAACATCGTGATAGAAGGTGAAGAGAAATACGAACTGGTGATCTTTGACCGCTGGGGAGTGAGAGTGTTCGAGTCCAAAGACAAGAATGATGACTGGAATGGTAAGGTAAATAATAAAGGTGCAGAATGTCCGGATGGCACATATTATTATATCCTGAAATACCGTTACAAAGGTCTTGACAAGGATGAACCTGTACTGAACGGTATTGTAAGGATCATGAGATAAAATCAAATTAACCAGAAAGCAGAGCGTAGCACGCTTTCGGGTTCATAAAAACATATAGGCAGGCCCTGGCAATCAAATGTCAGGGCCTGTTTTTTTTCTACGAAATACATGCGGATTATCGATCATGGTCATATCAACATCACGAAAAGGCATTGGGCAGAAAATTTTCTGCCCCTACCTGCCTTTGAACCACCCACCGATCCGGGAATTTAAAATTATCAATCATCAATTATCAATTATCAATTATCAATTATCCATACCTATCAACATCACGAAAAGGCATTGGGCAGAAAATTTTCTGCCCTTACGTGCCTTCGAAATGCATATTAATATAAGGATTCAATACAATTCATAATTCATCATTCATAATTCATAACTTTGCAGTTAATGTATACCAGGCAAAACAATCCCGATGACACCATCGTTGCACTCGCTACCGCGCAGGGCATCGGAGCGCTTGGCATCATAAGAGTCTCGGGAAAAGATGCATTTATCATTTGCAACAAGATCTTTAAACCTATAGACCTCACAAAACAGGCATCCCATACCATACATTACGGACATATTTATGACAACGAAACCATCGTGGATGAAGTCATGCTCAGCCTGTTCAGGGCGCCCAGGAGTTTTACCACCGAAGACAGCGTCGAGATCAGTTGCCATGGTTCGTCTTATATCCTGCAGCAGATCATCAAGCTGCTGGTCAAGAGCGGTGCCCGTATGGCCGGCCCCGGTGAATTCACCTTAAGGGCCTATATCCACGGCAGGATAGACCTGTCGCAGGCAGAGGCCGTGGGTGACCTGATCGCATCGCAGAACCAGTCACAGCTGAGCATCGCCATGAACCAGATGCGCGGAGGATTGTCAGACAATTTAAAAGTACTGAGAGAGCAGTTGCTCAACTTCGTTTCGCTGATAGAACTTGAACTCGATTTCGGGGAAGAAGATGTTGAGTTCGCCGACCGTTCACAGTTGAAACTGAAAGTAAAGGAAATACAGGATTACATACATCCCATACTCGATTCATTCCGTTACGGAAATGCCATCAGGAACGGAATTCCCGTGGCCATTATCGGCAGGCCCAACGCCGGAAAATCTTCCCTGCTAAATAAGCTCCTGAATGACGACAGGGCCATCGTTTCAGAAATTGCCGGCACCACCCGGGATACCATAGAAGAGGAAATGCACATAAAGGGTATCTCCTTCAGGTTTATTGATACGGCCGGCATACGGACCACCGAGGATGTGGTGGAAAGGATAGGGATAGACAAGGCCCTGAAAAAGATAGAACAGGCCCAGATCATTATTTATATATTTGATGCTTCCATATTGGGTATGGAAGGCGTAAAAAAAGACCTGGACATGATAGGGGAGAAGAACGCCACCGGGAATATCCTGGTGTTGGGCAACAAAAAGGATTTACTCGATGATGCACAATTGCAGAAAGTAGAAAAAGGTCTGGCAGAACTGGGTCTTAATTATGCATTTTGTGTGGGCACCAGGGAGGCCTGGGAAAATGACATCGAACGCATACGGAAGACACTGTTTGACATCATGCAACTCGACAAGATGAACACCGGCGAAACCATCATCAGCAATGCCAGGCATTACCAGGCATTAAAAGAAGCCAGTGAAGCCCTTGAAACTGTATGGAACACCCTGGACGCGAATTACAGCAGCGATATACTGGCATTGGAAATCAAGAGGGCCCTGAACGCACTGGGTGAAATCACAGGGGAGATAACCAACGATGAGATATTGGGGAATATTTTTGGGAAGTTTTGTATCGGCAAATAAAAGCCATATTATTTAATCATACTTAATCTTAGTAAAACATTTTTAATGCCAGTAAATACTGGTGTTGACGATATTTATTTACTGTCATTAAATTTTATTAAAAGATATTAAATAAGTGTATTTTTGTACCTTATTTGTACCTTTTGATGAAAATATTTTTTGTAGTATTGAAATTTTCCATAAATTTGCAACATACTGCACCATACTGCAACACACTGCAACATAGTGCAACACACTGCAACATCAAAAAATGGTCATAACTTTGATAAATTACGTATGAGCACCAATATGAGAATTCAAAAAATTTGTCTGCATTGCCGCAGAGAATTTATTGCGCGTACCACTGTTACAAAATACTGCGGTGAACTCTGCGCAGCCAGGGCGTACAAGGAAAGAAAAAGGGCCGAAAAAATAGAATCGGCCAGTGAAGAGGTCTTAATCCCCGTCAACGGTTCTCCCCTGCAAACCAAAGCTGATGAGTTAAAGCCTGTTAAGGAGTTTCAAAAAATCGAGTACCTGACGATAGCCGAAAGCTGCAAACTTTTATCCATAAGTCGGTGGACCCTTTGGAGAGCCATCAAAGCTCAGGTCATCAAAACCGGAAATGTTGGAAGAAGGATACTCATTAAGCGGGACAGTCTTGATAGCTTGTTTGAAAAAAAGCAACCCTTGATTCTGCAAGCCGAACCTGTGCAATATGATGTATCAGAATGTTATACCCTTACCGAAATTCAGGATAAATACCGAATTTCGAATGCAGGGCTTTATTCGCTGATAAAAAGAAACAATGTTCCCAAGTTGAAAGTCTGGCGCTCTATTTATGTGCCAAAGACTATTATTGATAACTTATTGAGCGGCGCTACTGCCAACTAAACAATTAAAACATGAGTGTAAAAGTAAGGACAAAGGAAGTTTCAGGTGGGCGGATTAGCCTTTACCTCGATTATTTCCCGCCTGTTAAAGGGAAAAAGGGGAAACCTACAAGGAGGGAGTTCCTGAAGCGCTACAATTTCAAAAAACCTCAAAATGAGGTTGAAAAGCGTGTCAACCGGGAGAACATGTTTTTTGCAGAAACCATCAGGTTGCAGCGGGAAAAGGAAATCCTGAATGAAATTGACGGACTTTATAATTCAGCCAGTAAAGGAGTCGATTTCCTGGAATATTTCCAGGAAGTGATTGAAAGACGAATGCAGACCGATAGTAACTACAATAACTGGATGAGTGCAAAAAAATATGTTGAAGCATTTACAGACGGCAAGTGTACCATGGGTGATATTAATGAAGATTTTTGCATTAGGTTTAGAGAATATCTACTGACTACAAAACGCCTGAATGCTGTATCCAATTTACGCTTGTCACAGAATTCAGCAGTCAGTTATTACAATAAGTTCCGCTGTGTAGTCAAGGATGCCTTTGCAGACCGTTATTTGACGCATAATGTATTGTCACGCGTAAAAAGCATCCCGGCAAAGGAGAGTAAGCGGGAATTTCTCACTCTGGAGGAACTCCAGAAACTTGCACAGACTCATTTTGATCTGGGTGACATGAAGAACGCCTCCTTATTTTCTGCCTTAACGGGCCTTCGGTGGTCAGATGTCAGTAACTTGAAATGGGCAGATATACAGCGCACGGAGAGTGGTTATTTTATTCATATCATTCAACAAAAGACAAAGGATGTGATGTTGCATCCCATCAGCGATAAAGCATTTTCACTGCTGGGCAAAAAGGGAAAACCTGACGAGAAGGTATTTAAAGACCTGGTGTATTCAGACAGAAACAATGTCCGGTTAAGGCAATGGCTGGCTGATGCCGGTATCGGAAAGAGGATCAGTTTCCACAATTTCCGCCACACATATGCTACATTGTTGCTCAACAACGGCACTGATATCTATACAGTCTCCAAGATGCTGGGGCACAAGAATATCCAGACTACGATGATTTACAGCAAGATATTGACGGAAACCAAGGTGAAAGCGGCTAATGTAATTGATATAGAATTATGAAAAAAGCACCAATCAAAGATATACCAATCAAAGTAACTACATTTATTACTCATGTCTATGATGTTGATGGTTTTCAAATAATAGACGAATTGAAGCAGATAAATAAAGAAAATAAGAACACTCTTCCGGATTACAAACAGAATGCGCACTTATTCTCAGAATTGGAAAAGGAATTTATAAGTGCCTTAA
>JANWHK010000004.1 GCA_025450395.1 Bacteroidia bacterium
CACATCGGTCGCCATGCGATGATCAGCGGGGGAAGCCTCGTGCGCAAGGATGTGCCACCATATACCAAGGCAGCGCGTGAACCGCTGAGTTATGAAGGCGTGAATTCCATCGGGTTGAGAAGGCGCAATTTCACCCCCGAGAAAATTGCAGAAATTCAGGAAATATACCGCATACTCTATGTGCGCGGACTCAATAATAACAAGGCCTTATCACATATTGAAGCCAACATGTCCGCTTCACCAGAACGCGACGAAATTCTTCAGTTTATCAAGGCCAGCGACAGGGGGATAATGAAGGGATACCAATCCAAATAGAGCCATTTACGATTTACGACATACGACATACGATGTATGGGGAATTTACGAAGGACGAGGGTTGAGAATCATTGACAAATTTGCGTTGCGGTTTGGTGTTCTTTCACCAACCGCTCTCAAATCCCAAAAGATAGTTAGAAATTGTTTTCCTGCCTGTAAGTCAGAAACCATTTGTCATTTAATTTTTCAAATTGCATTTCAAAGGAAAACCCGCAATCCAAGCAATATTCACCAAAAAAGAACTTGTTATCGTCTTGCCGGATTGAAATACTGTCATTAGTTTGGGCAACTTCTTTGTGCAAATCCCATTTTATATACGGCCAGGTTTCTTTTTCCCAATCCTCATTACCTTCATAGTCCGAGTATTTACCTCTTAAAGGAAATTTTACCCTGTTTATTTGAAAGGCTGTGTCAGTTATGAATTGTTGATAGAATGCTTCGAAATCCTTGTTTTTGAATTTAAAGTTTTTAATTGTTGATGTATCTGAATCAATAAATGAAGGACTTTTATGTGTACCAGGTTTAGTATTTTGTGTACATGAGATGACAAACAAAAAGAAAATGAATGTTACTTTTTTCACTAGATTGTAGATAAAGGACTTTAACTTGTAATTTGTAATTTGTGCTTTGTACATGGTTCCAATACATCGTACATCGTATGTCGTACATCGTACATCATTTGATCTTCAACCTCATCACCTTTTGATGCTCCGTAAAACCTGATTTCTTATAGGCTTTAATAGCGGAGGGGTTGTTTTCATAAACTTTCAGTCTTACTTCTTTCAGTCCATTCTCCCTGAACCAGTCGCAGAGCGTATTGATAATGTGGTCGCTTACCCCTAGTCCCCTGAATGCCTCCAAGACAAACATGAAACCGACATAGCCATACATTTTTTCAATGCTCCATCTTTCATTCTCCATAATCCTGCCATATCCGCAACCAATGGTTTTGCCATCAATTTCAGCCACCAATAAATTCGTTTCCGGGGAATTAATCAAAAATGGTAAGTCATAATAATGTGTAACCTCATTCCGGATAATGGTTTCGTCCATCGGTAGCTCAGCTTTTATCAATCCCTGTTCGAACTCCAGAAGGGTATCGAGATCATCAATAGTTGCTTTGCGGATATGGATGTTCATTTTAAGAGTTTAACTATTCACAAACCCGTCACTCCAGGCCTGCGGATTCTTGTTCCATTCAGCTATCCTGGCCTGTTCAGTGGAATGGATATAGTTGGTGGCAACAGCTTGTTCTGCCAGTGTATTAAAATCGCACAGAGAAACATAATCACACTGGGCTGACTTGAATTTTTCATGCGTTTCCCGGAACCCATAATTAAAAATGGATACCAATCCAATCACTTCAACTCCCGCTTCCCTCAGGTCTTCAACTGCCTTTAAACTGCTTTTTCCTGTGCTGATAAGATCTTCCACAACTACGACTTTTGCACCTGTTTCCAGTTTTCCTTCAATGCTGTTCTTTAACCCGTGTTTCTTCGCTTCGGCCCTTACATAAGCGAAGGAAAGGTCCAATGCATCAGCAATCAATGCTCCCTGGGGAATGCCTGCAGTAGCCACGCCTACGATCGCATTGGCCCGGGGATATCGCTCCCTGATGACGTCCGCCAGGCATTTGGTAATGTACTTCCGGATATTTGGAAAGGATAATGTCACCCTGTTGTCGCAATATACAGGAGAACGCATGCCGCTGGTCCAGGTAAACGGATTTTCAACATTTAGCTTCACTGCCTCACATTCTAATAAGTATTGTGCTATTTTTGCACTGATTTCTTTTGATACCATGTCGCAGCAAAACTATAAAATATTCATCAACAAGCATTCGTTTTTAATTACAAATAATGAGCAATTTGCCAACAGTGATGAAGCGAAGATATACCCTGCTTCACAACTCAACCAGGTGATACAAAAACTTACCTCCGACACGTTCAAGGGCAAAAAGAAAATCATATTTGTGACCGATAAGCCAGCTGCTTTGATGACAAAGGTAAGGAAGCAGTTCAAGGTCATCAAGGCAGCAGGAGGCGTGGTATTCAATGAGGACGGGGAGTTGTTGCTGATCAAAAGGCTGGGTTTGTGGGACCTGCCCAAGGGTAAATTGGAGGAAGGCGAAGACCAACGGCTTGCAGCGCTTCGGGAAGTGCACGAGGAATGCGGGCTGAATTTCCTTGGCATACTCAACAAAATGGCCAATACCTACCATGTATATTTTTTAAAAGGCAGGTGGATACTCAAAAAAACAGCCTGGTACCGGATGATAGCCTGGGGCGATATTTCCGTGCAACCCCAGTTGGAGGAGAATATCACGGAAGTGAGATGGGTGAATAAGGCGTTTTTAGACGCACCGGAATTTGAGACTTATGATTCCCTGAAGGAATTAATACATACCATAGAATTCCCGAAGCATAAACATTGAGGGTAACATCCCCCTTAATCCCTCCGCCTTGTGCCTCCGCTAAAGCTTCAGCGACACGCGGAAGGCGGAGAGAATTTATTCGTACAACTTCTTTTCGCCTGCCGGAATTTCAATGTTCAGTGTATTTTCGAAAGGTACCAGTGGACAACTGTAACCATGGTTGTAATGGCAATAGGGATTAAAAGCCAGGTTAAAATCCAGTTCAAAAGTTTCTTTTTCCCCTTTGTAAGGCACTTCTATATACCTTCCGCCTCCATATGTCTCATGGTTATTGGTCTTGTCCTTAAAGGGAATAAAAAGGCCGGTCATGGCATCCATATCTTCCGTATATGCAATCACGGTGTAAGTGGAATCGGCAACTTGAAATGTGAGTGAGCAGAATTTATAATATGTGGGAGAACGTTCTGAATTGGTTTTGAATACGACTTTTTCCTTGCCCAGCCATTTTATTTTGGCTTTCAACCTGTAACTTGAATCAGGTTCAAAATAATTAAGGCCCTTAAAATCCTTGATCTTATCGGTCTCGATAATTTTTTTCTCGAGCATTTCCTCATCCTTGCCAGCCCTCAGTATATAAAGATTTTTAGTGTACTCGGATATTGTGCTTTCTCCTGCAGAATTGCTCTTGGTATGACAAGAAATCCCGGCAACGCAAATAAGTAAAACAAGAAGGGAATGATATGTTAACCTAAACACCATAAAATAAAAATGCCTCTTAGCTTCTTTTAGCCAGCTTCCGTTTCTGTGCTGTTGTCATTGTATTGATCTTCTTGTATTGAGCAGCCTTACTTTTAGGGACTTTTATCTTGAGTTTCTGACCCTTGAAAATATGATCCTTTTTAATGCCGTTCCATTTCTTGATATCGCTGGTCTTGCAGTCAAACAGGTCAGCGATCAGCAATAAACCATCTCCTTTCTTTACCACATAGACAATGGTGACAGTCTTGCTGTCTTTTTTGACGACCTTTTTAGGATTCTCATCTTCTTCCTCTTCCTCATCCACCTGAATATTCAAAGTGTCATTATATTTCAATGGTTTCACAAGAATGGAATTGTCCATGATCAGGGAATCATTTAAGGTGGAATCGACCACTATAAATGTGGGAGGAAAAAGTATATTTAGTTTTGCATGGTACTCGCCGACTTTTTCCTTTGGAATCCGCAAACCTTTTGAATTGTATGAAATGGGAACGATATCAATCCGCAATTCAGAGTTGCTGAGTCTCAGTACATCCTCTGAAATATTCAGGTTATAGGCAATGGCATTTAAACCGATCTCTCTTTGCACCTGTATCGTATCTGTATCGGGTAACTTGTATTTAACAGGAATGATCTTATGGTCCGGATAATAATTCCAGATGTACCAGAATGCCATATAATTGACAGCCGCGTTCTGGTATTCAGGTGTCAGCATATTGTGAATCCTGGTGTAATCAAGTGTATTGCCAGCCTTGTGAATAGCCATGTTCATGTTGATAGGGCCGGTCCTGAAAGCTACTATGGATTTCAGCCAATCCTGGTAGATATCATGCAGGTCCTTGAAATAGCTGACAGCTGCATCTGCGCTTTTTTCCGGGTTCCTTCTTTCATCGATATAACTGTTGGTTGCCAGGTTGTATTTTTTTGCTATGGCATAACTGAAGGTCCACATGCCGCTTGCACCATCCGGGTCTGAGAACAGGGGATCGCAGTTGCTGTAGGAAGCACAGACCAGGAATAGTTGTTTAGGAATGCCTGCCATCTCGAATTTAGTGGCGTAAAGCGAGTGGTAATATTGTGCCTTGCCAAGCAAAAGCGCTGTGCTGTTATTGAAGTTGCGCATGAAGACACCGATCTGTTTCTTCACCTGTTCATTATAAAATATAGGCACCAGTGAATTTGTCTTCACTAATTTATTAAAAAAAACATCTTTGTTATACGTGGAATCTGATGGATCAGCCTTCACGTATTGGGCCAGGGTTAAAAAGAGTATAAAGGGTAAGAGTTTCTTCATGTTTGACAGGCAGGAAAATGTTCAGTTCCTTAATTTGTCACGAAAATAATACTTAAAAGTGAAAATTAAAAGATAAGTTATCCTGTGAATGTTGATTAGTTGACAATGGACAATGGACAGTTGACAATGGGGAACCAATGGATAATGAATAATTGATAATGGATAATTGATAATGAATAATTGAGGAAGCTTCCATTAGTTCCTATAACCTGGTTTCACAACTCGTAATTACTCCCTTCGGTCGTGAGAGCGCCACGCTAAGTTCGTAACCCGTAATTGATTCTCCCCTAAATCCTATATCCTAGCTCCTGAATTCATAATCCATAATTCATAACTCATAATTGGTTCCCAAACATCGTATGTCGTATGTCGTATATCGTATATTCTCCTTAACTTTGAACCATGCAGAATGACACACGACTGGAGGCATTTAAAAGCTTGCTGGACATCATGGATGAACTAAGGGCGAAATGCCCGTGGGACAAGGAACAGACCACCGAATCCATCAGGCACCTGACCATTGAGG
>JANWHK010000005.1 GCA_025450395.1 Bacteroidia bacterium
GGTCCTTCAAGAACACTGAGCGCCAGCGGCATCCATAACTATGATTGGTTTGTAACTGTAGGTGGGGACGGGTTTAAAACCGTAGTGGACTATAAAAATCCGGATATCGTGTATTCACAATGGCAATATGGCGGCTTGATAAGGTATAATAAGAAAACAGGTGAGGCGCTGGATATTAAACCCCAGGAGAAGGAAGGTGAGGCCGCCTACAGGTTTAACTGGGATGCGCCATTGCACCTGAGCCACCACTCGAATACAACATTGTATTTTGCAGCCCAGAAAGTGTTTAAAAGCACGGATATGGGGAATACATGGCAAGCCATTAGCCCGGATTTGTCAAGGGGGTCGGACAGGAATAAAGTACCCGTGATGGGAAAAATATGGAGCATGGATGCGGTGGCAAAAAACCAGTCGACCAGTATATATGGCAATGTCACTGCCTTTGCGGAGTCACCTAAAAACAGTCTTTTGTTATATGCAGGTACGGACGATGGCTTGATACAGGTAACCGTTGATGGTGGAAAAACATGGGTGAAGACAGAATCCTTCCCTGGTCTTCCTGCGCATGTGCTGGTACAGAATATTTATGCTTCGAGGCATGATGAAAATGTAGCATTTGTAGTATTGAATAACCACAGGAACGGGGATTTTAAACCTTATATCCTGAAATCAACTGACAAGGGCAAAACCTGGGTGAACATACAGTCCAATTTACCTGCAAGGGGTTCAGCGCAATGTATTGCTGAAGATCACACCAACAGGGATTTGTTGTTTGCCGGCACTGACTTTGGTTTATTTGTAACTGTAGATGGTGGAAAAAACTGGAATAAATTCAATGGAGGTTTACCCGTAATCAATATCAAGGAAATTGTTATACAGGAGCGGGAAAATGACCTTGTACTGGGAACATTTGGACGCGGTTTTTACGTGCTGGACGATTACAGCCCATTACAAAATTATAAAAACAAGGAAGCGGAATTAAGCAAGCAGGCAATTACATTATTCCCTGTAAAAGACGCGTTGGTATTCATTTCCTCTACACCATTGGGGCATAAAGGCAAATCTTTCCAGGGAGAAGGTTTTTATGTTGCAGACAACCCACCTATTGGTGCAGTCATAAGCTATTATTTAAAAGACGACTATAAGACCGTAAAAGAGCTCAGGAAAGAAAGGGAAGAAAAACAAATAAACGATTTTTATCCATCCCAGGACTCCATGCGTCTTGAAGACAGGCAGCCGGAAACTTACATCCTGGCAGTTATCAGCGATATGGAAGGGAATGTGGTCAGGCAATTAAAACAGGCAGCCAAAAAGGGCATGGTACGCCTGGAATGGAATGGCAGGATGGAAAAAACCAGCCCGGTTTCGTTTTACCAGCCCGACCCGAATAATCCTTATGAAGCAGAAGACCAGGGACCTTTGGCGATTCCGGGAAAATATACAGTGACCCTCAAACTTGTAATGAACAATGATGTGAAGATCATTAGTAAAACGGAAACATTTTCAATCAGGTCATTTAATGAAGGCGTGAAAGAAAACAAGACGACTTTTAATAAGGATCTTGCTGAATTCAGGCGGATAGTTCTTGGCGTCAACAGTTATGTAGGGGAGATGAACAACCGCTTGAACTTCATAAAAAAAGGAGCCTTGCAAAGCAATGATCTAAGCGTCATGAAAGATATTGCGGCCATTGAGGAAAAACTATATGCGATAAGCCTTGTATTAAACGGTGATGCAACCCTGGCCCAAAGAGAATTTGAAACCCTGCCCGGCATGATAGGATCCATAGAAGGCATAGTAGGCGGACTATGGGCGACCACTCAACAGGCCACCACCACCTATAGCGAGAAGTTAAGCGTATTAAAAGCCCGTTTCACCACTGTATATTCAGATGTGCTGACAGCAAAAACCTTGTTGGAAGCGCTTGAGGACAAACTTGAACAGCTCAAATTGCCATATACCCCGGGCAGACTACCTCAATGGAAGGGGTAATCGTTTTGGTGGTTTAACATCTTAGGTATAAATTGCGTGAAAAACAGGATGACCTGCAAAGCCCGTTAAACCCGGGGAATTTTATTATTTATTAATAACATGTCGGCTAAAAGAGGACATACACCTTCACTTCAGGAAGTAAATGCTTCAGTGGACACCACCACAAAAAGGAAAAGCAGGAAATTTCTGTCCTTCCTGGGTCCGGCATACCTTGTAAGCGTTGGATACATGGACCCGGGCAACTGGGCTACAGACCTTGCGGGAGGCAGCCAGTTCGGTTATTCCCTGCTATGGGTATTGCTGATGTCTAACCTGATCGCCTTGTTGTTGCAAAGCCTGAGTGCCAGGCTGGGCCTTGTAAGGGGACTGGATCTTGCCCAGGCTTCACGTGAAACCTATCCGAGGTTCGTCAACATCAGCTTATATGTGCTTGCTGAAATAGCCATAGCCGCCTGTGACCTTGCTGAAGTGCTGGGAATGGCGATAGGACTGCAACTACTATTCGGCCTTTCATTAACACAAGGTGTCATGATCACTGTACTGGATACTTTTTTACTGCTTTTTCTGTTGAACAAAGGCATACGGAAAATGGAGGCATTTATCATGTCGCTGGTATTTATCATCGGTGCGGCTTTCCTGACAGAAATATTCCTGGCAAAACCTGACACCGGAGAAGTGCTTGCCGGACTTATACCTTCAATGCCCAGTGATGCTGCATTATATATCGCCATAGGTATTATTGGCGCGACCGTGATGCCTCATAATCTATACCTGCATTCTTCGCTTGTACAAACCCGTAAATTTGAGAGAACACCGGAAGCAAAAAAGAAAGCCATAAAATTTAATATCATAGATTCTGCCATTGCCCTCAACTTCGCTTTTTTTGTAAATGCAGCTATTTTGATACTGGCCGCAACGGTTTTTTTCAAGCACGGCATGTTTGAAGTCGCACAAATACAGGATGCACATAAACTGCTGGCACCGATGCTTGGATCAGAATTGGCACCTATACTGTTTGCTGTGGCATTGATTGCCGCGGGCCAGAGCTCTACAATTACAGGTACCCTGGCCGGTCAAATCGTCATGGAGGGGTATCTTAATTTGCGGATACAACCCTGGATCAGGAGGATCATCACGCGATTGATCGCCATCATCCCTGCACTGATCACCATACAGATCATGGGAGAGTCGGGGACAGGAAAACTATTGATATTCAGCCAGGTGATACTAAGCATGCAACTGGGTTTTGCCGTTATCCCGCTTATCCATTTTGTAAGCGATAAGGAAAAAATGGGTTCATTCAGTATTCGCCCATTGGTAAAATTCCTGGCCTGGTTATGCGCCGCCATCATTGTCGGACTGAACATTAAACTTGTCGGGGAAGAACTCGTCTCCTTATTCACAACTGTAGACCTGAACATTTTTGTAAAATTACTGATATTTGCAGTCGTGATATTTGCAGCGGTCCTGCTTTTATATATCATTATGTTCCCCATTTTGAAAAAGAAGAAAACAGAAACAGAAATTAAATTACCACACGGCACATTTACAGCACTGACTAACCTGAAAGTGGCCGAATATAAGCGTATTGCCATTTCACTCGACTTTTCGGAAGTGGACAGCAAGGCTATTAAACACGCATTGGCACAAGGCAAGGCGGATGCACACTATCTCCTGATGCACGTTGTAGAAAGTGCCGGTGCTTTTGTTGCAGGAAAGGAGATATCCGATTATGAAACGGAAAGCGACCTGCATACTTTACATCAATACACAGAGTTTTTGTCCGGATTGGGGTATACCTCAGAGATAAAAATAGGATATGGCAATCCGAAAGTCGCCATTCCCAAACTTGTAAAGGAATTCAATGCCGATCTCCTGGTGATGGGCGCACACGGGCACAGGGGCTTCAAGGATTTCCTGTATGGCACCACGGTGAATTCCGTGAGGCATTCGGTTCATATACCGGTATTGATCGTATAATTTTCATGTATTATGATTTGTGAAGACACAAACCATGGGCTGAAGGAACCACGTCATGGCGAATTCCGCAGCTTTGGGCGGAATGTGGCCATCTGTAAATCGCAGAGACAAATTTCTTTGTTTTCGGCCATGATGTTGTGAATGACAGACTTGCCTTCATCAAAGCATATTCCTGAAAAAAATAGGCTAAAAAAGTATTTCAAAATATTGTTTGTTTTGTAAATTAATACTATATTCGCTAGTGGTTTCAAGACTAAAATCCAACAAACATTATGAAACTAAAAATCAGATCCATTATTGATTACGGGCATAAATCAGAAAGGATAATTATTGATGTGATCCAGGATACAGACATCGGCAAGTACCTGGTATTGGACAGCACCTACAAGGCTCCCGGATTGATTTCCAATAAAGTGAAGCATCCCTATTGGTTTCCTGACCTGAAGGTAAAAAAGGGCGATACGATCATCCTGCACACCAGGAAGGGGACGCGTCGCTCCAAAATGCTGGAAGATCATACGGAACATTGTTTTTACTGGGGACTGGACTGCAATATCTGGTGTAATGACGGGGATTGCGCTGTAGTGATGTATACGGGAGACTGGAACAGTTATATGGTTGAGATCCCCAAAAAGTATAAGGAACAGCAACAGCATGCATTGTAACCGGGCTATCCAACTTCTGCCAAGCGGAGTTGCTTACATTATTTATCCCTGATCTGTTCTATTTCCACCCGCATGCTGCGCAACATGTCCATGATGCTGTCCAGGTTGAGCTCTTCTTCCTTTTTATCGGAGATATTCAGGTTACAGACAAATTCCCATACTTCTATGATCTCGGAAGCCTTTAACACATAAGGCTGGTAATTCTTGTTGTCGGAATGCAGTTCCAGCATATTCCCTTTTTTAAATACACGCTTATATACCACCCCTTCATCCCTGGTGATCAAGACATATGTATTACCATTGGCAATATCATTAAGTGATTCAATGTATTTGCCTATTACATAACAACCGTCTTTAAGCGGGGGCATGGAATCACCCTTGATAGGGAACGCGCGGTGTTTGCCAATGACACGGAAGGGCAGGTTCATCAAAGGCAGTTTCCGTATGTAGTCGGGGTCTGAATATCCATTTAAATACCCGGCGGAGGCTTTGACGGTCACCACTTCCACCTGGTCATTATTATCCTTGTCCACCATGATAGGGAACAGTATCCTGTTTTCACCCACCTTTATAAATGAATTGGTATCGAATTTACTGAGATCACATTTTACCAACGCATCAATGGCAATGTGAAACAGGTTGGATATCTTTACCAGTGTATCGATAGGCGGATCACATCGCTCCTCTTCATAAGATCCGATCCTGGCGCGGGAAATTTCCAGCTCCTCCGCCAATTCTTCCTGAGACCATTTTTTTAACTGCCTCAGATGCTTGATATTCTGTGAAATTTTACCCATTGCTAAAATATTTAGCACAAAGATACTAAAATAAATAGTAATTTGCAAGCGGTTTTTTCAGACAGATCTCTTTCATAGTTCAGACCCTGGAATACAACATTTGGAGCATGTTGATATAAAGGGTCATCCGTTTATGTATTTACGGAAGAATTATGAAGGAGGTCTTAACTTAGTGAGACTCAATTTTCATCAGTCTGCTTTAGGCGGACGGATGAAAATTGCAAGTCGAACTAATCCCGAGTCCGCCTTCCGCGTGTCGCTGGAGCTTTAGCGGAGGCACAAGGCGGAGAGGGATCTAATATAATTGACATGGATCGCCAGATCGTACATATTGATCTAGACTCTTTTTTCGTATCCGTGGAAAGACTTGCCCGGCCGGAACTGTTAAATAAACCGGTATTGGTGGGCGGAGCCAGCGACAGGGGAGTCGTTGCGTCATGTAGTTATGAAGCCAGGGCATATGGGATCCATTCAGCGATGCCCATGAAAATGGCGCGACAGCTTTGTCCTGATGCCATTATTGTAAAAGGTGATACCGGCCAGTACAGCAAGTATTCGGATATCATTACGGAAATGATAGCGGAGGAAGTGCCGCTGTATGAAAAGACATCCATCGACGAATTTTATATCGACCTGACAGGGATGGACAAGTTCTTTGGCTGTTATAAACTGGCCACGGAACTCAGGGCGAAAATCATAAAGGAAACCCGGCTGCCTATCTCTTTTGCCTTATCTGCGAATAAAACAGTAAGCAAGGTGGGAACAGGAGAGGCTAAACCCAACGGACAAAAGCAGATATTTACCGGTACGGAAAAACAGTTCCTTGCGCCCTTGTCAATACGCAAAATACCCATGGTAGGAGAGAAGACCTACCAGCTGCTAAGAGGAATGGGGGTCTCATGGATACACACCCTGCAGGAGATGCCCTGCGAGCTGATGCAACAGGTGCTTGGTGAAAATGGCACCATGATATGGAAAAAGGCCAATGGCATTGATACATCACTTGTTATACCGTATTCCGAACGCAAATCCATTTCCACCGAACGCACATTTGAAAAAGACACGATTGATGTGAAAGGCTTGAAAAACCTGTTGATAGGCATGACAGAAAAACTGGCCTTCCAGTTGCGAAGCGAGCATAAACTGACTGCCTGTGTCACCGTGAAGATCCGCTATTCTGATTTTAATACTTATACCATGCAGGCGCGGATACCTTATACGTCGCTCGATCATGTGCTGATGGAAAAGGTGTCGGACCTGTTTGATAAACTGTACCAGAAAAGGATGCTGATACGGCTGATAGGGATCAAATTCAGTCACCTGGTGCAGGGAGGACACCAATATAACCTGTTCGAGGAAACCATTGAGCAGATACAATTATACGAAGCGATGGACAGGATCAGGATACGTTATGGAAAGGATGCCATCAGCAGGGCAGCGGGAATGGATTTCGAAGCGCATGATTTTAATGCTTTCAACGGGTTAAAAAGAGGGGCGGAATAAGGCATGTTGTTGAATTGCCATACATATTACAGTTTCTGTTACGGTACATTTTCGGTTGAGCAGCTGCTGAACGAGGTGCAGAATAAAGGATATGACAGGTTTGTGCTCACGGACATCAATAATACATCTGCCTGCCTTGATACCATACGCCTGGCAAAACAAAAGGGAATGCACCCTATTGCCGGCATAGATTTCCGCAATGATGCACAACAGCAATATATAGGCATTGCCAGGAACAATGAAGGCTTCAGGGAATTAAACGAACACCTGTCTGAACACCTGCACAACGGGCACCATTTTGATTCCATCGCACCCGGATTTAACCATGCCTATATTGTTTATCCGCAAGCCGTTTATAAAGGCTGGAAACTGAAGGACCATGAGTTTATCGGCATATCTCCCAGGGACCTGGTCAACCTGTCTTTTTTGCCGGCAAGGCATCAGCCTGGCAAGTTGGTGGTGCTGCATACGGTGTCATTCGCCGGCAAACTCCAGTTCAATGCGCACCGATTGTTAAGAGCCATCGACACCAATAACCTGCTGAGCAAATTGCCTGTGGAGCAACAGGCTAAAGGGCATGAAATAATGCTTCCAAGAGGCGAATTGTATGACACGTATAAAACCTGCCCGCACATCATTGCCAATACAGAGCGCCTGCTGAACGATTGCGGGATTAATTTTGAATATGGCAAATTGAAAAGCAAGAATTTAAAGCAATATTCCACAACAGGAAATGATATGGAATTGCTGGAGTCTGAATGCAGGAAAGGATTGGCATATCGTTATCCAAATCCGTCGCAGGACGTGCTTGTCAGGCTGGAAAAGGAACTGCAGGTAATCGGACAGCTGGGGTTTGCTTCTTATTTTCTCATCAATTGGGATATTGTCAACTATGCCAGGCATAAAAATTATTATTATGTCGGGCGGGGGAGTGGGGCCAACAGCATATTGGCCTACCTGCTGCGCATTACGGATGTGGATCCCATAGAGCTGGATCTTTATTTTGAGCGTTTTATCAATATATACCGGAATAATGCACCTGACTTTGATATGGATTTTTCGTGGACGGACAGGGATGATATTACGGACTATATTTTTACAAGGTTTGGACGTCAGCGCACAGCCTTGCTCGGGGCCTATAATACCTTCCAGCACGATGCCGTGATACGCGAGCTGGGAAAGGTTTTTGGGCTCCCTCCCGGGGAGATCGACCGGCTGCAAGTCGTGGTCAAAGGTGATGATGTGGATGATCTTGGTAAACTGGTATTGCGGTATAGCAAGGTGATAAGGAATTTTCCAAGCCACCTGAGCATACATTCCAGCGGCATCATTATTTCGGAAGAACCCATCAGCTATTATTCGGCTACGAACATGCCGCCAAAAGGCTACCCGACTACACAGTTCAGTATGCTGGAGGCAGAAGATATCGGGCTTTACAAGTTTGATATATTGAGTCAGCGCGGCCTCGGGAAAATCAAGGATTCCCTGGACATCATCCGCGAGAACCGGGGCGTCGAAATCGACATCCATAAAGTAGCAGAATTCAAGCAGGATGAAGAAATAAAAAAACTGCTCCGCGTTGGTAATACCATCGGTTGCTTTTATGTAGAATCCCCAGCCATGCGGATGTTATTGGCGAAGCTGAAAGCGGATGACTACCTGCGCCTGGTGGCAGCTAGTTCCATTATCCGTCCGGGGGTGTCCAAGAGCGGCATGATGCGGGAGTATATCATCCGTTTTCGCAATGTGGCCCTGCGGGATAAAGCCAGGGAGCAATTACCGGAATTATACGAGCTTCTGGAAGAAACTTATGGGGTAATGGTGTACCAGGAAGATGTGATCAAGATCGCGCATCTTTTTGCGGGCCTAAGTTTGGCAAAAGCGGATTACCTGAGGAGGGGCATGTCCTGGAAATTCAAGCAGCGCAATGAGTTTGACCAGGTGCGAGAGGAATTTTTTTCCAATTGCCTGGCAAAAGGATATAATGAAAAACTTGTAACGGATATCTGGAACCAGATCGAGAGTTTTGCCAATTTTGCATTTTCGAAAGGACATTCGGCAAGCTACGCTGTTGAAAGCTACCAGGCTTTGTTCCTGAAGGCTTATTACCCCCTGGAATACATGGTAGCTACCCTCAATAATGGGGGAGGTTTTTATAGAAAGGAATTATATATACACGAGGCGCGCATGAATGGCGCGGAAATAAGACCACCCTGCCTGAACAACAGCGATGCATTGTGCCGGATAAAAGGA
>JANWHK010000006.1 GCA_025450395.1 Bacteroidia bacterium
GGTTCAGCCTGCACCAGTGCAAGCCTTGAACCGAGTTATGTACTGAAGGCTTTAGGCCTGGATGATGAATTGGCACACTCTTCGCTCCGTTTTGGATTAAGCAGGTTCACAACGGATGAAGAGATAGATTATGCCATCAGTCACGTGAAGGAAGCGGTATTAAAATTAAGGGAAATGAGTCCTTTATGGGAAATGTTCAAGGAAGGAATTGATCTGAAATCAATTGTCTGGTCGGAGCATTAATCCATAGGGAGGATAGAGAAAGATAAACAACAGCGTAAAAAAACAAGATAAAATGGCATATTCAGAAAAAGTGATCGATCATTACACCAATCCCCGGAATATCGGGACATTGGATAAAAACAGCAAACATGTCGGTACAGGGCTAGTAGGAGCACCTGAATGCGGCGATGTGATGCGTTTGCAAATAGAAGTAGATGATGCTACAGGTATCATCAAGGATGCAAAATTCAAGACCTTTGGTTGTGGAAGCGCTATTGCTTCTTCAAGTCTTGCAACAGAATGGCTGAAAGGCAAAAGTGTGGATGATGCCTTGAAGATAGGCAATATGGATATCGTTGAGGAACTGGCCTTGCCACCGGTCAAGATACATTGCAGCGTTTTGGCAGAAGATGCCATCAAGTCTGCAATCAATGATTACAGGTCTAAAAATGGACTGACTCCAATCGAGGACAACAAAAAACATTACTAAGTTTATTCAATTTAAAAACATATGTCAGCGGGAATAAGTATAACGACAAATGCAACACATAAAGTTCATCAGTTGATGAACGAGGGGAAAATGGGTCCGGATTATTTCGTAAGGGTTTCTGTAAAGGGCGGAGGATGCAGCGGACTTAGTTATGACCTTGATTTTGATAATGAGAGAAAAGAATCTGACCAGGAATTTATTTGTGGTGACGTCAAAATTGTATGTGACCTGAAAAGCTATTTATATCTTGCAGGTACAGAACTGGATTTCACAGATGGATTAAATGGCAAAGGATTTAATTTTGTTAATCCGAATGCAAAACGTACCTGCGGATGTGGAGAAAGTTTTGCTGTATAACACATCAAGCAAAGCTTAACGCAGGACTATTTATACTGCTATTTTTCACCTGCTTATGTAACTCTGTTTTTGCCCAAAGGCAAACCTACGAACTTAGAAAGATACATATTGTCTATGGCAGTGTTTCCCTTTTGTCATTTGGTGCTTTTTATGGCCTTCAGCAAAAGGTAACACCTTTAACCGAACTCCAGGTCAATGCTTTAAATCCTGCATCCATTCCTTCGTACGACAGGGTAGCGATACATCATTATGATATCACCGCAAGAAAACTGAGTAATATACTGATATATTCATCCTTCATTGCAAAAGCTGCCATTTTCAGGAAGGAAAGCAAAAAGGATATTTTAGCCATCGGGATTGTTGGTTACCAGACTTTACTGCTTTCACAGGCTATCGCCAACGGTTTTCAACTGGGTGTATTGCGAACCCGTCCCTATGCGTATAATCCGGATGTTCCTTTAAATATGAGAACCTCCAGGGATGCCAGGTTTTCATTTTTTAGCGGTCATACCGTTACATCTTCTTCACTCTGTTTCACAACAGCATTTGCTTATAGAATGTATTATCCTGAGAGCAGATACAAGAAATGGGTATGGGCTTCTGCCATTGCCATACCTGCATTGGAAGGTTATTTAAGGGTAAAGGCCGGCAAACATTATCCTTCTGATGTCATCACCGGTTACCTGGTAGGTTTGGGCACAAGTTATCTGATGCATCATCTTCACAAGAGCAAGAGGAAATAAAAAAGGCCCCTTCGGGAGGCCTTTTAAAATATCATTAACCTTATTATTTTTTACCGCTTGCGTGTACATCCCAAACCGCATTGATCTTAAGTGTCATTGGGTAAAGAGGGCCGGTATTAAGACCAGAGATCCTGTAGGTAAAAGTAGGAGACCTTAAATAATTTGCAAGGTTATCGCCATTATTCACATCTAGGTCTACTGAATTCAGTGCATCTGGAACCGGCATTTTGGAAGCTAGCAGGATTTCAGGTTGGCCATCGGCAGATATCCATAATTCAACTTTTTCAACATTGTCAAAATTGGCCAAAGGATCGTTTAAAATACTAACTGAAGCAGATTTAAGTTTCAGTTCATCCAACATGTCAAGTGAAGCATTATTGTCTTCCAATTCTTTTTGCAAAGTAGAAGTGACGACTGATTCACCAAAGGTAAGAGGTCCGATAATCATGTGTGAATCGGTTTCAATTTCAGCCTCGGTGTGGTAATCAAAATTCACCTTTACGAGTTTCTTTAAACATCCGCCCATAAATACAAATGAAGCGATGCTCAAAAATGCCAATGTTTTTAGTGTTGTGTTCATTTAAAAATTTTATTTTAGTTTGCAAACATACGAAAATTTTAAAAAAGTTAAAACGTTATTTTAAAATTCCGGTGAATAGTTAATTATCCAATAATGACCTAAGTGCTTCGTTGATTGACTTTCCGTCTGTTTGTCCAGCTAATTGTTTCATTGCCAATGGCATAATTTTCCCGACTTCTTTCATGCTGGTAGCACCTACCTGGTCAATAATCTGCTTAAGGACCTTTTTTAAATCCTCCTGGCCCATGGCTGCAGGAAGATAAGATTCTATGACCTGAAGTTCATCCTGTTCCTTTTTTGCAAGATCAGTCCTGTTCTCTTTGCTGAAGATTTCTATACTGTCTTTTCTTTGTTTGGCCATTTTCATCATAGCCTTCATCGCTGTCTCATCCGAGATGTCCTTGCTGCCGGTTTCTGTACCAGCAAGTAAAAAGGCAGATTTAATGGCCCTGATAGCTCGGAGTTTTACCTCATCCTTGGCCTTCATGGCTTCCATCAGGTCTTTGTTGATTTTTTCTACAAGATTCATAAATGTGATTGGTTTACAAGTTAAGCATGCAAAAATAAGCGTATGCTTATTTAGAAGGCACTTTTTTATTCAGGAAAAAATCAAAACTATCGCCTCTCAACCCCAGTCTTAAGGTCTCCAGCGGTACTATCTCACTCGGAGCAATATTTCCAAGGTTCACATTGGCCCCGTATAATTTGATAAACCAGACCTGTTGGGATTTAAGCGGTGCTTCCCAAATAATCTTGTCAATAGGGATCTTGCGCACAATTTCAGCCACAAGGCCAGAACGTACTTCGCCATCTCCCCTGAAAAGGCCTACAGTGCCACTTTCCCTGGCTTCTGCAATGACTTTCCAGACACCAGCCTCAAGTTCTTTTTCCATCATCTCAATCCATTCATAAGGCGGAATGATTTTTTCGGCATCCTTTGAACCCACTTCGGATATCACTGTAAAGTCTTTAGCCAAGGTCCGGATATATTCACACTTTACTTCGTGCTCGATCTCAATGGAACCATCACTCACTTCAACATGCTCTATGCCGTAATAGTCAAGTACCCTTCGGTAATCATCAAACTGGTTCCTGATGATATAAGCCTCGAATAATGTGCCACCAAAGTATACCTTGAATCCGGCCTTTTTGTAATGCCCTATCTTTTCCTTCAGTTTAGGTGTGACATAGCTGGTGCCGAAACCCAGTTTCAGCAGGTCTATCAGGTGGCTTCCATGTTCTATCAGGTCAAGTGACTCCCTTATGCTTAAGCCTTTATCCATTACCATGGTAAGTCCACTTTCCCTCGGTTGCGCTGGCCTTTCAGGCAATTGGGTCAGGTTAAATATTTCACTGTTCATCTTTATCTGTTTGCGTTTGGTAAATTTTTATTAGTTTTTTAAATTCTTCATCTTCATAATACAGTTCAGGTGAAAATAGCTTGACACTTTCAATTGAATCGTCAAAATTATGAATTAAATAGGATATTATTGTCTCCTTGTTTTTTTCTGAAGGTTCCTGGTCGTATTTTATTACGTTTAATACCCCATTGAGTTCCTCTTTCAATTCCTTGTTCTTGCCGACTTCTGTCAATAATTCATCCAGCAACCCATCCAGTTCGGAATGATAAAATATACTGGCAAAATCCTTCCAGTTGCCTATTATCATATCCTTGTTGTCATCCTTTAATGACTGGTATTGATCTTCTATATCCTTATACCTGTCGAGTTCGGAATAACAGGTCAATATGCCTTTTAAGGCTGAAAAATCTTCAGGATCATCCTTGTATACTTTCTTGAAATATGGCAGGGCCTTCAATGGCTGTTTGTCGCTGAGGTAAGAAAAACCCAGCAGATAATGGAATTCCGGAAGCATGTCTTCAAGTCCTTTGGCTTTTTTAAGGTATTCTCTTGCCATCTCTCCATTTTCCAATGCCAGGTAACATCTGGCAATGCATATATTGGGATAGAGATCCGTGTTATCCTTGAAACATTGCACATAATTATCAATTGCCTGCTGATATTCACTTTTGCTCTCGAACAGGCTTCCCATGCTGAAAAAAGCGTTTTTTGAATTTTTATTGGCCAGGCCTGAGTATTCATAAGCACTCAAGGCGAGGGTTTGTTGATTGGTCAGCTCATAGAACCTGCCCAGGTGAAACCAGCTCAGGTGTGAATATGGGTCTTTATCTATCAGCGATTTGAAATAGGCAACAGCATTCTCATATTGGCCGCCGGAGATGAAATTCAGGGACAGCTGGTTATAAAGCTGCTCGTCTGCCGGAAATCGTTTTAAAGCTTTCTCTATCAGCCTGTTAGCTTTGGCTACATTGTTGCTCTGGCTTAATAACTGGGCATAATAGATGTAAATATCAACTACAAACTCCTGGTCCTCGAATTGTGAGTATTCAAGGGCCAGTATAAAACTCTCTTCCGCTTCATCAAACTGTTCAAGGTCCGTCAGTATTTCTCCTTCCATCTTGTGAACCAAACAATTATATGGTTCAAGGGATTTTGCCAGCCTGATAATTTCCAGGGCCTGCCGGTATTCATCATCCATTGAAAAAATGGAGGCTTTTTCAATCAGGAAATCGACCTTGTTGGGAAACAGGTATAGTCCGTGATTAATAATAATCAATTGATTCTTTGGTTTATTGATAAGGAAAAAATGATAGGACAAGGCCTCAATTTCATCCTCTGAAAAAAATATGGACTGGTCTTTGGATAATTGCTTGAATTTTATGAGAGACTCTTCAATATCCACACGATTGTAATCATCCATCGGCAGGTCGCTGTCATCAAAGTTTTCAAACATATCTTTTAAATTTTAAGAAACAATATTAAACCACAGTTCGAATATTTAATCCATAAATTATTCACCACAAATATAAACCAAAGAAAACTTATTTTTGCCCGTATGAAATTTTTTTTTATTTCACTGAATCTGCTGATGCTGGTTTCACTTGCAGCCCAGAACCGGGTAAATCAAGCCAGCTGGCAGCAGCGTGTGGATTGTGAAATTGATGTTCAACTTCATCCCGAAACCAAGACACTGAGTGCATTTATCCAATTTCACTATTATAACCATTCGCCGGATACCCTGAATTCAATCTGGATGCATGTATGGCCCAATGCATACAAGAATAACAAGACTGCTTTTGCGAGGCAGCAATTGCAAAATGGGAAGACCGATTTTCATTTCAGCCACGAAAATGAGAAGGGTGATATAAGCGGATTTAGCTTTATGAGTCAGGGAGAAATGATGAAGTGGCAAAGCCATCCTGAACATATTGACATCATTGAACTGAAGCTGAACTCACCATTGCTTCCGGGTGCAGATCTCATCATCAACACTCCTTTTCTTGTCAAGCTTCCAAAGATCTTTTCACGCAGTGGTTATAAGGACAGTTTTTTTTCCGTCACGCAATGGTATCCGAAGCCGGCAGTATATGATATCAATGGTTGGAATGCCATGCCATACCTGGACCAGGGTGAGTTTTACAGCGAATTTGGCGATTACCGCGTAAATATTAGCGTTCCCAAGTCTTATATGCTGGCATCGACAGGTCATGTCATAGAAGAAAAGGATACCTTATTATATCCAGCTGTATCCGCTGTGAGGTACACATACACTGAAAACAATATCCATGATTTTGCATGGTTTGCCGCAAAGGATTTTACCCTCAAAACAAGGACTATTAATATTGGCAATAACAGTGTAAAAATTGCTGTTTATAGCTCTGGCAAAATAAAGAATATATCAAAATACGAACCAATATATTACCTGGAAAAGGGTGTCAGGGAATACAGCAAACGTGTGGGCAATTATCCATACAAGACATGCACGGTCGTAATTGGTCCTCTCCTGGCAGGGGGCGGCATGGAATACCCAACTATCACCATATGCAGCAGCGCGGATAGTTCCACCATCGTGCATGAAGTGGGACATAACTGGTTTTATGGTATACTTGCCACGAACGAAAGGAAATTTCCATGGATGGATGAAAGCATCAATACATTTTTTGAACAATTGATATCCGGTAAGTTCAAACCTGATCCTTCTTTTTTCAAGCGCATCAGGAATCGCCAGTGGTTGGATGAATATATCGACCATCTTCTTTATCTTTTTTCTGCGAGGCAAGGGAAATCACAGCCGCTAAACCTGCCTTCAGAAGAATTCACAAGGTTAAATTACGGCTCAGTCGTTTATGCAAAAGGCCCATTGTTATTTGCTTACCTGAAGCAGCAATTGGGGGATTCTGTTTTTTCGGCCTGTGTCAAGGCATATTATAAGGAATGGCAATTCAAGCATCCGTTGCCAAAGGATATGCAGTATAGTTTTGAACGAAGTTCCAGTATGAACCTTGACTGGTTCTTCACCGACCTGCTGAAAGAAAACAACCAGGTGGATATAGTTAAAACACGTCATGGGTTTAAGGTGAAAGGTTCTCAAAAACTGGATTCATTCCTGAGGAAAAGGGACTTTGCAAATGCCAATCCTTATGGTTTCCTTCCCGAAAAAAACTATGCGAACAATGTGCGGAACAAAAAACTTATATCCATCGCTTTTCCTTTCAGCTTGCCTAAACACAACGCCTCTGTTCCGGTTAATCTTACCCCTATCATTGGGTTCAACTATTACGATAAATTTTATGTAGGAGCATTGTTATTCAACCGTTCGGTCTTCAGGAACAAACTTGAGTATACCCTGATGCCGGCGTATTCATTTACCACTAAAAGCATGGTGGGATATGGGCAGTTGAACGGCTTGTTTTTGTCACATGGCAGGCACTTGTATAAAGTGGAGGGAGGATTGCAGGGACATTCATTCGGGACCATGATAGGGGGACAGCTCAACCAGTATTACCGCTTGAATCCATATATAAAGTTTCATTTTAAACATAAAGGCAGGATATCTGAAACCATTGATAAGCAATTGTTGCTGAACTTTTATCATACGGGATTGACCAGGGATTATAATGTTTACAGGGATACGAATAATAATATTTATAATGTAAAATTACCGGCGCCTTATTTCTTCAATTATTATAAACTCACCTACAGCATCGAAAACAAGCATCCGGTGAATGCTTATGGCGTAAAATTAAATGGTGAATATGGATATAATTATAAATTTAATCCCGGTGCAAATACATATCTGAAGACCTGGATGAATGCTTTTTATAAGTATACGTTTGCTCCTAAGAATAAGTTCTTTAAGACAGAATTATTTGCAGGGATATTCCTGCAAAAGAAAGGATACATAGGTATGCAGCAATTTTATTTAAGTGGCAATACCGGGAAGCAGGATTATTTGTATAATGAAGCCATGTTTGGAAGGAATGAAGATATTTTCAATAATAATAATTTAATCGGAAGGCAGCTTATCAATGCCAATGGTAATATGCGCAATTTATTACCGGTGGGAGGTAGCGATAAATGGATGTTGGGTCTTGCCAATGAAGTTTCATTGCCGGGTATTATTCCCTTAAGGATCTACGTGGATTTGGGGTATTTCTCCTCACCGACAAATGTAAATAATGTTACTGTTTATGGACCAGCTGAATTGTATACAACGGCAGGCATATTATTGTCTTTATTCAATAACAACCTCGAGATATTTGTTCCTTTTTATAAGTCGAAGCAATTTCATCAATTCAACCAGGTGAATACAAGTTTTGCAAATTCAATAGGGTTCAAATTGCACCTGAATAAACTCAATCCCTTTAAGCAGATTGATGATTTCAAGTCTTTTTAGTGGTTGGTAAACCCTTCGTGAGCCTATAGGGTGACAGCATTGTCATGACATACGTTCCTATGATATACAGATGGCCACATTCCGCCCGAGGCAGCGGAATTCGCCATGACGCGGTTCTTATGGAATAAGTACAAAGGCTTCCGAGTCCAGGAAACAAGCGGGCAAAATAAAACCCGTATCGGTAAGATACGGGTTTTTGACGAAGAGGTTAAAAGTAAGATTACTTCTTTTTAGCAGCAGCCTTCTTTTTAGCAGCAGGCCTTTTAGCAGATTTCTTTGCTTTAGCCTTAGCTTTTGGAGCCGCTTTAGCTTTAGCTTTAGCCTTTGGAGCTGCTTTTGCTTTAGCTTTAGCTTTTGGAGCCGCTTTTGCTTTAGCCTTAGCTTTTGGAGCTGCTTTTTTAGCTGCTGTTTTAGCCTTTGCTTTTGGTGCTGCTTTTGTAGCTTTTGCTTTTGCAGCTGGTTTTTTCTTTGTTGCCATATTTATATGTATTTAAAATTGGGTTTTATTATTAATTGAGGTCCGCATGCATGTCTCCATAGTCTATTGTAATCTCCTCACCGGCTTTTATTTTCCTCATAGCCTTATATATCATCACCCCGTCCTGTAGTTTTTTAATATAATCAGCATTCGGATTGTTTGAATGGTTATATAAAGAGCCAAAACCAAGCACGATGGCAACACTCCTTTTCCGGGTGTCCCACACGAATGTATAATTTTCCATTATATGTCCAACTAGTTTCTGATGGTCCTTGTAACTCATTTCAATCACAGGGCAAATTTCTATAACATCTCCTTTATTCAAAACTTTAGATGTAAACACACCTCGTCCTTTATGTCCAGCATTGGCTACAAATAAATTTGTATTCGAAATATAATATTCTTTAATCACGCAGTTTTATACTGCCTCAAAAATAATGATATTTCTACATCTATTGTAATTACTGGGTTTAAACTATTAACAACTTATCAAAAGTGCGTATGTTGAATTGTCAACTAAGTTGACTAAAAAATTCTCTAAATGGGTATAAATGCGCATATTGCTATTCACATATCAACATTTAATTCTACAAGAATCAAGCCAAAATGGGGTCTAATCGTAAAAAAACGCTAATTTTATTGCCTCAACAACAACACAAAATCGTTCATGAAGTAACCATTACCGATATCAAAATCAGCAGCTTCCTCTATCTTAAAACCATTCTTGAAATAGAAATTAATGGCCTTGTAATTTTGCCTGTTGACAGTTAAGCGTATATCCGCCTCCTGTCCATTGTTACGGGATTGTATCATTTCCAATAAAAGGTTCATGACACTCGAACCGATATTCTTTCCGTGCTGTTCAGTCAGTATATAAAACTTATGAATGAAATATTCAGCAGGGGCTTTTTGACTGATAGAAACAAATCCGACCCGCTTCTCATCATCCATGATGCTATAGAACTCCTGGCCTTCCGTTATCTGCAAGGCCAGTGAAGCCTTGCTATAAAACCTGTCCAACATATAGTCTATCTGCTCAAGGCTTATAAAGCTGATATAATAGGCATGCCATATTTTATCAGCCAGGTCTGCTATAAGATCAGTCTCCGATTCAGCGATTTTGACTAGATGTATTGACAAGCCTATATGATTAATTGTTAATTCTGGACTATACCAAGCTTTTTTGCAAGGTCCTTGGGCAAGGCATTTTTGTGCACATAGATATTGATGGTCTTATACCTGAAATAAGACATGGAACAATATAAATATCCGCCACAGTCATTCAAGGTCCCCCAACTGTTCTTTATCTTGAAGTATTTCCGGCCATTCTGGTCAGTTACCAATGCCGTTGCATGCATGCCATGATCATCAGTGGTCTGGTAGCTGTCGAATGCCGCCTGCCTTAAGCTGTCATTGATGAACTTTTCATCCATGGGGTGGTCAAAAGCGTTGCCTGACCTCGCCGCGCCCGGATCATTAAATGATTTATTGTCCTTGCCTACTTGGGTAATAAGTGAATCATTCACGGGTACGATGGCCACGCCATTCTTGAAAGAAAACCCTTTTTCACTCACGTCTGCGCCCCAGGCCCAGCTATAACCTTTTATCAAGGCGTTTTCAGCCACCGATTCCAGTTCGTTCAAGGGGATATTATAGCTCTGCACCATGGCCCAATTGTCTGGTACTTCAATCACAAATGAGGTATAAAAAGGGTGGTGGGTGAAAGATGTCAGGGATACATAATCATCCATATTCAAACCTAATGATTTCGAGAAACTCATGGGTGTATATTCTTTTCCCTGGTAAGTGAATTTATCCGGTATCACGCCGAGGTATGCATCAATCGCACCTGCAAAAGCCGTTTTCCATGAACCTGTCAACCTTCCCTGGGGATTGTTTTTCACTGCATCAACAACGCCTTTTAAAACCGCATCCATTTCTGAATGGTTGTGTTTGTCAAAACCATAATTTAACCCTTTATAGGCTTCTTCAGGCATTACGCCATACCTCCTGATGACCCATGGAAGGTCATGAAAAGCGCCGCCCGGACCGAAATTGTGCAACCCGTTCATGCGTACATACATTTCCGCCTTCCCGATATAGGCATTCCTGACAATGAACATTTCGCTCAGGTTATGCCTGCCCTTGCCCATGCGCATCAATTCACTCTCAAAGAATGAAAGACTTGAAAAACTCCAGCACGTGCTGGTCTTGCTTTGGTCCTGTACCTCTGTTGCATCACATTTGGCGACTGTCCTGAACAGGTAACCGCCATTTTTTTTGTTGCGTGTGCTATCCTGGGAATGAATGACTGAAAAAACACATAAAGAAATAAAAAGTAAGAATGGTTTCATTAATATTGGATTAAATTTGAAGCGTCAAAAGTGCAAAAAAAATAAGACTATTCAAAATATTTTAGATATGCATACGGAATGTAAACGCTTAGAATACGGGAGTCCTGAACAGTTGGAAAGTATTGAACTCAGGGAGGAAGTACTCAGGAAACCTATAGGCCTCCGATTTTCTAAAGAGGAATTGGAGGAGGATGAACAATTCCATTTGGCATATATCATGGATGGGAAAGTAGTGGGAATACTCTTGTTAAAGCCAGTTGCTGAAGGTGTTTTAAAAATGAGGCAGGTGGCGGTCAGGCCGGATTTACAGGGCCAGGGGATTGGTAAACAACTCGTGAGGTTTTCCGAGAAGTGGGCTATCGACCATCAATATCATATCATGGAATTACACGCCAGAAAAACTGCAGTGGAATTTTATCTGAGCATGGGTTACGAGACCAGGGGACCAGAATTTCTGGAAGTGACCATACCGCATTTGGAAATGTTCAAGAATTTAAAATGAAAACTTCTTAATTAGCAAATTCCCTATCGTTTTCACAATCCTATTGGCGTGTATTATATGCTCCCTGCTTACCAATTCGTAATTTGTAATTTGTAACTTGTAATTTCCATTTATCGATAAAGTCAGTGGTTTAACTGATATTCAATTGAGGGAATTTTAAAAATTGTTAAATATTCTTACCTTTGGCATCCTTTAATATAAACATTATAAACCCATATCTTACAACAATGATCAATAAACTCATTCTTTCAGTCCTGTCCTTCTGCATTTTTACAGCCCATGCCCAGATCCGTTATAGTTCCTATGGCAAAGAGACCAAGTGCGGTTATACTTATACAAGGGTATCGGGAGATCCTACCAACACCAGGTGGTATGTATTGCCCAATGGCTTAACTGTCATATTATCAGTGAATAAGGACCAACCCAGGGTACAGACTTTAGTGACTACCAAGGCTGGAAGCAAGAACGACCCGGCTGACAACACCGGCCTGGCCCACTATCTTGAACACATGTTGTTCAAGGGTACGGATAAATATGGCACACAGGATTATGCAAAGGAAAAGGTATACCTCGACCAGATTGACCAGTTATATGAACAATACAACAAGACAAAAGACGAAAGCAAAAGGAGGCAGATATACCGCCAGATAGACAGTATCAGCGGATTGGCTTCGAAGTATAGCATTGCCAATGAATTTGACAAGATGTGCCAGGGTATTGGTGCCCAGGGCACAAATGCCTTTACAAGTGTTGAACAGACGGTGTATGTCAATGATATCCCGGCCAACAGGATTCACCAATGGATGGAAATAGAATCGGAAAGGTACAGATTCCCGGTGTTGCGCCTGTTCCATACGGAGCTGGAAGCGGTATACGAAGAAAAGAATATTTCCCTGGACAATGATGCCAGCGAAAGTTACGAAAAACTATATGCCAGCCTGTTCAGGGACCATCCTTATGGTACACAGACCACTATTGGTACGGTTGAGCATTTGAAAAACCCTTCCCTGGTGAAGATCAGGAACTATTACAATACCTATTATGTGCCGAACAATATGGCCATCATCATGGTCGGTGATTTTAACCCGGATGACGTGATAGCAATGGTTGACAGGCATTTCGGGTACATGGCCAGCAAACCCCTTCCCAAGTTCAGCTTTAAACTTGAATATCCGAGAGGCATACCCGACAGCATCAATGTGATAGGTCCGGATGCAGACAATATCATGATGGCCTGGCGTTTTGACGGTGTGGCTTCCAAACAGGCCATATTGTTGAGATTGGTTGACCTGATTCTAAGCAACAGCAAGGCCGGCCTGATAGACCTGAACCTTGTGAAAGACCAAAAGGTATTATCGGCAGGATGCTCACCTGATTTTATGAAGGATTACAGCGTGCATTTGTTTTATGGAAAGCCGAAACAGGGCCAGTCTCTCGAAGAGGTGAGGGACCTGATATTGGCCGAGGTTGAAAAGATCAAGCGCGGTGAATTTGATGAGGGCTTGTTGAAAGGCATTATTGCCAATAATATGGTGGATGATATTCAGAATTATGAAAATAATAGCGGTGTTGCCTACAGCTTACTGGATGCATTTGTAACCGACAGGCGCTGGATAGATGTACTGAACGTCAACTATGAGATGAGCCTGATCACTAAACAGGAAATCATGGAATTCGCGAATGAGTTTTATACAAAGGGATACTCGATAGTTTTTAAAAGGATGGGAGAGGAGCCAAAAAAGGATAAGGTTGAAAAGCCTGCTATCACTGAGGTTGAACTCAACCGCGAAAAATCATCTCCCTTTGTAAATGATATATTAAATGAGGAAGCTGACAGTATTTTCCCTGTATTTATTGACTTTGAAAAAAACTTTGAAAGGGGCAAGATCGGCAAGGCTGACCTCCTATATAAAAAGAATGATAAAAACCAGTTGTTTACCTTGTATTATGTCGTGGATATGGGCAGGCTGAACAATAAAAAACTGCCTTTTGCCCTGGAGTATTTACAGTATATCGGAACAGATAAATACACGGCTTCCGAATTGAGCATGAAGTTTTACAAACTTGCCTGCAATTTTGGGATTTCAGCAGGAGATAAGCGCAGTTATGTCTATTTGAACGGTCCACAGCAGAATTTCAACGAGGCTCTTGCCTTGTTCGAGGAATTGCTGGCCAACGCAAAACCCGACCAGTCGGCCCTGAACGATTATATCTCCAGGATCAATAAGTCGAGGAGAGATGCCAAAACCAATAAAAGGTCTATCTCATCTGCCTTGAGCTCTTATGCGATTTATGGCAAGGTAAACCCAAGGACTTACACTTTGGACAGCTTGTCCCTGAAAGCCTTGACAGCGGCTGAACTTGTCGGTATTATCAAGAATCTTGCACATTACAAACACCAGGTCATGTATTATGGACCTGCTGATAAAAGCGCGCTTGAAACCACGCTTACAACCTATCATAAAATGCCTGCTGAGTTTCTCCTTACACCAGCTGCATACGAGTTCAAGCCATTGACCTATACAGGCAATACAGTCTTTTTTACACATTATGAAATGGTTCAGGCTGAGATCAACTGGCGCAGGAGTGCAGATATGTTCGATATCAACAGGACACCAACCATCAGGGCTTTCAATGAATATTTCGGCGGTGGCATGAGCAGCGTTGTATTCCAGGAAATCAGGGAGTCAAGGGCACTTGCTTATTCGACATATGCCTTCTACAACCAGGCTTCCGAGAAAGGGAAAAATGACCTCTTGCTGGCTTACGTGGGTACACAGGCGGATAAACTGAATGAGGCCATAGTCGCAATGAATGAATTGCTGACCAATATGCCGGCCAATGAGGAGAGTTTTAACCAGGCAAAACTTGCCATACTAAGTAGTATTGAAGCTGAAAGGATCAACAAGACGGACGTATTTTTCACTTACCTGAATGCCTTGGATATGGGTATCTTGTATGATTACCGCAAGATGGTTTATGAATCAATCCAGAAAATTACTTTCGCGGATATCAAGGCCTTCCAGGAACAGAATATCAGGGGTAAGACCTGGGCCATCGGAGTTGTAGGTTCCAAAGACAAGATCAAGATGGATGACCTGAAGAAATACGGTGAATTGAGGGTAGTGACCCTGGAGGAAATATTTGGATACTAGGGGGAAGGAGTTAGGATATAGGGGCTAGGATTTAGGGGGATGTACGATGTAGCCCTTCTAGAGTTTGACGGTTCAGACGCGATAGATATAGAGGAGGAAGCAACCGTGCGAATCCTTTTCACGTCCTGTTTGAATAGTCTCCATGAAAACAATCCTGTCTTGCTTTGTGTTTTTTTATTGCCTCATTTCGGTTTCTCAGCCATATTCTATTAATATACCTATTGGTTTAACCGTTGACAGCAGCCGCAAGCCGGTGTTTTGTTTTCATTATAAACCAATTCCAAATTTTAACTATAGATGGGGGTTTTATCATTCCACAGATATTCGACAAGAAAAATCGCCTTTTATTGCATCGAGATTATTTGTAGGGAGGAATTCAGATACCATGATCTGTGAAGATTTCAGGGATTCACTTGGGGTATATTGGGTATGCATTGAAGTAACATTCACCAATGGAATAAAGGATACTTTATGCAAAAAAATAAACAATAATTTTAGAATAGTTGACAGATGGCCGAATGTCTTTTCACCTGGCAGTAAGGATAGTCTATTTAATATCATTATTGAGAATGAATCTTTATATGAACTGCATATTTTTGACCGATGGGGTGTAAAGGTATTTGAATCAAAGGATAAAAATATAGATTGGAATGGCAGGAAAAACAACCAAGGTGTTTCCTTGCCCGATGGCACATATTATTATATCCTAAAATACAGGTATATTGGAAAGGATAAAGACGAGCCGGTTTTGAATGGGGTTGTCAGAATAATGCGGTAATTTCCTACAATCTCGCCCAGGGAAGCCCGGCTAATATCACGATCAGGGCGACGCCGAAAAATTTCATGCTGATCTTTTTCAACTGCTCATTTTCCGTTGCTTTCTTGGCTTTGGAATAGCCTATATGCACCAGTGCAAGCGCCAATAACATCAGGATAAAATGTTCAACGGCGATCTTTCTAACCATGGGATTTTTCATCACGAATGACATGCCGTTGTCAAAGGCGTCCAGTCCAAACGGACTATACCCAAAATACAATATCAATCCCAATAGCAATTGTATATCACATGTGATCATGAACGACAGTGCCGGTAATTTTGATTTTTTGGTGACCTCGCCGGAGGAATTCAGGAAAGGCATCGCAATGGCCAACACGGCTGTCACGAGTATCAGCCAGCGCATGTGCGAATGTGTGCTTAATAATGATTGATACATAATACGGGCAAAAGTAGGGGTTTTATGTTTTATTAAAAACAGGTGTCTACATTTTTATTAAGAGTTCCCGTATCCGCTCCACCGTCAAGCCTTCCCTTTCGTAGAGTTCCTTCATGCTGCCATGGGGGACAAAATGGTCTTCAAGTCCGAGGGAAACAATGGATCCTTTATAGGAATGTTCTGAAGCTTGTAGCATGATACTGCTGGCAATTCCCCCGGTCTTCTGCCCCTCTTCTACTATAATGATGCGCTCAAAATGATTGAAAATGTCATTTAACAATACCGTATCCAATGGTTTGATGAAACGCAGGTCATAATGAGCTGCATCGCTGCCTTCAACAGCAATCGAACAAATATTGGCCATGGTGCCTATACTCAGTACTGCTGTTTTTTTTCCCTGTTTCAGGCATTCACCCTTTCCAATAGGAAGTTGCAGGAGAGCCGTTTGTGTAAATTCCTCTCCGGCTTTTCCCCTTGGGTATCTTATCAGTATAGGCCCGTTTTTATACTTTGAAGCGGTATAGACTGCATTCCTCAGTTCTTCCTGGTTGCGTGGGGAAATAATGCACAAATTCGGGATGGCCTGCAAAAAAGCGATATCAAAAACCCCGTGGTGTGTAGGTCCGTCCTCACCTACAAGACCTGCCCTGTCAATGGCAAATATTACAGGAAGGTTCTGTAGTGCCACATCGTGTATCAACTGGTCATACCCCCTTTGCAAAAAAGTGGAGTAGATGCAACAAAATGGCGTAAGACCCGAAGCGGCCAGTCCTGCTGAAAAAGTAACGGCA
>JANWHK010000007.1 GCA_025450395.1 Bacteroidia bacterium
CTGATCTTCTGCTCCTTGCCGGTACCTTTATCTTTTGCACTCACATGCAAAATACCGTTGGCATCAATATCAAAAGTTACCTCGATTTGCGGCACACCTCTTTGTGCAGGTGGTATGCCATCCAGGTTAAACATGCCGATGGTGCGGTTGTCCTTGGCCATCGGTCTTTCACCCTGCAGTACATGTAACTGTACACTTGGCTGGTTATCGCTGGCTGTACTGAATGTTTCACTCTTCTTGGTCGGGATGGTTGTATTGGATTCGATTAACCTTGTCATCACGCCACCGTATGTTTCTATACCTAAACTCAGCGGGGTAACATCCAGCAACAGTACATCCTTCACTTCACCTGTCAAAACACCACCTTGTATTGCAGCGCCTATTGCCACCACTTCATCAGGATTCACACCTTTTGATGGAGCCTTGCCGAAGAATTTTTCAACGGCTGACTGTATGGCCGGGATACGTGTGCTTCCACCTACCAATATAATTTCGTTGATATCACCGGTGCTTAAGCCGGCATTTTTAAGGGCGGATTTACATGGTTCAATTGTTCTTTGCACCAGGTCGTCCACCAGTTGTTCAAATTTAGCCCTGCTGAGTGTCCTCACCAGGTGTTTAGGGATACCATCCACCGGCATGATGTAAGGCAGGTTGATCTCTGTAGAGGTTGTACTCGACAATTCGATCTTTGCTTTTTCAGCGCCGTCCTTCAACCTTTGTAAAGCCATTGGGTCTTTACTGATATCCAGTCCGCCATTCTCATCCCTGAATTCCTGTACCAGCCAGTCGATGATCTTCTGGTCAAAATCGTCACCGCCAAGGTGTGTATCACCATCGGTTGATTTTACCTCGAATACACCATCGCCGAGTTCCAGGACAGAAACGTCGTGGGTACCACCACCGCAGTCGAAAACGACAATCTTCATTTCCTGGTTCTTTTTATCAAGGCCATAAGCCAGGGCAGCAGCAGTAGGTTCGTTGATGATACGCATGACTTTCAGTCCGGCGATTTCGCCAGCTTCTTTTGTAGCCTGGCGTTGCGCATCGTTAAAATATGCAGGCACTGTGATGACCGCTTCCTTCACCTCTATGCCGAGATAATCTTCCGCAGTTTTTTTCATTTTCTGCAAAACCATGGCACTGATTTCCTGGGGTGTATATAACCTGTCATCTATTTTTACCCTTGGGGTGTTATTGTCACCTTTTACGACTTCATAAGGAACCCTTCCGGCTTCCATGGTGACCTGGTCAAAATTGTTGCCCATGAACCTCTTGATGGAGAAAATGGTGTTTCTTGGATTGGTGATGGCCTGACGTTTGGCAGGGTCCCCTATCTTCCTTTCACCATCTTTCATGAAACCCACAACAGAAGGGGTCGTGCGTTTGCCTTCGCTATTGGGGATCACGATAGGTTCATTGCCTTCCATTACAGATACACAGCTGTTGGTTGTTCCTAAGTCAATTCCGATTATTTTACTCATAATGTTATTTACAGTTTACTATTTAAGTTGTTAGTTTCAAACCTGATGCCATTTCGTTGAACATGACATATCCGCCCATTTTATGAAAAAAAGGAAGAGAACATGACACAAAAAGTGCCAAAAAGTCGGATTAATGGAAATCCAGGTGCTTGTACTTGTTATCGTTCCTGATAAGATTCTTGTTGCTGTTGATGAGCTGTATATCACCAATTACGAATGTATTCCGGGATGCGAAAAGACCAATGCCATTGTTAATATTGGTATAATCGGTCTGTTTCTGGACAATGCCAATGGATGGAACTGAAGCTTCGATATAATTGTCAAGCTCAAGATTACCACCTATGAACTCAAGTGAACAGGGCATAAAGCGCCTGAAGACCGCGGGGTTGGTATGGATCTCATCCAGCAGCAGGTCATAAAAAAGTATACCGGCAATCCTGCTGCTCACACCTTCATTGCCTTTGTCAGTGAGGGCGCGGAAACTCCTGAGTATTTTCCAGCGCACGGATTTTAAAACCTTGATATTTGTATCCGCCTTGTTGATCTCCATATAATTAAAATGGAAAAATGCATCATAAATTTTTCCATTTACGCCGGTAGTGAACATGATTTGCATATTTACACTGGGAGTAGAAGGGATTTCCATGTTCTTCGGTATTGTAAATACCCTGATAGGCATCAGGATGGAAGCAGGGTTAAAGTTCACTATATTCGTTGTGGAGGTCACATATTTGCCGGTCTTGGGCAGCCAGAGGTCCAGCCTGTATTTATATCTGTCGGAAATAGGCATATTGGTGACATACAAATAGTTGGGGGAGTTAGCGAAAGTGCCGCTGTCCTTCAGCAGTATATTGGCCCTGTATAGTGGAATGGTCTTCCTTACCCCTCCGTTATCCAATTCTACAAGCACAGGGGCTAAACTGTCAAAATATAGTGAGTCCGCAATTTTGGCAACATCGCCAGCCTTGGCACCGGGATTGGTAAATACTTTGTTGATCTTTATGAACTGTATAGGTTGACTGGGGTCAAGCAAGCCGTAGATAGCTGCATTTTCTTCGTAATCGGCAAGGATTTCAAGATCATTGGAACAGGAATTAAAAACAAACGCAGGCAGTAAAAACAATAAATAATTAAAACAAGACTTCATTTAGGTAAATTATATTAATTTTGCTTTTTTAATAAGCAACTGCAAAGATGAAGAAATTATTTGTATTATGGATGTGCGGATGTGGAATTTTTGCGTTTGGGCAGGAGGTGAACAAGGATTTTACCAAACAATTGCTCAATGAACAATTTGACAACGTCGACAAGAACTGGAATACTACATTTAATGCCGAAAACCTGTTCATTGGCCAAAATGGTTTTTATGAACTTTACAGGCGTTCGAAAAAATCGGGTTATTACCTGTTTTCCAACGGTGCCGAAGAGTACTCTGCATTCCAGTTAGAAGTGGGTTTGGTGTTTGGCGACCATGACAATAAAAAACAGAGTGCCGGTATCCTGATGATGGCCCATTCCGAGACCAGTGAGGGTTTGGCTGTGGAGATCAACAGGAAAAAGGAATACAGGATTGTCAGGGTCTATAAAGACAAGCAGGTGCCTTTAACAGGGACAGGAACCGGGTGGAAAAAAGCATCGGGAGCCTTGACAAAACTCGAAAACATCATCAGCGTCAAAACTTATGACAAGGTGTATGACCTCTATTTTAACGGAATTTTCATTCAGTCGTTTACGGATATTGAACTTAATAAAGGTAAACTCGGATTATATGTAGGTCCTGACAGCAAGGTCAAGTTTGACTATATGAAAGTGCTCGGAGAGGATAAAAAACAACTGGTTGACATTGACGTGAATGACAGCAAGTCAGAAGAGCAGGCCTTCACCCAGATCATTGTGAGGTTAAAGGACCAGATCAATAAGAAGGACAAGGAAATAGATGAATACAAAACAAAACTTAAGCTTTGCGAGAACGGCAGCACCTCAAGGAATACAAGCGATACCGGGTTAAACAATCTTAAGAACAGGTTATTGGCCAGTGTCGTTGTTCTTGAAGAGGAGAACGATGAGTTGAAATTCAAGTTGATCCGGATGGAGGATGAACTTGTGAAACTCAGGGATTTTAAAGAGGGTGTCGAAAAAGGAAATGATGGTGATATCATCATCAACCTGACCAATATGGTGAGCAACCAGAAAACCAATATTGAAACGCTTGAGAAACACAACAAGGCGCTTAACAATGAAAACAACAGCCTGTTTATGGAAACCAAGGATTTGACCAAACAGGTGGACAAATTGACCAATAACCTAACGGCTGAACAACAAAAAAACAAGGAGTTGATGAATGAAATTGACAGTCTTAAAAAGCAGATCATGGTGTTGCAGGATTCACTCAGCAAAAAAAATACAGAACTGAATAAACAGAATGGCAATACCCCTCCTGAGAAAGAATTGTCTGAGGAAGAAAAACTCAAGCTCATGATAGAAAAGGAGAGGGAAGAGCGCAGGAAGAAGAAGGAAGAGGAAGAAAAGAAACGCAAGGAAGAAGAGGAAAAGAACGGCAATGGAAATGGCTGATGATGATCGTTAGCCGCACATTGCTGGATATACTTACATTCAGGAACCGCAAGGTATCAGCGATGGCTTTATGGCCATTCATTATTTTTGCTGACAGGGAATGCAGGAACAATCCTGTGATCATTAACCATGAAAAAATTCATCACCGGCAACAACTCGAACTCCTGATCATCCCGTATTATACCTGGTATTTTATTGAATATTGGACAGCGATGTTCCGCAACGGATTTAAGCATCAAAAATCTTATATGTCCATCAGTTTTGAAAAGGAAGCTTTTGCAATGGAAAAGGACATTCATTATCTTCAACACAGGAAATGGTTATCGAGCTGGCCATTTTTTATTGAAAAATTCGGAAAAAAGAATTAGACTTGTAAAAATTATTGAGTAAGTCATGCAGATTGTAACAGGATTTTATCATGTTGCAAGTCATTGACAGGATGTAGCTGAGTCCTGTCTTAAATGAAAGGTAATGATTAAATGCAGGTAGTTGTAAACAAGATAAAGACCAAAGAAGAAAAGGAAGCAGCATTCCGCATCCGCAAACATGTGTTTGTGGTAGAACAGGATGTGGACGCTGAAGAGGAATACGACGATGACGATGAAAAAAGCACACACTTTATCGCGTATTGTGATGGAGTGGTTTGCGGTACTGCAAGGTGGAGGTTCAAGGATAAAGGCATTATCAAGTTGGAGCGTTTTGCGGTTGAAAAGGAGTTTAGGGGAATGGGAATCGGAGCTGCTCTTGTCAAGGCCGTCCTGGAGGACTTGCCCCTGGCGGACAAGGTGATGATGCATGCCCAGCTTCATGCCATTCCTTTTTATGAGAAAAATGGTTTCGAAACTTACGGACCTGAATTTGAGGAAGCGGGTATCAGGCATTTTGCAATGAAATTAGTGAATCCACAACAACTAAGCATATGAATAATAAAAAACTTGCAGGTCAGTTAGTCACTATTAAGTTTACCGACCGAAAGGAACCGATTCGTGGTTTTGTAATTGACCATAACGATCAATGGATATTGATGAAGCATAATCCTGTTGATTTTGTGATCGATGGGTGTGTTATCGTAAGGAATAAGAACATCAAGGGGATATATCGGGAAAAGGCGGAAAAATTTGCAGAAAAAATCCTGAGACTGAAAGGCGTAAAACTGACATACCTGGACGTTATTCCATTAACAGGCATTGTCAGTATACTTACCTACCTGACCCAGTATTTTAAAGTTTTCCAGTTTGAGAAAAAGTCAGAGACAAATTGTTACCTGGGAAAATTAAGCGCATTGGAAAGAAACCATGTGGTGATGGACTACATGAATCCCGAAGGTCAATGGGATGGGCAGGTACATTGCCGGCCAAACGATCTGAGAGTGATTGAGTATAACACGGATTACATCAACTCCCTGAAACTTCTGACACCGAAAGAGGAAGACAAGGGGGTAAAAAAGAGTGAGGACCCCGCGCCTAAGGGGAAGTAATCGGTAATATTCTATTGTCATTCTGCAATACGACTACAGATGGCCACATGCTGACCGGAGCGTCAGCACTCGCCGTGACCGTCTTCGTAAGATTCATTTTAGTATCCTTTTACTAACAAAGACGTTTTGGAAACGGTCATCACGAGGCTTGTCCTCAAGCCGTGGTGATCTGTAATCGGTTAACGGACACAGCTTAAAGGACCGCGCCCCGATGACCAAAGGCACCTGCGTAGCAGGTGGTGCGCCATATCATGGCGTACGGAGCATAGCGAACCCGGCGGGCACGGACAGGCGCCCATTCATAACTCATAATTCCCAATTCATTCATAAATTTCCCAATTCCCCCTTTTTTAATTAAATTCGCTGCCTGAATAACAGATATCAAATATGTTAAAAGGAAAAACTGCACTGATTACAGGTGCAAGCAGGGGCATAGGGAAGGGCATCGCCGAAGTGTTCGCGAAGAACGGCGCTAATATTGCCTTTACTTTTGCCAGTTCTGTGGACAAGGCCAGGGCCTTTGAGTCGGAACTCACAGCACAATATGGCGTAAAAGTAAAAGGTTACCAGAGTGATGCATCGGATTTTAAGGCTGCACACGAATTGGCTGACCAGGTTGTGGTCGATTTCGGGACCATCGATATCCTGATCAACAATGCCGGTATTACCAGGGATAGCCTGATCATGCGCATGAGCGAAGAACAGTGGGACGATGTGATCAATATCAACCTGAAATCAGCCTTTAACCTGATCAAGGCCTGCATGAAGACCTTCCTGAAAAACAGGTCGGGCAGCATCATTAACATGTCATCCGTGATAGGTATCAATGGCAATGCAGGGCAAGCGAATTACGCCGCCAGCAAAGCGGGCATGATAGGTCTGACAAAATCTGTAGCCAAGGAACTGGGCAGCAGGAATGTGAGATGCAATGCCTTGGCGCCGGGCTTTATCCAAACAGAAATGACTTCAACGCTTGATGAGAATGTCATGAAAAACTGGATTGAGTCAATCCCGCTCAAAAGGGGAGGCACTACTACTGACGTGGCCAATGCCTGTTTGTTCCTGGCCAGCGATATGAGCACCTATATCACAGGGCAGACGATTAATATCTGCGGCGGAATGGTGATGTAAATATACATCATTCATAACTCATCATTCATAATTCATAATTCACAATTCATAATTCAAAAAGTGGCGCTTGACCAGGAAACAATAGATTCTCATACACAGGACAAAGACAAGGAAATGTCTTTCTTCGACCACCTGGATGCTTTGCGCAAACACCTCATCAGGAGCGGGCTGGCAATTGTTGTGTTCTCCATAGTCGGGTTTGTTTATATCGACTATATTTTTCACAATATCGTGCTCGGTCCGCTTAACAACGATTTTTACACTTACCGCAAGCTGTGTGAATTTTCAAG
>JANWHK010000008.1 GCA_025450395.1 Bacteroidia bacterium
TCAGGTTCTTTAACGAAACCAAACTCAGGTGGGGATGGGATTCCATGAAATATGTGTGGAGTTTCAACTGGCCTGACCAGGACGATACCAGCAGCAAGATCAACCCGATCCACAGCTACAAGGCTGACACCATGAAATACTGGGTGAACCTGGTATCTACATACAGCTATACCGATGACATGACACAGCAGCAGTTTGTTTGCTGGGATTCTACAGGATCACCAAGGAAGATAGGTCCGGATGTGACGGTCTTTGTTCCGACGGCTTTCAGTCCTGAAAAAACCGGACCTAATGTCAACAACTTCTTCATGGCAGTGGTCAATGGTGAGAAGACCTTCCATATCGAACTTTACAACCGGTGGGGAGAGAAGCTCTGGGAAACAGATGACAAGCTGGCGGGATGGGATGGCAAATACAAGGGTGAAAATGCACAGCAGGATGTCTATGCCTGGGTCATCAGGGTCACAGCATATGATGGAGAAGAATACCAATATGAAGGAACAGTAACGCTCTTGAGATAAGCTATGGAATATAAGACAGGTTCCACGGACTAGTCCTTGGAACCTGTTGTTTTAAAATTACCGGAGCACACTTAATTTCGAAACGCTGCTAACAGCACCTGCGCTTATCGCAATATGATAAATGCCTGTGGAAAAGGCTGCGGTATTGACAAACAACACATTTTCACCCGTGGATAATCCAGAATAAAATTCATTGAAAACAACCTGGCCAAGTTGGTTGGTGATGACCATTCTCACATCTGAAACTTCGGGGAGGTTTATTTTTACATTTGCCAACTCATTGGCCGGATTTGGGAACACCGAATGACCGGCATCAGCATGATTTATATAATCGAGCTGGTTTGCCAGGTCCCATAATCTTTTCTGTCCTGCATTTACAACCGGGCGATCCATGATATCCGAATCGTTGTATTCCACGACATATCCTATCAGGTTGATGTTTGCAGGCGTATTCCGGCCCTCATTCATCCCGGCATAATCAATTGTATTACAGTATTCGGTATTATTATCGCTTGTAAATTTTACAAAGGTAGTAGGTGGAATGACATAAATAAAATCACGTGAATATTCCGAATTAGGTGATACCAGCACAGGTATTAATACATCTACACCCCAAGGTCCCCCTGGCATCGCCTTATTGACAAACTGGTGTACATAACCATCCATGTATTCCTTTTCGTTGTACAAAGGGTGTGTAGCCCCTCCTACACCACCTGCATGATCCTTGCTGTAATAATTATACTGGCTCCAGATGTTAGGGCTGGCATTACCCCTTACATTGTTTTCGGTGACAATGGATCCCAGTCTCAGATTCCCATACCAATAATCACTGAACTTAACCCTTACCCGGTAACCAATCTCCCTTGTCTGGGCATTAAAGCTTCTTTCTTCAATGAATATCTCAACGGGGGTATTGCCGCTTAGCCTGTTATTGACTTCTGTCAACCAGGAACTGTTACTTCCCAGGAAAATCTTCCTGTCAAGAAAGGCATCCGGATAACTCGTGACATAAGTAGAAAGAATGATATTACCCTCGTCATTTGCCATACTGTCATCGACATGGTACGACACCGGAATGATGCGTTTGCCATGATCTTTTACGGCCTGTTTCAATATGAGATGCGCATCGGGGCAATACCCGCACCAGGCACCGGTGGCTTCTTCAAAAAGCACATTCCTTAAAGCCGTATAATTATTGTTATTCCTCAACACCTTCCGCGTGATATTGCTGTTCGCGCTTATACCATCGGTCATGCCATTGGGAGCCGAAATCCAGAAATTGACATCATTCACTGAACCGGCGGCACCGCTGAGCCATGAAAAGGGATGGGTAAAGTTCATATTGCCTTCACCGTTGGGTAAAAGGGTTAAACCATCAACGAGATATGAAATCGTATCTCCCTGGTTGATGGAATAATTCAGGTAAAATGAATTCACGGTTTTATGTCCCCAGTTAGAAAGTTTACCAGAGAAATTAACAACGGAATTGACAGGATAAATTTTGCCGAGGTTCAGTTCCTTGATCAGAATATCATAATCAGGCTGGACACCCTGTATAAACTGGTACACAATAAATTTGTCCAAACTAAAGGAAAACTGGAATGGCAGGTTAACGAAGGAGTCGTTCAACAGTCTTTTCTGGCTGTTATTGACATTACTGCAACCGATAGCACCTTTCTGGTTCTTATCCCCATAAGGACTGTACACCAAATCAAACCTGCCGGCACTGCCTTCGTGCAGTATAATTGCGAAAGCATACAAGGATGCGTTGGTGACAGGTTGAATCAGCGGGTCTGATTGCAATGTCAGCCCATAGAACTGTATCACATGCTGCCTGTTCGGGGCCTGTCCCAATGTATAGGAAAATACCTGCACGCCAATCCCCTCATTTGGAGGTGGAAGTGCCTGCAACTTGAAATCATTCCAGAAACCAAGTATGGAATTCTCAGGCAACACAGAATCCGGCAATAAAGATGCGGTCTGTGAAAGGTCAAAGGTGATATATCCGTTATCGCTTACCTTATATGCAGTATAGGGCGTATTATAAAAATAAAAATTGAAGGGTATTTGTGCAGTAGTGGATAACTGGTCATTGGCAGGCTGGTTAAGCTGAACGGTTTTACCCGACTGGTAGATCCTGTCGAGAAAATAACCTTTAGGCAGGTCTCCGTCATTCCTCACCGGAAAATAATTCTGTCCCTCCATGGAAAGTGAAGATAAACACAAGGCGAACAATATGTAAAACCTGCCAAACATAAAGTTAATGCAAATACAATAATATGAAAAAAAACGCAAAAAAAAAAGCCCCGGACAATTCCGGGGCTTCACTATGTGTTATTAAGTCTTATTACTGGACGATGAATTTTTCAGAAGAAGAGAATCCTGCACCATCAATCTGAATGGTATAGATTCCTTTTGCATAGTCCTGGGTATTGATCTGAAGCTCATTTGTTCCGGAAACCAACTGCGCACTGTTCAGGGTTTCAACAACTTGTCCCAAAGCATTGTAAACATTAACCTTTACATTGTTGGTGTTGTTCAGGTTAAATTTAACATAAGTTAAACCATCCGCTGAAGGGTTAGGATAAACTGCAATTCCATCAGTCATGCCATTGACATCATCTATGGAAAGTATTGTACCTGCTGAATTGGCAGACTGGTATACTTCCTTGGTATTCATATCCTGTACAAATACAATCACCTCGCAGTCATTCAGTTCCTCAAAGGAATTCTCTGTATTTACATTGATGATATTGGCAGTTTGACCGTCAATCGGTAGCCTGTAATTACCCGGAACATTAAAGGTCATGGTATTAAACGTTTTTTCAGTATTGGTTGTTATTGAACCAATTGCAGTACCATTGGCATCCGGCAGGAATTTTTTCACTACATGGTGGAATTCTGTCTCGCCATTGGTTTTGACGTTATTGGCGGTCATCTTTTCACAGATAACGACAAATAACTTCAGGTTAGCATTGTTATAGTTTGCATACGGGGTGATCTTCACATTCACTACCACCTTCTTGAAATTGATTGTATGGGTAGCATCAATCTTGATAAAGGAAGGTTTTGACTTGAATTGGTTAAACAGTGTGGTAGTATAAGATGCGGCATTACCATTCCATCCACCGTCAACCTGCATATTTGGAATAGAATTCACGCCATAAACACCTCTTCTGACATTTCCTTCAGGAGTTGTATACGGGTCACCGGTACTTGGCCAGCTCATCTGGTATTTAATTACCGTGAATTGATCAGGGAACTGAGGGAAAATAACGTCATCTGTATTTTTGTTACCTGCAACACATGGGCCACAAGTGGATGAAGTGAACACTTCGTGTAAAGGCATCCTTACTGTATAGTCCTCAACAACGATGATATTTTTGGTCACAGTGTCATTAAAACCTTCACCATCAGGGTTACCATTGATATTGCTCAACCAAACCGATACTTTATAGGTTCCGATTACACCTGGTGCCCATACAGTGCTGCTGGCAACAGCAGCCATTCCATTCTTTGCTATATTTATAGAAGATGCAGCTACAGTTACCGGTGTGCCATTGTTGATAGAATAATTGATATCGGCACTTGTGATTGCAGCGCTGCCTGAATTCCAGAATTTCGCGCTCACGATAAACGGAGGTTTGCTTAATGCAAAGTAATCATTCATATCTGGCAGCCAACCTTCAGCATTATAGACAGCAGGAGTTCCCATAGCGAATTTATAAAACGTATTGTCAGTTTCACTTGAAATACCTGTAGAAGTCATATTCACATCCGGTGAATTGGGTACCATGACGGCATTGGAATTATCAATTTGCACACCCATTGTCAATGAGGTGGCTGTTGCTGCAGGGGATTTCCTCTGGTCAACAAAATAAATGTTGTTGGAACCTTCTTCCAGAACGATTGAAATCCACAAAAAGCCGGCAGCGCCAAGATTGTTTTCATTGTAAGCACCATAGGTGATATGATACTGTCTTCTTCCAACAGCGCCGAATGTCTTTGTTACCACATTGGCGTAAGAGCTGTTGTTTCCAGCAGTAAATATTCCCCTGATACAGATGGACTTGTCAGGAATGGAGGCATCCGGTAGCACAGCATTGTCATATATTGGAGCAGTGCCTGCAGTCCTTGAAAATGTTACGACACCTGAAGAGGAAACCCAGATAGAGTCATAATTGGTGCCGTCAAAATTAAATGTAAAAGGTAATTTCTTCCTTGGCGACCAAACAGGGTTGATCTTGTTGCCTGCAATAAGTGTTGCCCATCCTGCGGAAATACCACCGCCGACAGGATATTCAGCATCTTTGTTCAGGTTTCCGGGATTGATCCCCGCATTCGGGTAAGCATAACAGTAGTATTGGGCGGACGCTGTGTCCAAAGCCAATACCGATAATAAAATGAGTATTATTTTTTTCATATTGATTAAAAACTTACACAATATTACCACTAATTTCAATTATTTCAAATTTTTTTTGACAAAAAAAACCTCACGTTTTCCGTGAGGTTTTAATATCTGGTAAAAATTGATCTTTTTTATATCTTTCTCCAAGCATTTACAAACTCATAATTGGAACCATTCTTCCTCCAGATTACAGTCACAACCGTGATATTGTCTGTATTCCAACCTGCTGTGACCGGGGTTGTGAATGTATAATCAAAAGTAGAGCCTGCAGTAGTGGCAGAGCTTATTTTAGTTCCCCATGTTGAAGCACTGGCACTTCCCCTTAATACATCATGGTGCGAAACATCTCCGGTCAGTCCGGATTGTGGACCAATCACGTGATCTTCAATAACATATGCAGCAATGTAAAACTCACCGCTCATATCCTTGAAAAATTTTACGCGGGTCTTGATTGTTGCTGTAGTTTTTGCCGCATCATATGTTAACTCGTAGCCGCTATTCGCCTCAACAGTTGCATTTGCATGTAAAGATATTGCATCCGTGCACATTTTCCTTTCTTTTGCAGTATCAACAGCTCCACCAGGCCTGTATAACTTAGATGAGCCATTCACCGCAAAAGTTGGCCATCCTGAACTGTTTTTATAAGCTCCGAAAGATGAATCCATTTGTGTTGCAGCTTTGGTAATATAATTAAAGGCAACAAAATTCTGGCTGTATGTTCCCATGTTACAGCTGCTGTTAGCGCCAAAAGTGATTAACTTATCAAACATGACCCAACCCCAGGTGCCACAGGGAGGACATTTACTTCCCGTAAACTTATTAACAAGGGACATGTTTTTCTCCTCCACAACAATACCCTGCGGAGTAGATTCCGGATCAACTTCTTTTTTCTTGCATCCTGAAACCAGGATAGTCACTATAGCGCATACTGATAGTAAATAGTTTATTCTTTTCATAATTTGTAAAATATTAAGGCTTCAAACTTACTATTTCCCAAAAATTAAAACAAATAAATTCAAATTTTTTTCATCTCTCCATCTCTTAGACCTGTAATCTCGTGAATGACTGAATGTTGTAAACAATATTTCAGGTCCTCTTCGTGATGTAAATGCGACAATCTTTTATAATGGGATGATTTTTTAAGATAACTTGCCAGATCAACCCTTGCGCACTCATAAAGATCAATGGACATTAGTGCCGCATCACAATCTATCAAACAACCTGTTTTTTGATGGATCAGGCCTCCAAGCGCACCGGCAAACAAGGTGTCTTCCAGGTTAAAACTGTCTTTCCAACCTGCACAAAATAATACAACCCTTTGGTTATCATTGATCAACCAATCAGACAAGGATTCAAGGTTTAAAAAACTGCCGGATAAAACATTCCTTGCTCCTGCATGTGAAACAGCCTCTATACATTTGGTGCCATTGGTTGTTGTCAATGCGATGCGTTTGCCTTTAACAGCACCATTCATGCATTCAAAAGGCGAATTCCCCATATCAAAACCCTCCAATTTGGCACCATCCCTTTCCGCCGCTGTAATATATCCCTTCAATTTCAACTCCAGGGCTTCTTCAGGTGTCTTCACGGCAATTACGGATTCTGCACCTTCATGTATTGCTGTACAAATAGTGGAAGTAGCTCTCAGAATGTCAATCACCACCACATTGCTGTCAGTCACATCTGTTAAGTGCAATAAGACGGGACTTAACACCACTTCAATACTAATCATTCCACAATAGTAGATATCTATTTTGCATTTTCAAATTTTTTGACTGTATTTTTGTCATGCAATGAGCAGCAAGCAATACAGGAAACTATTCCTATTCCTTCTTTTTTCAAGGGTCCTGGTATCATTTTCACAACAAGACAAGGATGCATTGTTCAGGAATGGCATACGCCTGATGGTAGACTCCAGTTACAGTGAAGCCATCCGGGTTTTTGACGAATGCCTGGGACTCGACAACCGTTCAGCCTTGACCTATTTTCAGCGCGGGACTTGTTACCTGATGCTTAAAAAACCCAATATAGCCCTCGTTGATTTTAACAAAACGCTGGCACTGGATACTCAATTGTCTGAAACTTATTACAACCGTGCACTTGCACACCAGACCTTGAAAAACTATACATTCTCGGAAGCGGATTTCCTGATTTACAAATCCAAAAAACCGGGCGACCATAAGGTCATGAAAAACCTCGGCCTGCTGATGGAAGAAATGGGTGATTACAAACAGTCCATAAAGTATTATTCAGAGTATTTATCCATTTACCCCCAGAATACAGAAGTTCTCCAGAGAAGGGCCCTGGCATATTCTGAGATAAATGCTTTAGAGTTAGCTATAGCAGATGTCGACGCATGTTATCGTATCGACCCATCTGATTCAGGAATTTGGATGCTGAAAGGCAATATCTATTATGACGCCAAGGCCTATAACCTGGCCATAGACGCGTATAACCTGCTTTTACTGAACAACCCCGGAAACAAGGAGGCACTTATCAACCGGGCCGATGCTTTTACTGCTGCAATGCGGTATGAGGAAGCTATTTCTGACTATACCACTTTAAGCAGCAAAGACAAATACAATCCTGAATATTATTTTAATATTGGCTTCTGCCTATTACAACTCAACAGGAATGAAGATGCCATCATTTCATTTGGCAAGGCTTTGGACACAGATTACGAAAATATCGGACTTTTGCTAACCTTCCGGGGGGTGGCATACAACAACCTGAAACTACACATGGAAGCGTGTTCTGACTGGCAGAAAGCGATAGAAGCGGGATATGCGGAGGCGAAGACATATAAAGTTAAATATTGTAAATGAGAAGTACGAGGTACAAGGTACGAAGTACGAGGGACGAGGGATTTACAAATTACAAGTTACAAATTACAATTGGGGGAAGTTGGAAGAATTTTTTTACCCCTGATTGCGGTCTACTATCTACTATCTACTATCTACTAATCACTGTTTACTGACTACTTCTCTGTTTACTGACTACTTCTTCCTGAAAATTCTAAAGTTCCAAACTCCCCATTTCTGAAGGCGGTATTGGATAGAAACCCCAAGAACGCCGAGGCCATAAATACTGCTGCGCTTGAAGTTGATACTGCTGGCTTCGTCAAAATACTTGGTCGGGCAGGTCAATTCCCCTATTTCAAAACCGGCATAAAATATCTGTCCTATCATCTGGTTGTCAAAAATAAAATCGTCGGAGTTTGCTTCAATATTGATCTTCTCAAATATTTTTTTATCGAAAGCCCTGTAACCTGTGTGATATTCCGACAATTTCTGCCCCATCATGATATTCTGGAACAGGGTCAGCATCCTGTTGGCAATATATTTATACATGGGCATGCCACCTTTTAACGCACCCTTGCCGAGAATCCTGCTGCCGAAAACAACAGGGTACACATCATTGGCAATGATGTATGCCATGCTTTCTATCAGTTTGGGGGTATATTGATAATCCGGGTGAAGCATGATGATGATGTCCGAGCCCAATCCAAGCGCCTTTGAATAACATGATTTCTGGTTGCCTCCATATCCACGGTTGACTTCATGTTTCACAAGGTGCACGATACCGAGTTCCTTTGCCTTTTTGATGGTTTCATCGGTGCTGTTATCATCCACAAGTACTACCTCATCCACTATTTCAAATGGTATTTCCCTGTAAGTCTGCTCGAGTGTTGACGCTGCATTGTAGGCAGGAAGTACCACCGTTATTTTTTTCCCTCTGATCATAAAGCCTGCAAAAATAATCGTTTTACATCGAAAAAATATTTAAAAAGTTTGCCGTTTTAAAAAAGTATCTTTATTGTTGAAGTATGAAAGACTATTTATTGAAATTCAGGTCCCAGGCCTTTGAAGGTGCCATGTCCCTATTCAAAAGGACATTGATACCCAATTTTGTTCTGAACATCGTCATGAGTATTATCTCTTTGGCGATTTTGATTCCAATCATTCTCAAGGCTTTTGGCTGGGGTCTGACCGACTTCATGAATTTTGGCGAAAAAATGCAGGAAATGAGTCAGACGATGCGAACAGGCAGCGACTCATCTGAAGTTTTCAAAAACATGTTCAGCTCTCTGAATTTTATATACCTGTTTCTTGCCATCCTCCTGGGTATGCTGATATATTGCTGGATGTTCTATACCTTCCTTAAGTTGAACGACAATGAAGTAAGGACCAAAAACAATGGTTTTGTAAGCGCCCTGGCAGGTTCCTTCTCCGGCAGGATATTTACAATACTTGGATTCTCCATTGTATATGCATTGCTCTATACCACAATTGGAGTGATCTTTATATTCCTTATGGTCATGTTGATAGCGGTAACAAAACCCATAGGGATATTGCTTGCTTTTTTCGGATTTTTCGTCATCGTTATATTCATGTTGAGGTTTTCACTGGGTCTTCCTGCCATTGTTCACGGCAATATGTCCATCAGTGAGGCTATGTCATTCAGCTACAGGAGCCTTACGTGGAAACGCGCCGGCATGATTTTCCTGGTAGGACTTATCCTGATGATCGTCCTGATCATACTGTCACTCATCATCACGGGCATCACTTTTTCAATCATTGACAAGAACTCGGATTCAATCACTTCACTTGTGGTACAGCAAATTTTCTCATCCATTACAAGTGCCATCATCGGCGCATTTATATATGCTTCCCTGACAGCGCTTTATTTCAGGTACAGCAATGACAATGTTGAAGAAACCGATTATAATGACCACCTTGTGGAAGGGTGAGGAATTTACAATTTACAAGTTACAAATTACAATTAAAACAGTGGTTTGCCATCCATTTCGGAAGGTTGTGGCATATCCATCAATTTCAGGATAGTCGGTGCTACATCGGCCAGCTTGCCACCATCTATAGCGGATTTGCATTTATCACTGATAATAAAACATGGAACTGGATTCATGCTATGGGCGGTGTTCGGTGATCCATCCGGATTCCTTGCCTCATCTGAATTTCCATGGTCGGCAATGATTACAAACTGGTAACCTTTTTCAAGACCTTTTTTCACTATGCGTTTCACGCATCCGTCAATCGTTTCGGCAGCCTTGATAATAGCCTCCCATACGCCGGTATGGCCCACCATGTCCGTATTGGCAAAATTCAGGCAAATAAAGTCGTAATTTTCAGATTCTATCGCCTGCAATATTTTTTCAGTCAATGGCAGAGCGCTCATTTCCGGTTGAAGGTCATATGTAGCTACCTTGGGTGAAGGCTCCATCAGTCTTTCCTCACCTGTAAAAGGTTCTTCCCTGCCGCCTGAAAAAAAGAACGTGACATGCGGGTATTTTTCAGTTTCCGCACTTCTCAATTGTTTAAGTCCGGCCTCGCTGATAACTTCTCCCAGTGTCCTTGTCACATTCTGTGAATGGAACACCACTTTCACTCCTTTGTATGTATGGTCATATTCCGTCATAGTGGCGTAAACAAGCTTGAGTTTCTTCATGCCAAATTCAGGAAAATCCTGCTGGGTGAGCGCCTGCGTGATCTGCCTGCCGCGGTCTGTCCTGAAATTAAAACACAATACCGCATCATTTTCCTTTATCCTTCCATCAGGTTTACCCTCGCCCTGCATGATAATAGATGGCTGGATAAATTCATCCGTGACACCCTGGTCATAACCCGCTTGCAAAGCTGCTGAAGCATTGTCAAAAGCCGTACCCACACCATTGACCAGCAAGTCATAGGCCAGCTTCACTCTTTCCCAGCGTTTATCCCTGTCCATGGCATAATAACGGCCTATCACCGATACGATTTTTGCACCAGTGCCTTTAATTTGTTCTTCCACATATTCTATAAACCCTTTTCCGCTTCTGGGATCCGTATCCCTTCCATCCGTGAATGCATGGATGAATATCTGCTCTACACCCTTATCTGCAAATATTTTGCACAATGCCACAAGGTGTTCAATACTGCTGTGCACTCCCCCATCACTGACAAGTCCTATCAGGTGCAAAGGTTTTTTATTCTTGTTACAATGGTCTGCCAGTTCCGCAATCACCGTTTCATTAGCCGCAGTTCCATCTTTAAACTCCTTATTGATAAGGGCCAGTTGTTGCCACACCACCCTGCCGGCACCAATATTTATATGACCGACTTCGCTATTCCCCATCTGCCCCTCAGGCAGGCCAACGGCATTGCCATGTGTAGTCAGAGTGGTATTTGGAACAGACTGAAAAAGCGAATCGACAAAAGGCGTATGGGCATTGTAAATCCCATCTGTAAAATCGTGTTTACCAATGCCCCATCCATCCAGTATCATCAAGAAGGCTTTTTGTTTCCGCTCCATGGATGCAAATTTACTTTAAATATAACAGGAATAAAAACCTCAGGATTATCAATAAAATCCAAGTAATCTTTATTTTTGCAGTATGAATCTACAACAAATGACTGCGGAAGTGAATGCCCTGGTAACCGAGGTTGCCAAATATATCAGTGAAGAGCGAAAATCATTTGATAACAAGGTTGTTTCCGACAAGGGCATCAACCAACTCGTGAGCTACGTGGACGTGGAGGCCGAAAAGCAACTGGTAGCAGGACTGGCTAAAATATTTCCCGAAGCAGGGTTTATCACCGAAGAAGAGACTTCTGACAAAGGCCGGGCTGAATACAACTGGATTATCGATCCCCTGGACGGCACAACGAATTTTATCCATAATTTACCGGTTTACAGTGTCAGTGTTGGACTGGCGAAACATAAAGAAATACTGATAGGCGTGGTGTATGAGATCGGCCGCAAGGAATTATTCACGGCCTGGCAAGGTGGAGGTGCCTGGTGCAATGGAGAAAAGATCCAGGTGTCTGCCGAGACAGAACTCAGAAAATCCCTGATGGCGACAGGATTTCCATATTATGATTATGTGCACATGGACGCCTATTTGGAGACCTTAAAACACCTTATGCGGACGACACACGGATTAAGACGCATGGGTTCAGCAGCGGTTGACCTGGCTTATGTGGCCTGTGGCAGGTTTGAGGGATTTTTTGAATACGGACTGCATGCCTGGGATGTGGCAGCGGGGTGCCTGCTCGTAAAGGAAGCCGGAGGAAATGTCAGCGATTTTAAAGGTGGAAATGAATTCCTTTTCGGTGATTCCATCATTGCATCGAATGCGGGATTGTATAAAGAGTTGGCGGGGATTATTGGGGGAAAGTTTAAGTAATTCCTTATAGTAATTGCACTTCTGACGTTCGGAATTATTCATTATTCATTATTCATTATTCATTGTTAATTATTCATTGTTAATTTTTGCATTCAACTGCCATTAACTTGATCTTGTCAATGAATTTCAGGGAATCCAGGTTTTTAAAGGAAGTCTTGCCATCAATGGTTTCAACATCAGCGTATCCTTCCACAAAATAATCCGCTTGTTTCTTGAAGGCTATTTGCCTTACGGAAGTCATGCCCTCCGACATAAACGTATAATCGGCAAGCAGCAGGTCTCCGCGCATCTTTCCTTGTAAGGTTCCCATATTCTTGTCCTTTTCTTTTAATTTATAAATCAGGGTACCATTAATGGCTTCGCCGACATAAACCAGTTTCAAAGAGATGGTATCATCCGGACTTGCATACCTGTAACAAGCAGAATCA
>JANWHK010000009.1 GCA_025450395.1 Bacteroidia bacterium
GAAAGTTGAGTTTAAGAGTATATGCACATACACAAATTGCGGATAGTTTTGTTTTTTATATGTTTGGGGCTCTTCTCAAGAGCAGAGGCCCAATATATTACACAACTGGGTGTCAGTAATTACGGCCCGGTACATTCCTATTATGTCAATCCATCGTTTAATGCCTACAGTTCCTTTAAATGGCAGGTGAACCTGGCAGGCTTATGGGCTAATGTCAATAATAATTACCTTACAATGAGGTTGCCTTATTCAGCGTACAAGTTGCCTAAAAATGTGCCGGCACAGTACCTGAGCGAAAGTGGTAATCCCATTTTCAACAAAAGCTGGTTAAGCGAAAATTTGAACGGTAGGCCAAAACATGTCTCTGTGGCCTCAGATATCTATGGACCTTCAGCCTCTGTAAAAATAAAGACATGGAGTGTCGGGATTATTTCCAATGCCAGCGCCGGAGCCAGGATTTCTGCCATGCCGGAGAATTTTGCGCATGCCATCTTTAAAGAATTTGATTCCTCACAGGGTGCTTACACTAAGTTCATGACTTATGACCAGGGCGGAATAAACAGCCTGAATAAATTTACGATCAATGGGAATTCCAGGATCAGTGCAGGTTTAAACGTGTCCAAATCAATTGATCTTGACTGGAACAGGAAATTACTTCTGGGTGTTACAGTGAAAAAAGTATGGGGTTTACCAGGTTTTCACATGCACAACACAGGAATGTCCGTAAGGTCGGTAACACAGGATAGTCTCGTTTTTGAACCGACTAAGCTTTTGCTGGTGACTTATGGTGATAACAGTATAGGAAAAGGTTGGGGAACAGATATTGGAGCCACATATGTATTCAACAAGAAGGATTTTAAGAGACATGGCGATTACAGCAAGAACCAAACCAGGTATTACTGTAAATTAGGCCTTGCTATAATGGATATTGGAAAGGTGAACTATAAAAATGCATTGTTCAACGAAGTATCCATCACCCAGCCTACAGGTATTAAACTTGACGGAACTTACAGCGATAGTATACCAAACAGCGGGAATTACCAGGCCATGGCCGATTCATTCATGAATGGTTTTACCTCCCACAGGTCTTATACGGGTAATTACAGTGTAGGTCTTCCCACCAGGCTGGTATTAAGCGCTGACTTCCAGCTGCGCAGGAAAATTTTTGTAAGCGCAGTGGCTACCCAGAGTCTTAGGAATAAGTTATCGCGTCATGCGCGTTACCAGAGCTTCCTGATGGTTTCGCCGAGATATGAATCCAGGTTTTTTGAATTTTCGCTTCCGGTGTTGCTTGAGTATGACTACAGGGCAGTGAGGGTAGGTGCTTCAGCGCGCATTGGTCCCATATATGTTGGAACCAATAGTCTGGCATCTTTTTTGTTCACTAGAGAGCTCAGGGATGCGGATATATTTGTAGGAATAGCATTCGGTAACCTGTCTGATTTCAGTTTCAGGAAACTTGCCAGGAAAAAGAATAAAAGAAACAGGAGCCAATCCTGCGAGAATTTCTAGTAAAAATGAAGTTGATATAAAGGCCTGATTTTGATAATGACTTGAATTTAATTAGTTTTGTAATAAAATGATCTCCGATTTACATATCAATTATGAGCTGGAACCCCTTTCGCCAGAGGATACCGTCGGGTATGCGCTGGAAAGAATGAACAGCCTGCATTTGGATTTGTTGCCGCTGGTTCACAAGAATCACCTTGTAAACTATGTCAATATATATGATATCGAGAAAATTGATAAGGAGTCATTGTTATCTGAAGTGCCGTTGTTTGCTTCTGTCCTGCCATTTGTTACACTCAACCAGCACTTGCTCAATGCGCTCAGCCACCTCAAGACGCTCAAGCTTTCCCTGATGGCTGTATTGGATGAAAAGGGAACATATGTTGGTATATTAAAGACCAGTGACGTGGTAATGGCCCTGAGCGAAAGCCTGAGTATCAAGTCAGCGGGCAGTATCATCGTTATCAGGGTGAGACCGGCTGATTATTCTGTAAGCGATATATCCAGGATCATCGAATACAGTGATGCCAAGATTTTGGGATTCATTACATTTGAGATAGAAGCCACCAATGAGATAGAAATTCACATGAAGTTAAACACCACTTCCCTGAAAAATGTGCTCGCGACGCTTGAACGTTATGATTACAGGGTTGTTCAATATTTCAACAGGGAAGACCTGACGGATGATATGGATTCCAGGTATGAGAATTTAATGAAATACATGGATATCTGATAATGCTGTTCAAGTATTGAAATCATTCGCATCTATAATAATCTTATTTTTTTTGATTCAGCAGTCCTTTGCACAAACGCAGCAGGACACTATTTTTACGGTCGATTCCATTATTATAACCGGTAATAAAAAGACCAGGTCAAATATCATTACGAGGGAGCTGACCTTCAAGCAGGGAGATACGATACAAAACTGGCAGTACCAGCAAGAGCAAAGCAGGAGGCAACTGATCAATCTTTTCCTGTTCAATGAAATACTTATAAAAAGGAATGCCAACATCGTCACTGTTCACGTGACTGAAAGGTGGTATATATGGCCATATCCTGAACTGGATTACGCGGACAGGAATTTGTCACAGTGGTTGCTGACGCGTGATCCCAAAAGGCTGATCTATGGCCTGAGGCTTGAATGGTTTAATATCAGGGGCAGGAATGAGACCATGCAGCTGGACCTGATCATGGGCTATACCAGGATGGTCAATTTCGGGTACAAGATCCCTTATTTCAACAAGAAGCAGACCTGGGGCGCACAGGTGTACGCTACTTATAGCACGAATAAGGAGGTATGGTACAAGACCGCCGAAGACAAGGTACAGTTCTTTAAGGACAGGGACAGGAACCTGATCAACAGGAGAGGCCTTGAACTCGCTGTCACACACAGGAAAAAAATATTTTCATATCACCAGGTGTACGCGGGTTACTTGGAAATCAATATTGCGGATACGGTCAGGTCGGCTGCGGTAAATCCTGATTTCCTTCTCAATGGCAGCAACCGCCAGAGGGAAACTTACCTCGGTTACAATTTTACATTTGACAGAAGGGATTTCAAGGGATTTCCACTGCGCGGCTATCTCGTAAAAATAGGTGCTGAAGGTGCAGATTTACGTGTTGATGGACATGCTGTAACGACTTTCGCACTGCGGACTTCTGTTTCCAGGTATTTCAGGATCAGTGGTGCTTTTTATGGCTCGTTTAATGCAACGGCAAAATATTACAGCCTGGATCTGCCACCCTATACCAAGGTGAGGGCCCTTGGTTATGGCAAGGATTATATCAGGGGTTATGAATTGAAAGTGATCGACGGCAATCAGTTTGTTTTAGGAAAGACCGAGTTGAAATACCGCTTTCTGAACAGGAAATATAAATTCATGAAGCGGTTCAGGAACTATGAGATATTGCCTGTTTCACTTTACCTGAGTACATATTATGACATCGGGTATGTCAATAAGAATTCTGGCAACCAGCTGCTTTATATCCAGTCAGATAACAACAAGCTAGCTAACTCCTGGCAATACGGGTTTGGTATGGGCTTGAACATCGTGATGTTCTACGACTATTGTTTCAGGGCCGAGTATTCCTTTGACAAGTATTTGAATCACAGGATGTACTTCAGTTTTGTCGCTTCAATGTAACCCAATCGTCCATCCCATACTACATCGTCCATCCCATCGTATGTCGTATGTCGTAAATCGTATGTGGATCTATCCGTTCATGCTGACCAAAAACTCATTATTGTTCTTGGTTCCTTCCATGTATTTCAGCATCATTTTCATGGCTTCCTCGCTGTTCATGTCTGCAAGGTGGTTGCGCAATACCCAAAGTTTCTGAAGCGTGCTTTTGTCGAGCAGCATATCTTCCCTCCTGGTGCTGGAACCAACAATGTCAATGGCAGGATAAATGCGTTTATTGCTGAGTTTCCTGTCGAGTAGCAGTTCCATGTTACCTGTACCTTTAAACTCCTCGAAGATCACCTCATCCATCTTGCTTCCTGTTTCTGTCAGGGCAGTGGCAATAATAGTCAGTGAACCGCCATTTTCAATATTCCTGGCAGCACCGAAGAATCTTTTCGGTTTTTGCAGGGCGTTTGCGTCCACACCACCGGATAATATTTTTCCGGATGCGGGTTGCACCGTGTTATAAGCCCTCGCGAGTCTTGTAATTGAATCGAGTAATATCACCACATCATGGCCGCTTTCGGTCAGTCTTTTGGCTTTTTCCAATACGATATTAGCAAGTTTTACGTGTTTATCTGCAGGTTCATCAAAGGTGCTGGCCACTACCTCAGCTTTTACACTTCTTGCCATATCTGTCACCTCTTCCGGTCTTTCATCTATCAGGAGTATGATCATGTAGACTTCAGGATGGTTGGCTGCAATGGCATTTGCAAGGCTTTTCAACAGTTGCGTCTTTCCTGTTTTAGGTTGTGCCACTATCAATCCGCGCTGGCCTTTGCCTATCGGTGATACAAGATCTATGATCCTGTTGCTGTAATTGTCATTTTTATCTACCAGGTTCAGTTTTTCATCGGGGAACAAAGGCGTGAGGTGTTCAAAACTTACACGGTCCCTTATCTCTTCAATGGTTTTTCCGTTTATCTTTTCAACCTTGACCAGTGCAAAATATTTTTCACCTTCCTTAGGGGGCCTGATACTGCAAAATACAGTATCACCTGTTTTCAGGCCATGTGAACGCACCTGGTGAGGAGCGAGGTAAACATCGTCCGGAGAGGCCATATAGTTATAGTCTGATGATCTTAAAAAGCCAAAACCATCCTGCACAACTTCCAGAACACCTTGTGTGCTTACAACACCTTCAAGTTCCAAAAGCTGCTGCACCCTGTCGCGTTTTGCCGCTTCTTTTTCCTGTCTTTCCTTTTCAACCCGGTCGCGTTCCTGTTTCTGCGGATCCGGTTGTTTTACATGTTCTTCGTTGTGGTGATGCCTGGTATGCTCATGCACCGGTTTTGTCTTTTCAACAGGAGGCAAAGCAGGACTTTCAATTTCATTGGAAACTTCCACGCGGTTTTCATTGGATAGTTCTACCACGGGTACAATTATATCTTCTGCACCATCCTCTTTTATGGGTTCATCTGTTGGTTCAGTGTCCTCTATTTCAGGCATTTCGGGGATTTCAAACTGCGCTATCTCATCTGTGATGGATGGATTGCTGTTGATCACACCCGGTTGATGGTTGCCATTGTCTTCAGTTCTCTTTTTGTTGAATTTGGCCTTTGCTTTTGGCCTGGGCATTTTTGGCTTCTCAATGTTGTTTCCGGTGTTGTTCTCGGAGTTGTTTTCATTTTTGCTCGTTTCCATTTCGGATAACCTGGCAAGCAGTTCGGGTTTTTCAAGTTCAGATGCACCGTCGATGCCAATGGCGTTAGCAATCACCCTTAATTCTTCAAGGGGTTTGTCTAATAAGTCTTTATTTTCCATTATTTATGGTAGAAATGTATAAAATATATAAAATTATTTTGAAATAAGATAGTAAATTAAGGAAATGTTGGGGGGCGTTGAATAAGAGATTTCTAAGAAAAGTAGAATATTCGATTCAACACTGCAAGTATACGACTATTTTTCAATAAATAAAAAAATAATTATTTTACTTTGGGGCTTTTTTACTCGCTTCCATGGCCTTTTTCCGCTGTCTTTTAGTAAAAGGTACTGGTAAATACTTGGCAGGGTGTTTATTGAAGTCCTTTAACAGGATATCCAGGTCAATTGAAGTCTGGTTCAGGTTGTTGTATAGCGCCTTGTCATTGACCAGCAAGCCGAGACTTCCTTCGCCTTTATTGATCTTGTCCATGATCACGCTGACATCGGCAAGCACAGAATTCGCTTTATCAATGGTTTCCTTGAGCTTGAGGGCCGCAAGATTATCCGTAGTTGTTCTCAGGTTGGCCAGCACAAGCGTGATACTCTCGTTGTAGTTTTTCAGGTTCTGGGTGATGTGCTCCATGTTGTTTAATATGGCGCCTAATTTTGGCGTGTTTTCCTGCAGCATCAGTGAAGCATTATTGCTGGTCTTGGTAAAGGATTTTAATGAAGTATTGAGGTTGGCGATGGTTTCGTTCAGTTCCCCTTCAGCAAGCAGGCTGTCAAGGGAATTGACAATGCTGCTGATCTTTGTGCTCAATGGCTTCAGGACATGGCTCATGGATTGCACCAGCGATGTGTCTGCGACTGAAATCAGGGTCTGGCCGTTTTTCGTAAAGTCTTTTTCACGACTGAACTGCAGGTTCAATGACTTGCCTCCCAATAAAGATCCGGTGACCTTCACTGTGGAATTCACGGGGATATCAATATCCTCTGTAATCACAAAGAAGACCCGGAAAGTTCCTTCGGGTTTCATCATCTCTATATCCCTCACATTACCCACCTTGTAACCGTTGTAAAGTACCGGGGTTGAGGTATTGATCTCATTCACGTCCTTTAAGATGGCGTTCAGGGTATGCTTTGTTGAGAATAAGCTGCCCCTGCCTGCCAGGTAATTATATCCCAATACGAGCATCGTGATGGCTATGGCTGCGAGCGCGCCTACTTTTGATTCATTTGATACTTTAAATGCCATTATGTTTAAAACGCAAAGATAATGGCATTTCGAATGAATAAAAAAACCCGGACCATGACAATGTCGTAAAAATGTATTGAAAAATCAGTATTCTTGTACCTTTTAATTCTATTATGGCAGAAAATAAGCACCCTAAGGCTTTGCCTTATTTGTTTTTTACAGAAATGTGGGAGAGGTTTGGTTATTACCTGATTATCGGGTTGCTCGTTACATATCTCGGCGAGAAATGGGACGGCGTGTCCGGCGGATTTGCCATGGGCAAGAAGGAGGCCTATGATATTTTCGGGACCTTTATTGCCTTCGTTTTTTTAACGCCTTTCATAGGGGGATTAATAGCCGACCGTAAACTGGGTTATGTCAAGTCTGTGATCATCGGTGGTGTGCTGATGGGGCTTGGGTATTGCATTATGGCGATACACGACCTGAATTATTTTTATATCGGGCTTTCGCTGATCGTGGTGGGCAACGGGTTTTTCAAGCCCAATATTTCCACCTTGCTCGGTAACCTTTATAATCGCCCCGAGTTTAAGGCCAGGAAGGATATCGGTTACAATATCTTTTATATGGGCATTAACCTGGGTGCCCTTATCTGTAATTTTTTTGCGGCTTATCTCAGGAATGAATATGGATGGGGTTTTGCCTTCATCGGCGCCGGCGCCGGGATGTTCCTGGGTATTTGCGTATTTCTTGCAGGACTGAAGCATTATAAGGAAGGCAACGTGATCAAGCCTGCCACATCGGAGGACATGTCGCTGTTGAGGATCTTCTCGACCATTTTCCTTCCTGCAATTGCATTCGGGTTCATTGGCTGGATGCTTCCCGGGGATATATTCGGAAGCGACAGTTCGGATGCCTTTATCTTTTCAACTCTGCCTGTCATCTATTTTTACTATTCATTGTATGCAAGGGCCGGACTGCAGGACAAGAAGCCAATTGCTGCACTGTTGGTGGTGATGCTGGTATCCGTGATGTTCTGGGCTGTGTTCAAGCAAAATGGCACCGCGCTGACTACCTGGGCGAAATTTTATACCGACAGGAGTGCTCCAAAGGCTGTTGAGCCTGTATTTGATGGCCTGAAAAACCTTGAATCGATCCCTTCGAAGGAATCCTTGCTTGAACAATACGATGCCAATTTTGACCTTGTGAAGGACGACTCGGGAAAAGTTGTAATGGCCACCGGGAACAATATTTATTTCCGTAATATGGAGCCTGGCAAGATCCCCACCGATGGCAAGCCGGTTAAAGTTGTCAATACGGAAATTTACCAGTCCATCAACCCTTTCTGGGTGGTGGCTTTAACCCCGCTCGTTGTAGCCTTCTTTATGTTCCTCAGACGCAGGAACAGGGAGCCGAGCACACCATCAAAGATTGCCTGGGGCCTTTTTATTTCTGCCTTGTCTCCAATAGTCATGGTGGCTGCTGTATATTTCTGTCATAACGGGGCCGAAAAGGCCAGTTCATGGTGGTTATGGGGCACTTATGGTGTTATCACTGTAGGCGAGTTGTTTCTCAGTCCGATGGGCTTAAGCCTGGTGTCAAAATTAAGTCCGCCGCGGCTTACATCCCTGATGATGGGTGGCTGGTTCCTGAGTACTTCCATCGGTAATAAACTCTCGGGCATACTCGCTTCCCTTTGGGATGGTTATGAGAACAAGGCAAATTTTTTCCTGACAAATAGCCTGTTGCTCTTAGCTGCTGCAATAGTGATTTTTGCATTGTTGAAATGGCTGAATGGGATATTCAGGGAAAGTGCACATTGATCCCCCGAAGGTCATTTTATTGTAATATTCCTACCCGTTCTGGTTCTTAATATTGCAAGAATTTGCTAAATGATAAAAAATCCTTAATTTTACAAATTGGTTTCAAAAATTTTGATAAAATCCATAAATTTGTAAATAACAATGAATCAAACATTTAATATTAATTATGTATGCTGAATAGTTTAAAAAAGTTCCTCTTAATCTGTTTGTTTTTTCAGTTTGTATTCATTGGACATGCACAGGTCATTACACTCGGGTCAGGTTCATTTGTAAATTCCAATTTTGCAGGTCCGGCCAATACCAGCACAGTAGCAGGAGCCGCATCCCGATATGCATATATTTTTCCAGCCAACCTTTTAACCTCGCTTCAACATGGGGATTCCATCAGGAGTCTTTCTTTCATGAGAAACGGTGGAACAGCCAGCCTGAGCGGTTCAAGCAACCTTAAAATATTTGTCAGGACCACTGTCAACAGTACTTATGGCAACAAGAATATCAATTGGGTGAACCAGACGGGTGTCACCGGAATGAAAAAAGTATATGATGGTGATCCAGCCTCGGATATGGGCAGTGTTGATGGATGGGTGAGATTCGTCTTTTCAAGTGCTTATGTAGTAGATACTGTCCTGGGCAAGAACCTTGAAGTCCTGGTTGAGTTCAGGCAAACCAGTTCCCAGACATCCAATATTTTCTGGACATATGAGAACAGTGGTACGGTTGGTGGTTACCAGGGCAACCAGGTGAAATTTGTGAGGATAAATGGAGGCACTCTTACAGACACCACCAATTCGTCTACGGAACTGCACCCTACGATGCGCATAGAATTCCCGCGCAATGATTTTGATGTATCTGTCAACAAGATGTACAGTCTTGGAAAATTACCTGTTCCACTTGGCAACCCTGACACTGTCAGGGCAATTATTGGAAATGTAGGCAAAAAGGCATTCGCGAATTTTAAAATATACCTCATCAGCAAGGGAGCCAATAACATTATGGATTCAGGAACTTATTCCCTGGGATACCTGGAAGAGAAACTTGTCAATATGCCATTGCTCTATCCTTCTGCCACCGGACTGGATACATTGATCGTTAAAATTGCGAACGACCAGAATAGCAGCAACAATACAACATCAGTTTTGAGGTTGGCAACGCAACATATATACTCATATAAAGATCCTGCAATGCCTATTGTGGGTGGTATTGGGTTCAATGGAAGCACCGGTGATTTTGTCGCAAAATTCCATTCCAATACATCTAATTACATTAACCAGGTCAGCGTGAGTTTTGCAGGCATCAACCAGAAATTCAAGTTGGGTATCTGGGCAGCAGATGGTGTAGGTGGTTCGCCAAAAACAAATATCTGGACTTCTGATACCCTGGTATCGGCTCCTAATTTTATTACACCGGTATGGCCGCCTGTGCATGTCAACGGACCTTTCTTTGTCGGTGTCAGGCAGATTGGAATTGTCAATGTGGCATTCGGTTACCAACCTGATGTGCCTGTGAGACCCGGTACCTTCTATTATACTTCTCCCGTGGGAGATACCAATTGGGTGGATTTTTCACCTGATGCACCTTATAAATTTGCAATAGAACCCCGTTTGCAGGCGAAAAAGGATGTAGCGCCTATCAGTTTTGATTTTCCCAAAGATACCATCGTGCTGATGAATGTCAAGAAGATGGCACCCAAGGCTACCATATTGAACTATGGTTCTGATGA
>JANWHK010000010.1 GCA_025450395.1 Bacteroidia bacterium
GAACCGTTCAAAGGTTTATTGACCTGGACGAGGCTTTCAACAGCAGGGAAACAGATAAATTGGGTTCGGTGAAGATCACCATACAGAAATTCTACCGTATCAATGGCACGACCACACAATTGGTAGGTGTAACCCCGGACATCATTTTACCGGACAGGTACCGATACCTGGAATTCGGTGAGAAAGACAATGAGTTCGCTCTCGGAGCAGACAAGATAGACAAGGCACCTTTCAAGATCACCCTGGATTTTTCAGACGAGATACAGGAAGCTAAAGTAAACAGTGAAAAACGCATACAGGCAAGTCCTTTGTTCAATGAAATAGAAGCCCTGGCTAAAAAGATAAAGATGCAGGCCAGGAAAAACAGGTTTACGCTCAACCTGGAAGAATACAGGGCTGAATTGAAACAGCAGGAAGAGGACAACAAGCGTTATGAAGAGATAACCAAAGGTATACAGGCATTAAACTTTATCAATACCAGCGCGGATGATAAAATCATTGGTACGGATGAAACAAAGATAAGGATGAAAAGAGACTGGAATAAGACATTTGAGAAGGATGTGTATATCCAGGAAGCCGTGAATGTATTGAAGGACCTCGATTAATGATCTGTTAAGCCATCAAAAGATTTTGATCAAGGACAAACCATATCTCTGGGAAGATTATGAATTGATAGACAGCGGTTTTTCCGAAAAGCTGGAAAGATTTGGCAAATATATCCTGATACGCCCCGAGCCCCAGGCGTTGTGGCCGAAACAACTTCCTGAAAGCGAGTGGAAATCAAGAGCACACGCCAGGTTCGAAAGAGACAATTCCAAAAAAAGCCACCGCGACACCCACAATGAGAATGGCGGCTGGCAGTTTTACAAGACCATCCCGAACTCATGGGAAATGGTATATAAACCTTTTGATCTCAGGCTTAAATTATCCTGCACATCTTTTGGCCATTTAGGCATATTCGTGGAGCAGGTAGACAACTGGCATTTCATTGATGAACAGGTGAGAAGGATCGGGGAAACACCCAAAGTACTGAACTTGTTTGCCTACACAGGTGCAGCGAGCATTGTGGCGGCAAAAGCGGGTGCTGATGTGACGCATCTCGATGCGGTGCGTAATGTGGTGACCTGGGCCAATGAAAACAAGCAATTGTCAAAAAGTCCCGAGATACGCTGGCTGGTGGACGATGCATTCAAGTTTGTGAAACGCCAGGCCAATAAAGGGACTGTATACCAGGGCATCATCATTGATCCTCCGGCTTACGGCAGGGGACCTGAAGGAGAGAAATGGGTGCTGGAGGAACAGATCAACGAACTCATAGGATATTGCTCAAAAATAACAGACCCGAACAAGTTTTTTGTCCTGTTGAATTTATACAGTATGGGATTAAGCGGAACTATTGGGGTTAATCTCCTGAAGGCGCATTACGGTCTAACAGCGGAATGGGGTGAATGCACAGTGCCTTCAAAGACCGGTCTTGACTTGCCTTTATGCACCTGGGTAAGGACAAGCAAGTGAGAAACTGGAAACAGGTGAAATCAGAATATCTCCGACACAAATTTGTAATACTCATTCTTTGTGTCATAAAAGTCCTTTGAGGTAATCAGCATCAGGTCCTCAATGGTCTGGTCGGTTTCCACCATCCTGACATTGATATGTTTCGGCTGGGCTGCCACCTGGCTGCTTATGGCTTTATCCTTGCCCTTCACATCACGCATGAGTTCCTTCACATGGGTTTCAAGTATGCGGAACTTGTTTTCAAAATGGTCTACCTGTGGTAATATGTCCTTATTGTAATTGTTGTTTTTAAGCACAATGTCTCCCAACCTGTTTCTTAAAACACGAATCTCATCCCTGAAGAACTGCAATTCCTTTTTCCAGTCTTCACATACCGAGTGTAAATGCGATAATGAATCTTTCATAGCGTTTTTTGTTAAGTTGCGTTTTTTTGTTAATTTAATACAAAACTATACATTTATTCCAGAAAAAGAAACAATATTTTTTATTTTAACGAATTGACAAAACAAAATTAACCTTGGCAAATGACCTAATGGCATCATTCATTGTTTTTTAACTATGCACCAGAAATTGCTGCGGTCCAGCCAATGTCCGTAATTCACCTGTTCCAGCCAAGGAGGCACTTGCCTGTATACTATATTTGTAGCTTCCAGCCTGCTTATGTAGGAACGCACAATCAGCGTCTGTCCGGAGCGTAAACTATCGCCGGTACTTACCACTTGCAGGTGCCTTGGATCAAACTTTTCAGGAAAATAAAAGGTGTACCAATGTACGTCAAGATATGGATTCTCCTTGAGGCAAACAGGCGCTTCATCAGTCTTATACAAATGTTCCTGTAATGAGATGCGCGGATTAGAGGCCTTAAATGATGACAAAGGCAACAGTATAAAATTCAATACAATACACAGCCATGCAAAGATCCTTATGATAGCAGGCTGTTTGGTTTTACCCAGGTCCAGGCGGCTGAGCAACACGGTCAGAAAAACCGGGACAAAATAGACCAGGGGAAACAGGAATCTTAGTTCCTTATGCGCTATAAGACAATGCAAAAGAAGGAAGGGAAGGCTCACCCATGTAAAAACGGATTTGGGTTGCTTAGTCAGGAAGAATATATAAGACATTATCAATAAGAGTCCTATTGGTACCATGGCGGATTCAGTTATCATTTTGAAATAATAATAGAAGGGTTCTGTGCCGTACTCTGCAGCCTTGCCTTCAACCAGGTTGATGAAAAAATACTGGTATGAGGACAGTACCCATTTTCCGTATAGCCAGTAGTCGGTCAACACGCCCAGCATAAAGACGATAAGGAACCCGCTGATAAAAAAGGAGACCTGCCTGATATTTGCTTTTTTAATGAACAATAGCCACATGAACAAGCCGAATATAAAAAAGGCCGCCTGGTACCTGAAACAAAAGGCCAATCCGCTGAGGAGACCGCAGTATATCATCGGTTTATTCCTTAGCACAAGTATTACGGAGAACAGCATCATGAAACCGGACCAGTTTTCAGAGGAAAAACGAACATACTGGTAGGGCATGAACCATAAGGAAAGTGCGATCAGGTAATAGAGTTTTAAATGTTTCTCGTTGTGAAACACGGTCTTGCCGGCATGATAGACCGCAGTGAGGGCTAATGCTACAGAAAGTAACCTCAGTATAAATGCGATATGGAAGGGATTCAGGAATTGCAGACAAAAAGTCATGAGATAAGCCACCATCACCTGCAATGAGGGTCGCATACCTTTTCCGTATTCCCAGGGCAGGTTAGAGATATCAGTGCGGTGGAGTTTATAGGACGCATATTCCAGCAATTGGAAATGTTCATCGACATGGAAATAACCTTTGCTGAGCCAGGCCGCTAAAACATGTATTACGATACCTACAAGCCAGATTTTTTTAATTGAAATGTCCTGTAGGAATGGCATGGTGTTAAAGTATCGCTTTTCTTATTTTCAGCAGTTTTTCCATCAGTGGTTCCAGTAGGTCTAAATGCAGCATATTTGCGCCATCACTTTTGGCTTCATTCGGCCTTGGATGGGTCTCGATGAATAAGCCATCAGCTCCGGTAGCGATAGCAGCTTTTGCGATGGTTTCTATCATTTCAGGCAAGCCGCCGGTCACACCGCTGCCCTGGTTGGGTTGTTGCAGGCTGTGCGTGATATCCATGATCACCGGGTAACCCATTTTTTTCATCCATGTGATATTGCGGAAATCAACTATCATGTCGCCATAACCGAACATATTGCCACGGTCTGTCAGCATCACGTTGTTGTTACCGCTGTCCAGCACCTTTTGTGCGGCGTGTTGCATGGCATTTGCTGCCGCGAACTGGCCTTTCTTGATGTTCACCACCTTGCCGGTTTTTGCAGCAGCTATGAGCAACTCCGTCTGGCGAAACAGGAAAGCGGGTATCTGCAATACATCTACATATTCCGCAGCCATGGCAGCCTCATGGGTTTCGTGTATATCGGTGACTGTAGGGATATTGAAATGCTTGCCCACCTTTTGCAAAATCGAAAGGGCTTTCTCATCCCCGATGCCGGTGAATGAATCCACCCTTGAACGGTTGGCCTTCCGGTATGAACCCTTGAATATCCATGGAATCTGTAAGCGGTCTGAAATCGTATTGATCCTTTCTGCAATCTCAAAAGCGATGTCTTCACCTTCAATGGCACAGGGGCCTGCAAGTATGAAAAAATGATCGGAAGATGTATGTTTCAGTAGTGGTAATTGCGGGTACATATAGCCGCAAAATTAAGGATTAATACCAATACTTGATATAAAATATGCCAAAGGCTATTTTGTATTTTACCTCCTAATCGTATCTTAAGCTGATTGTTTTCTGTATTGTGCCTTTTTCGGTTTCTATCAGCAACACCAGCTCTTTTAACTTACGCTTTCTATTCTTGCGAATTTCTTTCTTGTAAATGCTGAAAAGCATGTCCTCATGCAGCCATTCCCCTGCCTGCAGGCGGTAGGTATGGTTAAAGAGGTTCCTGAACTTCTTTTTGCGTTTCCCCTTGATACTTATTTTCACAGACTGCGCCGACTTGCTCCGGAAATTTATGCCCAGGTCATGGAAAAATACAGGGTTTGTTTTGATATAAAAGAAATCACTTAATGTATCACCGGGACTGAAATATCCGAGTAAATGTAAGGCCAGCTTGAAATCCGGCAGTCCGTAGCCATAAGCGGAGTCAGGGTAATTTGTATGTGTGGCGCTGAGTCTCAAAGCCAGTTTAAGTTCATCGGGTGATTTACCTGGACAGGCATTCATCAGGCATGCCACGGCACCACCGACTATTGGCGTGGAATAAGAAGTGCCATTTCCTCCATAAACACCATTGGGTGAGGCCACCATGGCCTTGTAACCCAATGCCAGGAAATCAGGTTTGACACGGTTATCAGCACTTGGACCGACCGAACTGAATTTTACATGGAATCCATTTTCGTCACAGGCCCCGATACCTATCACCCCGGCGGCATCGGAAGGGGTGCCTATCCTGTGCCATTTACCGCTGCCTTCATTGCCGGCACTGGTTACCACCATGATGCCCTTGTCGTATGCATGGCCGGCGGCCTTCGCGACTATACTTGTCTTACCATCAAGTTGTTTGTACGTATGACTTAAAGACCCATCATCAAAGGTGTGATAACCCAGCGATGAAACAATCAGGTCAACACCCAGGCTATCGGCAAACTCGGCCGCGAACAGCCAGTTCACTTCTTCTGTAGGGTATTCACTGGTTGGATTTTCAGTGCGCATCAGGGAATATTCCGCCATTGGCGCTGAACCGATATAGGTACC
>JANWHK010000011.1 GCA_025450395.1 Bacteroidia bacterium
ATAACACCCGATCACCTGGACAGGTATAACTACGAATTCCAGCAATATATCGATTCAAAATTCCGGATCGCCATGAACCAGACAAAAGATGATTATTTCATCTATTGCGCGGATGATAAAGTCACCGTCGAGAATCTTTCAACACATAAGGTAGAGGCTGAAAAATTGCCGTTTGCCTATGGGAAGGTACTGGACAAGGGAGCTTACGTCCACAACAAAGAATTTCACTTACTCGAAAATCAACAAATAAACCCCTCAAACCAATTAATTATGTTCATCAACGACTTTGCCCTAAAGGGCATACACAACTGCTACAACAGCATGGCGGCGGCCATCGCAGCGAACGCTTTAAGCATCAGCAAAGATGTAATCCGCGAAAGTCTCATCGACTTCCAGAATGTCGAACACCGTCTGGAATATGTCGCAACAGTTGGTGGTGTGGATTTCATTAATGACAGCAAAGCCACTAATGTCAATTCTACATGGTATGCATTGGAAACCATGGACAAACCCGTTATATGGATAGTGGGTGGTGTAGACAAGGGAAATGATTATGCAGCCCTTTTGCCCCTGGTGAAAGAGAAGGTGCGGGTCATCGTTTGCCTCGGCGTAGATAATCACAAGATACACGCCGCATTCGGAAAGGATGTGGACCTGATGCTGAATACAGGAAGCGCAGAGGAAGCCGTGCTGGTAGCCAAAAGATTTGCAAACAAGGGCGATGTGGTTTTGCTTTCTCCGGCTTGTGCGAGTTTTGACCTGTTCGCAAATTACGAGGACAGGGGTTGCCAGTTCAAGGCAGCGGTAAAAAACCTGTAGAAAATTGAAAGGAAACAAAACCTCATGACAAGAAATAATACTTACAATTAAGCATGAAATTCCGATGCAGGTAGGAAGACTAAAATTCAGGGGAGATCCTTATATCTGGTTTGCCATCATCTGTTTGTCATTGATTGGCTTGCTGGCGGTATACAGTGCCACCGGCTCTTTGTCATTCAGGAAGCAGGGTGGTAATACGGAGTATTTCCTGTTTAAGCATGCCCTGTTCCTTTTTGGCGGTTTTTTCCTGATGTATTTTTTCCATTTACTGGATTATAAATATTTTTCACGCCTGTCACAACTTGCGGTGATCATCTGCATACCCTTGCTGATAGCGACACTGATATTCGGCAACGACCACAATGATGCAAAAAGAACAATTACACTTATTGGCATCACTTTCCAGGCCAGTGATTTTGCGAAATTTGCCCTCATCATGTATGTCGCAAGGTATCTCTCAAAGAACCAGGAGGAATTAAATTCACTGAAAGGATTTATGGTCATACTTGCATGGATATGCGGCATCTGTTTCCTCATCATGCCCGAAAACCTGAGTACTTCACTGGTCATGTTCATGTCCTGTTGTTTGTTGTTGTTCCTGGGCAATGCGCGCATCAAGCATTTACTGTTGCTTGCAGGTGTTTTTGCCATCATGGGAACCATTGGTTTTCTGGTATTGTTGAAAGCGCCTGACAGCATGTTACCCGGCAGGGCAACCACGTGGAAAGCGAGGCTTGAAAAATTTTCAGGAAGGGATTCAACGGAAGCCTTCCAGACCGTACAATCAAAGATAGCAGTTGTATCGGGTGGTATTTGGGGAAAGGGTCCCGGTAAAGGCGAACAAAGCGCTTACCTGCCGGAAGCCTATTCTGATAATATTTTTGCTGTCATCATCGAGGAATATGGCTTGATATTCGGCGGGTTGACAGTGATGGGTCTATACCTGTTAATATTATACCGCTCCATCAGGATAGTGCTTAAAAGTCCAAAGGCTTTCGGCGCGCTGCTGGCAGTAGGTCTGTCATTCAGCCTGGTCTTGCAGGCATTTATACACATGGCAGTGGCCACAAGCTTGTTCCCTGTAACGGGCCTGACACTGCCGCTTATCAGCATGGGAGGGACCAGTATTATTTTCACGAGTGCCACCTTCGGGGTGCTTCTGAGTGTGAGTAGGGCCGTTGAAGAACAGGAAGAATTAAATCTTGAAAACGGTAAAGGAGAAAACACAGTTGTTGTATAAAGTCATCATATCTGGCGGGGGTACAGGCGGGCATATTTTTCCCGCTATTGCCATTGCAAATGAGATCAGGAAACGATACCCGGAAAGCGATATTTTATTTGTAGGTGCCAATGGCAGGATGGAAATGGAAAAAGTGCCCAACGCAGGTTATCGTATCATCGGTCTGCCCATCGTTGGCATACAGAGAAAATTTACGTGGAGTAACCTGATAGTGCCTTTCAAATTCCTGAAAAGTATCATGCGCGCAAAATCCATCATCAGGGATTTTAACCCACAGGTTGTCATAGGAGTGGGTGGCTATGCAAGTTCAGCTGTATTGTACGTCGCTTCCAATAAAGGTATTCCGACCTTGATACAAGAGCAGAATTCGTATGCCGGCCTGACCAATAAATGGCTGGGTAAAAAAGTGTCGAAGATATGCGTGGCATATCCGGATATGAAAAGGTTTTTCCCTGACGACAAGATTGTTCTCACCGGAAATCCTGTAAGAGCCGAAATTTACCACGCCAGGGATATGCAGAAGGCACATGCAAAAACAAAGCTTGGCTTTGATGAGCTGAAACCACTTGTATTGGTGATAGGGGGCAGTTTAGGTGCAAGGACCATTAATCTCAGTATGCAAAACATCATTGCGACCCTGGTTGAAAAGGGCATACAGGCTTTGTGGCAGACAGGCAAGAATTACAAGGCTGAAACTTATACTTATGAGGGAATAAAAGCGTCGGAATTTATTGTCGATATGGCTACTGCCTATGCTGCTGCGGATATTGTCGTTTCAAGGGCTGGTGCTATTTCGGTAAGCGAATTGTCATTGTTGCAGAAACCTTCCATCCTGGTGCCTTCACCCAATGTAGCTGAAGACCATCAAACAAGAAATGCGATGGCCCTGGTGAACAAAAATGCGGCTGTATTGTTAAAGGATAAGGATGCGGGAAAACAATTGCTGGACCATATAGAAAACCTGGTATTGAACAAGCAATTACAGGATATTTTGAGCAAGAACCTGGAGGATTTTGCAAAACCGGAGGCGTTATTGGAAATTGTGAATGAAGTTGAAAAACTTGTCAAATGAAATTAACTGATATTAAAATAGCGTATTTTTTAGGTATCGGTGGCATCGGTATGAGTGCCATTGCGAGGTATTTTCACGCGATTGGAATAGAAGTGCACGGATACGACAAGGTCAGGAATGATTTCACTTTACAATTGGAAAAAGAAGGATTCATAATACACTATGATGAGCGGATCGAAGCGATTCCCCAGCAGGTTTTAACAGGCAAGCGCAGCATTGTTATTTATACACCGGCTATACCTAAGGACCATGAAGAACTGGTATACCTTGTATCCCGCAATATTAAAATTTATAAACGCGCGGAAGTGCTTGGCATGATATCCGAAAATTCATTTACCATCGCCATAGCGGGAACACACGGGAAGACCACCACCAGTTGCATGATTGCCCACATACTGAACGAATGCGGCATTAATTTCACAGCTTTCCTCGGCGGTGTCAGCTCGAATTTTAACAGCAATTATTTTCATAAAAAGGATGGCAGGTCCCTCACCGAACGACCGGTGATGGTGGTGGAGGCAGATGAATTCGACAGGTCATTCCTGCACCTGTCCCCTGACATATCCATCGTCACTTCCACAGATGCCGACCACCTGGATATCTATGGCAAGCCGGAAGAAGTGAAGCGTTCCTTCCAGGAATTTGTCAACTGTATCAGGGAAGGTGGAGTGAACATTATCAATGACCAGCTTGACCTGGAAAGCACTGAAAAAGTATTGCATTATGGCAGCCTGCCGGGTTCAGATGCAGTGTACCAGGAAGTGGAGATCATTCAGCACCGTTTTTGCTTTACGTATCGTTATAAAGATATTTTGTCGCGTGTGACCAACGGCTTGCCGGGCTTCCACAATATAGAAAATGCGACAGCGGCTATCACAGCTTGTCTCTGTCTCGGGGCAACTGCCGAACAGATAATGAAAGCCTGTACTTCTTTTAAAGGTGTTAAGCGACGGTTTGACTATGTGGTAGATACAGGCAAACACATTGTCATTGATGATTATGCGCATCACCCGACTGAATTAAAAGCCTGTATAAACTCGGTGAAACAACTATATCCCGGCAAAAGGCTGACAGGCGTTTTCCAGCCACACCTGTATTCAAGGACCCGTGATTTTGCGGATGAATTTGCCGAAGCGCTTGACATGCTGGATGAATGCTGGTTACTCGATATTTATCCTGCGCGCGAATTGCCCATAGAAGGAATCAATACGGAGTTCCTGGCTTTAAAAATGAGAAAAACTCCCCTGTTGATGGCGAAGGAAAATGTGCTGAAAAAACTTGAAACCTCCAAGCCGGAATTATTATTGTTGCTTGGAGCCGGGGATATTGACCAGTTAGTGAAACCAATAAAGAACCTGTATGCGTAAGATCGTTGATTTTTTCAAGAACAATAAGAAATGGAATATGGCATTATGGGGTGTCATCATGGTGTTTATCGTGTTTTCAATATTGGCAGTCAATCAAAAAGAGAATGATTTAAGGATAAAACGAATAGAAGTCAGTATAGAGCCAAAAGAAGAACTTGAGTTCCTCGACAGCCTCAGGATCATAGAGATCATCAGGGGAGCCGATACGAACAGGGTATTGATAAGTGCGCGTAAAAGCGATGTAAAACTGGATGTCATGGAGGCTGACCTGGAGAGAAATCCATTCATAGAAAAAGCGGATATTTCGCTGGACCTGTCGGGTAAACTTATCATCAAGGTGTTGCAGAGAAATCCGGTGCTGAGGATAGTCAACCAACAGGGACAAAGTTACTATGTAGCAAAAAATGGATTTAAAATGCCCATCAATAATGACTTCGCGCCAAGGGTGCTTATTGCCAACGGTAACATAACGGAAACCCTTGTGGATACAGGGTATGCACGAACACGCATACTCAGGGATTTATTGGCCGTTGCAGCGTATTGTGCAGCGGATAATTTCTGGCATTCACAAATTGAACAATTGTATGTAGATAATTTTATGGATATAATATTGATTCCTAAGGTAGGAAATCATAGTATTGTATTCGGTTCTGCAGATGACCTTGAACGTAAATTCGGTCAATTGAAAACGTTTTATCTGAAAGGCTTAAACAACATTGGCTGGGATAAATACAAATCGATCAATCTAAAGTACAAGGGACAGATAGTCGCGGAACGAAGAATAAATATAGAAGCTACAGAAGATAAACAACCTTAAAAACCAGCGTAAAAATATGTCAAATACAAATAAATTAATAGTAGGATTGGATATCGGAACCACAAAAGTTTGCGCGATTGTGGGTCAGAGAAATGAGAATGGAAAAATAAACATATTAGGGGTGGGTTCGCAACCTTCACTCGGGGGAGTGATGCGTGGCGAAGTGACGAATATTGCCAAGACCGTGGATGCCATTAAAGGCGCCATTGCCATGGCATCAAAGATCTCCAATGTGGAGATCAATGCCGTTCACGTCGGTATAGCCGGTGAACATATCAAGAGTTTCCAGCAGAACGGGGTGCGTATCAGGGAAAATTCAGAATCTGAGATCACCAGGGCAGAACTTTTGGAAATGAACAAGGAGCAATACAGGATAGCGGTTGAACCGGGTTCCAAGATACTGCATGCGCTGCCACAGGAATATACAATTGATTCCAGGTTTGTGACCAAGGAGCCAGAAGGCATGCCCGGCACCAAGCTGGAATGTAAATACCATATTGTAACCGGAAGGGTGAGTGCGGCTAAAACCATTGTTAAATGTGTCGAAAATGCAGGACTAACAGCTTCCGATGTCTTTGTTGAGCCTATCGCTTCAGCTTATGCTGTTCTGAATGATGAAGAACTGCAGACCGGAATAGCCATTGTCGATATCGGTGGTGGTACTACCGACCTGGCCATTTTCCACGACGGCAAGATCAGGCATACAGCCGTCATCCCTTTTGGTGGTGAGATCATCACTGCTGATATTGTGGAAGCATTCGGCATATTGCCAAAGCAGGCCGAATTGATCAAGGTGAAATACGGTCATGCCATAGCTGAAGGAACAAGAGGCAACGTGATGATAACCGTTCCGGGC
>JANWHK010000012.1 GCA_025450395.1 Bacteroidia bacterium
ATTGCCATAACCCGCATGTGAGTGTCAGGAATGTCAACAGCGTTCACTTTAATAATACGTGTAAGGGATGCCATAGCAGCAGCCAGCAAACACTGTGCACAGACACCAGGGAACACCTGGATGCTGCGGGAAATGATTGCGTAAAATGCCATATGCCTTCATCTGGTACTTACGACATTCCCCATGTGACGGTGCATGACCATTATATCCGCAAACCACAAGCTTACAAAAAAAATACGGGTAAATTGCTTGGCCTGAGATGTATCACCAACAAGGAACCAGATATACTCACCGAAACGGAAGCCTATATCTCGTATTTTGAGAAATTCGACCCTAACCCCTTATACCTGCAGAAGGCCGTTGAAAAAAGCAAACTCCTGGATGAACAGCAGGTCTATCATTTGCAGACCTTGATTCACCTGCATTATATGACAAAGGGATACGCCAGGATCATCGAGCTTACATCAGGTAAAAACAATGCTTATGATGCCTGGACCACTTACCGTATCGCCAAGGCATATGAGCATACAGGGGATGTATCGAACGCCAGTGAATGGTTTGAAAAAGTACTTGAAAAAGAGTCCGGAAACATCGATTTCATTTTGCAATATAGCGTGTTGTTGATTAAGGAAAAACAATACAGGAAGGCAGAAGAAATGCTGGTGAAATTGAATAAATTATATTCTAAAAATGCCGAGTCATGGGCCTATTTGGGCATGGTAAAACTCGAATCCAATGAACCCGCACTTGCCAAGCAATATTTCCTTAAAGCCCTTTCACTGGATCCGGATTTGATGATAGCTTTGCAGAATTTAAAGAACCTGTATACCTGTTTAGGGAATACGGTTGAGGTGAAGAAGCTGGAAACTAGGATACGGGGAGCAGGTGGGGAGCAGTGAGAACCGGTAGGGAGGGGTGAGAACCTGGTTAGGACAGGTGGGAGCCAAGTGGCTTACCCGGCAGCTTTTGAAGGGTTGACATACTCCTCCAATAAGGTACCAATAAGTTCGGTCCATCCTTCTACAAAATTCTTCCTTGCGAAATCCGGCACATCTGCTGGGAAACTTTCAAGACCTTCATGGGTTAGTTTTATGCGGGTCTTGTCACCTTCCTCAAACAATTCAAAAGTGACATATGAAATACCCGGGTAACCGTCATAACGCCAGCTATAAGTTATTTTTTTGCCCGGTACCACTTCCGTGACCTTACACAGATGCAGGTATTGTTTTTCCGGGGTTCCGCCGTAGAACTGGAATTCAAAACCCGTTTCCGGCTTAAAAGCTTCAAGGTCAAAATACCATTGTTTCATTTCGTCCCTGTCGGTGATGGCCTTCCAAACCCTGTCTGCAGGGGAATTGTAGGTCCTTTCGATAATGATTGCTTCGTTTTCCATAAGATTGTGATCTATTGAGGTCACAAATATATATGTAACTATTTGGTTACACAAATGTTTTTTTTAAATTTTAGTAATTTGAGTTTCCGCAGGTTTCACTGTTTTATTATCACAAGGTCTTTGGTTCCTGTTTTTTTGTTAATATCACTTATTTGATTAATTTTGTTCTTTTTATAAATGTAAAAACAATGTTCCTTCATTTCTGAACTGTCATAATAAAAAACACCCATATGAAAACAATATTCAACTTGATCTTAATCTGTATGGCCGGTTCTACAAGCGCTCAAATAGCAGATCTTAAATGGGCCAAAAGTTTTGGTTCCACTAATGAAGACTATAGTTATTCAATAGTCAACGATGACTCAGGAAATACTTATACAACAGGTTTTTTTTATGGCAAGGTTGATTTTGATCCTGACTCCGTCAAGACCTTCAATGTTACCTCGGCAGGCAACGATGATATTTTTATCATGAAACTAAACGCTAAAGGAGCTTTGGTATGGGTCAAACGTATCGGGGCAATAGGAGGTCAGTCAGGCAATTCAATCTGTCTCGATAAATGGGGGAACATCATTGTGACAGGTGATTTTTCACAGACAGTGGATTTTAATCCCGATCCGACAAAGACTTTTAACCTCACATTTTCCGGAAATGAAGATGCTTTTGTATTAAAACTTGACAGGAACGGTAATTTTAAATGGGCTGTTAAATTTGGTTCCAGCTCAGGGGATCACGGTCAGTCAGTTGGAGTCGATAATGACGGAAATGTATATTCCATGGGTCATTTTGTAAATACGGTCGATTTTGATCCGGGCAGCAACACTTATGATCTGGTGTCCAAAGGCAATACAGATGTTTATATTTCCAAACTTGATTCCGGAGGTAAGTTTGTCTGGGCCAAACAGATAGGTGGAACAGCCTATGAGAGTTGCAGGTCCATTTCTGTGGATGGCAACGGCAATGTCTATACAGGAGGATATTTCCAGCAACAAGTCGATTTTGATCCCGGAAACGGGATCTATTTGTTGGGTGGTTCGGGACAAGGGGGATCTTACCTCTTGAAACTGGATGCTTCCGGCAATTTTGTCTGGGCAAAGAATATGCGCAATTTGATGGAATGGGGTTATTCAGACAGATGTATCAGGACGGATGCCGCGGGCAATATTTATGGTAGCGGCTGGTTCATCGATACCGCAGATTTTAATTTTGATACCACCATGACCACCAATCTTATTGCCAAGGGTCAACACGATGCATTTGTCTTTAAACTGAATGATGCAGGCAAGTATGTGTGGGCCAGGGGAGTGGGAGGAAATGACAGCACTTCGACTATTGCCGAGGGTACAGGCATGGCATTGGATGCAAGCGGTAATGTATATACGGTTGGACGTTTCATGGAAACGGTCGACTTTGATCCGGGCCCAGGTATCCACAAACTGACGACGGCTGCAGATGAGGATATTTATGTTTCTAAACTGGACTCATCGGGCAACTTTGTATGGGCCATCAGTATGCGCGGCAGGGGAGAGGGATATGGCGTGGCGGTTGACCCCCTAAAGAATGTATATACCACAGGCATCTTTACAGGTACCGTTGATTTCGACCCGGATCCTGCAAAACAATACAACCTGGTCTCAAAAGGTAATTGGGACTTTGCGGTTCAAAAGATAGTACAATGCAAAAACAGCAATTCCTCTATCAGCACTTCGGTCTGCAACAGTTTTACACTCAATGGCGTGACTTATAACAGCACTGGTAATTATGAGCAGATTTTTCCAAATGCGATTGGCTGCGATAGCATTATCAGCCTGAATCTGACAGTGACCGTTATAGATACCGGTGTTAACAGGATTGGGAAGCAATTGTCAGCTAAGGCCAGCGGTGCAGGCTATACTTACCAATGGATAGATTGCAAAAACAAGCAGCCGATAGACGGTAAAACATTGTCGAGTTTTACGCCTGTAATAAGTGGCCAATACGCAGTGGTCATTTCATATAACAACTGCAGTGATACTTCAGGGTGCCATGCGGTTACAATAGTAGGCATAGATGAAAAGGATGTAACGGACAGATTTTCTGTTTACCCCAATCCTGTTAATTCAAATGAGATAAGCCTGTACATATTTCAGGAAACAGGTGATTTCTCTGTTAAACTATACAATACACATGGCCAGTTGCTATATGTTAACACTGAAGTCACCAATGGATATAATTCTATTGACATCTCAGGCAACAAGGCGGGCATTTATTTTTTAGATGTATACATAGATGGCAGGGTGTGCAGGATAAAAGTAGCTAAACAGGATTAGAGGTTATCTCTCAATCCTTATTAGATGCCTTGAAATCCCCACTTCACCTGAAAAAGTAACAAGATACAGACCAGGAGTTATGTCGCTGATGTCAATGACCTGGCTATGGCCTTCAATATCCTGCTTTAAGACCAGCTTGCCAGACAGGTCAGTCATGCTGAATTCAAGCACACCTTTCAAATCATGTTCAACTGTCAGACTTTCGCTGGCAGGATTCGGGTAGACTGTGATATTTTGTGCAGTGACGGTCTTTATACCCGTATTCTGGTGCTGATATGCATTCGAGGTATTCATGCAACCTTCAGAAGATATCACTTCTACAGTATAAGAACCGCTCGGAGCGTTTGGCATCATATTGCCCTGTGTGACGAAAACCCCGTCTTTATACCACTTGACTGTGCCTGTAAAATTGACACTAAGGGTGTTCACACTGGCGGTGATAACAGGCTTTCCTGGAAGAGGCACCACATTTACCATCACCGTGTCGGAATAATTGCTGCAACCGTTCTGCGCGCGACCTATAACCTGGTAAACGTAAACAGCAGGATTCCTGAGAATTTCCCCATAATAAACCAGTGAAGTATCTTTCAGCGATCCGTCCTTCAATACATCGTATTTGTCAGCGCCCATCATGTTTAACATGAGGAGATCCAATTCACAATAATTGGCTTTCCTGTTCATGATGCCTAAACTCACATCCGGGCTTTTAAGCACATCGGGTGACAGGAACATGGTATCGCTGCAGGCGTTGCCAAGGTCAGTACTGTACACGATAAATTTATCATTGGCGGCCACGCTTGTTTCATAATTCACATAATCCTGTTGTTGCAGATCCAATACATTGTTCTTGTAGATCTTGAATTCAGCACCTGCATAACTCAGTTGTAATTTCAGTTTTTCATTGTCACAGATGCTGTTGTTTCTGAGGTTGGAAATACCTTGTCCGTCAGGTTTGTGATTGACCTGCAGGGCCATGTATCCGCTGTCAGGTATGCTTTCCAAGGCAGGGGAGCTGCTGACCAATCTTAAGAGGTAGTTTCCTTCCGCCAGGTTGCCCGGTATGCTGAAGTCGATGCTTCCGTTGCTCTCGGAATTCTGTTGTGAACCGATGGTAATGGCTTGGGCAAAACTGCCGTTGATGTCTGATATCTGTAATTCCATCGTGTTGTTAATGTTGAGTGGCAAAACGCTGAAATAACTGACAGCGCCCTTTTGGTTATTACAAATGCTTGTTGTGGAGATGTCGCGTATTTTCAGCGGGCTGACATATTTGGCAACTGCAGGTTTTGTGATGACGGCATCTTCATAATCAAAGAATATGGCCGCCTTATTGTTGAAAGAAGTTTCCTTTTTTGCTACCGGCCTCAGGCCAAGGGTGAAATTAAAAGCTGCCTGGCTTTTGTCACCTGACAGGCTTTGGTAAGGCAATTGGATATTGTCGAATACAAATACAAGCACATTTTCGCGCATATAGGTCTTGCATGGATAATCACTCCAGTTGAGCTTGAACTGTTCGAGATCCAGGAATTGGGTATTGATGGTATCCCGCACGATGACCTGCATCGCCGTATCATTTCCTGTATTCTGGAAATGAACAGTATAAGAGATGGTATGGTCTGAATAAGTCAGGTCCCTGTTGTCGAGCAGCAGCTTTTCATTCGGGTCATATGCGGTGGTAACAGTGCCACAGGCATTAAAGGTATTATTTGCAGGCAATGAATCGGAGGCATTGGTCGTGGCATCCATGAAATTCTTGAAACAGATACTTTGTCCTGACTTGAAATTGTTAGCATCAACGTTAAAGGAGAAATAATAAGTGAAGGTCTGATTGACCTTAAGTGAATCGATTTTTAACACCACAGTATCCAGGTATATTGGGTTGCCGGATATATCGTAAAGTGCCAATAGTGATGGTACAGGCATATAAGCCTTGATATTCTTCACCGTTTTGCTGCCCATGTTCTCAACCACAATACTTCCCCTTGTGATAGCACCCCTGCGCAACCTGTCCCATTTGGTCAACACAGAAATATCGTTGTAAGAAAGAACCCTTGTCAGTGCAAAATCAATATTTCTGTATGCCGTGTCACGTTTTACATAAAGAGTCTTGCTGCTGTTGCACTGTAAGGTGTATTTTTTAATATTGACAGGTACAGAAACTGTATACGTGCCTGAATCGGGGCTGAGCAAATATTTTCCATCACCGTCACTCAGGCTTACATGATTGCCTTTATTGGTTTTTACGATGATGTCTTCAAACACAGGTTCACCGGCATCATAGGTACAATTCGCATTTTTGTCTTCGTAAATCCTGCCATGGATACCTGCAGGTCTTTTCACTGCGAGTTGCACCACATGGTTGCTGTCCAATATGACCTGTAAAATGGTATCTAACGTTTGACTGCCAGCACCAAAAGCATGGCTGCTGATTCGTGCAGATCCTACAGGCAGTTCCTGCTCGAGCTGGCCATCTGCATCTGTTTCGAAAAAACGCGTCCAGTTCTTGAACTTGATATATACAGGGGCCTTTACAATTTCTTCACCAGCATCCTTCTTGTTATTGCCATTATCGTCGATATAGGTTAATACTTTCACTTTACCTGTAGAATCAAATGGCGACAAGACGATGCGAATGCCTTTTTGAATCATCTGCGGGAAAGGGCAATAATTGTCTTTTACCAACAGGTTGAAAACATATTCCTGAAAATCCTTTTTGTAAACCGAATCGTGGGCTGTCCAGCAAAAACGTCCAGTCTTGTTTTTAGCTGAAGAGTTCGTGTATGTAAAAGTGGAACCCGGTGGCAGGCCTGTAGCTTTTATTAAAGTCGAATCACCCTGGCTTTGACCGATCAAAAGGGTATCCAGTGTCGTGAAATCGATACACTTGTTTTTGCCCACCTGGAATTGGTAGTCGGTATTTCCTGACATTTCAGGGGTGAAGTTAACCGGAGTTGTATTTCTGACGAGCACTACTATATGTGTGGAACGCATCGAGGCGCCCACCAGTTGCATGGTACCGTTGATTTTCCTGAATTCCTTTACTTTAATGAAAATTGTGGAGAGTTCATCGCATTTAATTGGTGTGAAGACCATATTGCCGCTAGGTTTGTCAAAATAAAAACCTATTGGTGTCTTGATATTTGGTATAGGTGTACACTTTACAGTGTAATTATTTGGTGGGCAAAAAGGCGTGAGGGGGATGGCATATCCAGGATTATAAGGATAAGAATTATGGGCATCTATAGGTTGAGACACCTCATGACTGATGGAATCGTAATCAGCCGGATCTATGGCAGATACACTTTGGCGTACCGGTACATTACAATCAACCTCAAAAAAGGGAATGGAGTTGAATTGTGGGGAAGAATTGTGGTAATTGGTCAGGCAGACATCCAGCATGGATTCAATATAAAAATTCAGATCCTGCATGGTTATGCCCCAACTTATACAGCACTGCTCCACTGAAAAATAAACCTTGCAGGAATTGCTCATGAAGGAACTGTAAGGAGAGGCCGCAAAATCTATGGTGCTGGTATAGTGGTGTATCTCTATTCCCATATTGCCGGTGGTCTGGTTTTGAGGGTAACAACGCGTGCTTGAATCCTTGCATATATTCGTTACGTCTTCAATGGATACCCTTGTGGCACTGTAAATAAGGCTGTCTCCCTGGTCATTGAACATCCTGAACATAGGCGAATTTAAGGCGATACCCCTGCAATCGCGGTATATTTTGATATTGACCTGGTATTTTTTGCCGCCAAGCCATTTGTAGGAGATCTCTCCACCCCTTAAATGACTGGCTTTTACACCTTGCGGGATAAATATGGAAATTAAGAAAAAAAGTGCAAGTATGTTTATTTTCATAACTAGTAGACACAAATATACAAAAAATGTTGCCTGAAACAAGTTTTGCTTTTCTTTCCTAAATTTGACCCATCATTCCACCTTGAAACAACTCCTGAAAATATTGTCCCCAGAGCAGATCAGGGAGGCAGATGCCTATACCATTGCCCACGAGCCCATTTCATCGGTTGACCTGATGGAAAGGGCAGCTTCAAGGTGCGTGGAATGGATCATCAACCATTTCGGCCAGCAGCAGCATTTCAGTATCTTCTGCGGACTCGGCAATAATGGCGGCGACGGGCTGGCAATTGCCAGGTTGCTGAAACACCGCAATTATAAGGTAACTGCATATATCGTAAGGTATACCGATAAGGCTTCTGATGATTTTCTTGTGAATGAACAACGCCTCAAACGCATTTCAGGGGAGGACGTCGTGGATATCGTCACTTCTGCCGACCTGCCTGAGCTTCAAGCCGGAGACATCGTGATAGATGCCTTGTTCGGTACGGGTCTATCTAAATCCATAGAAGGCCTGGCGGCGGACTGTATAGAACTTGTCAACCGTTCAATGGCCAGGGTCATTGCCATCGATATGCCCTCGGGTCTTTTTGCCGACCGGCATACGGCACCTGATGATGCAGTTGTCAAGACAGATTACACCTTGAGTTTCCAATGTCCCAAGCTCGCATTTATGTTTGCTGAAAATGCAGGGCGGATAGGAGAGTGGAATATTCTGGATATAGGCCTGTCGAGGCAGTTCATTAAAGAATTGGATGGCACTTCGTTCTTTTTAACGGAAGTATTTATCAGCAATCTGCTTAAGCCAAGGGAAAAATTCTCGCATAAGGGAACCTATGGACATGTCTTGTTGATTGCCGGGAAATACACAAGTATGGGAGCAGCTGTACTGGCTGCCAAGGCCTGCCTTAGAAGCGGCTCCGGCCTGCTGACGGTGCATGTGCCGGCAATGGGGGTTGACATCATACAGGTTTCAGCTCCGGAGGCCATGGTATCAGCAGATAAAGACGCGGAAACATTCTCGACTGCACCTGATGTATCAGGCTATACGGCTTTAGGTATAGGTCCGGGTATTGGTACCGGCCCGGCAACGCAAAAAGCCTTGCATGAAATCCTGCAACACCGCCGACCCATGGTTTTGGACGCTGATGCATTAAATATATTGGGTTTGAATAAGTCCTGGCTGGAACATATACCAACTGACAGCATTCTGACTCCACATCCGAAGGAATTTGAAAGACTTACGCAAAAGGCGGCCAATGATTTTGAAAGGCATCAGTTGCAGCTTGACTTTTCAAAAAAATACAAGGTACATATACTTTTAAAGGGCGCCCATTCATGTTTAACGACACCTGAAGGACAAATCTATTTCAATTGCACAGGCAATCCGGGTATGGCCAAGGGCGGCAGCGGGGATGTGCTGACAGGTATTATTACGGGTATACTCGCCCAGGGATATAGTCCTTTGGAAACCGTCCTGATAAGCATGTATGTTCATGGAAGGGCAGGGGATATAGCAAGGAAAAAACTCGGAGCCAACGGCATGACAGCCGGCGATATTATCGAAAGTCTTCCACAGGCGTGGATGGAGTTGGGAGGGGTTTAAGACATAGTGTCAACCATTACCAGCTGATCAAATGCTCCATACGGGCATTCGGTATGACATTTTCAAGTGTGTCACCTATCTCCTGGTCTATGGAATCCTTGTTGACACCATATGTGATAAGCTTTACGGTATTGCTGTTGACCTTGCTAAACTGGTAGCTGTTATCCTCAATGCACTGGTAGGCAAGTCCATTGTATTTTTCCACCCAGGTATCCAGGTAAGAATATAATTTCACTTCATCCCAGCAGCTTTGGTCTGCCAGCAAGGTCATCATGATCTCATTTTTACCATCTCCATTCAGGTCGCCGATATCCTTTAACCTGATCTTGGAATTGTTCTTCTCGATGATCTGGCCCGGTAAACCTGAAAAATAGATGGTGGTCTGGTTTTGTTTATTATTGAAAATAAGGAAAGCGGTATCGTTCTTGCCATCCCTGTTGAGATCGCTAAAAGCGACAAAGGAGGTTTCCAATGAATCCTTCTTTTTAGCCTTCCTGGATTTTTTTTCTGAAAAATTCTCATCCGGGTTCAAAAGTTCAGCCACATCCGAATCAGTTTGATTGGCAATGTCAGTAACAGTAGCTTTATTGTTCTTATTGCATGAACAAAAACAAGTAATACAAATGAGAATAGTAAGGGTGCGCATTAAATTCATCGCAAAATTATAATCAATATTTGGTTTAACAATGAAATATTTTTAATTTTTTTAACAAATTTTTACGGGTGTTAATTAACCTGTACTAAAAAACATACAAAGCTTGTTTTTGAGGTCTGATGGTTCGTGTTTAATATGCCATCAAATCGCACGCAATTTATAGGAATATTTGACCTAAATTCGCGGCGTGAATTTAACGGACGAGATACATAAACGAAAAACATTTGCCATCATCAGCCACCCCGACGCGGGAAAAACAACATTAACAGAAAAATTCCTATTATTCGGGGGTGCCATACAGACTGCAGGTGCCGTAAAATCCAACAAGATAAAAAAAGCCGCCACAAGTGACTTCATGGAAATCGAGAAACAGAGGGGTATCTCGGTTGCGACCTCGGTGATGACTTTTGAATACAACGGAAAACTCGTGAACATACTCGATACGCCCGGTCACAAGGATTTTGCCGAGGATACCTACCGCACACTCACCGCCGTGGACAGCGTGATACTGGTGATAGACTGTGTGAAGGGTGTTGAGGAACAGACCGAAAGACTGATGGAAGTTTGCAGGATGCGCAACACCCCGGTGATCGTCTTCATCAATAAAGTAGACAGGGATGGACGCGACCCGTTTGACCTGCTGGACGAACTCGAGAAGAAACTCAATATAAAAGTCAGGCCCATGAGCTGGCCGATTAACGGCGGCCGGGAGTTCAAGGGTGTTTATAAACTGTATGACAAAAGCATTAATTTATTTGAGGCCAACAAGACCAAGATCAGCAAGGATGTTGTGAGAATAGACGATCTCAACAGTCCGATACTCGATGAATTGATTGAAAAGGATGCGGATAAGCTCAGGCACGATGTGGAATTGATAGATGGGGTATACGGCGAGTTTAATACAGATGAATATCTGGAGGGTACTGAGGCGCCGGTATTTTTTGGAAGTGCACTGAATAATTTTGGTGTAAGGGAGTTGCTGGAGAAGTTCCTGGAAATCGCTCCTTTCCCCCAGCCAAGACAGAGTAGTGACAGGATAGTGAGCCCCGAAGAGATCAAGTTCTCAGGTTTTATATTCAAGATACACGCCAACCTGGACCCAAGACACCGCGACAGGATTGCTTTTTTAAGGGTGTGTTCGGGAAAGTTCGAGCGAAACAAGTTTTTCCATCATGTACGCCTGAACAAGGACATGAAGTTCGCGAGTCCGTTCACATTTATGGCAGATAGCAAGGCCCTCCTGGAAGATGCTTATGCCGGGGATGTGGTAGGTCTTTACGACACCGGTAATTTTAAAATTGGGGACACGCTGACAGAAGGGGAAGACTATATGTACAAAGGCATTCCTTCTTTCTCTCCTGAAATATTCAAGGAGCTCATCAATCTGGACCCGATGAAATCCAAGCAACTTGAAAAAGGAATAGAACAGCTAACGGATGAAGGTGTAGCCCAATTGTACAGGCAGGAACCGGGAAACAGGAAGTTTATCGGGACGGTTGGAGAGCTGCAGTTTGAGGTCATACAATACCGACTTGAAAATGAATACAATGCAAGGTGCAGGTTTGAACCAAGGCAATTTTTCAAGGCCTGCTGGATGACAGGAGAGAAGCAGGCTATTGACGATTTTTGCAAGTTCAGGCACAAGAACATTGTGAAGGACAAGGACGACAATATTGTTTTCCTGGCTGAAACATCATGGATTTTAAATACAGCCATACAGCAGAATCCAAAAATCACTTTCCATACCACTTCCGAATTTAAAATTTAAATTGTAAATTTGAAAAAACATTGTATGTTTGAAGTGAAAATGGACTGTCTCAGACAAAGTATATTTAGTGCCGGCCTTTTTGCCTATTCGACCCTTATGGCACAGGAACAAACGCCCATTGATTTTTCGCCTTCATTTAAAATTGGTGACAAGTTGGTTTACCAACTCGTTGAAACCAAGTTCAAGCAGAACCACAGTGGCCATTATCTTTACCTGATGTATGATACCAGTTACATGTTTTTCAACGTAAGGGAAAAAAATGATAGCCAGACCCTTATAGATTTCAACTATGCGGATGCCATCATCGACGGTAAGATTTACAATGAGGAAACCCAATACCCGAATTATCTCAGGACAGAGACTTATAACCTCGTACTGGATTCCAAAGGTGAATTCCTTGAACTGAGCAACTGGGAAAAATTTGCTGCCATTGTCATTCAGAATGTGAGGTTAGCCTATATGTCAAAAAACCTGGATTCCAATACGCTCAAATATTATTACATGTATTACCAGAACCAGGAAAATGTTGAAAAGTCAGTTATCCCAAGGGTGCTTGAACTGTTTGACCTGTTTGGTAAATCGTGCCAACTCGAAAGTAATTACAGCATTGCACGGGAAATGGTGAACCCTTTCGGTGGCAATTCACTGTTGAAATCCTGTTCGTTCAAGACGTTCAAGGAATCCAAGTACCCTAATTCAGTGTTTTTTTCAGGCTCGGTGAAGACCGGTTCGGAAGACAACGATTGTCTGCAGGAGGACTATTACGCGTTTATCAATGAAAAAAAACCGGACATGGCTTCCAATATTGAGGCGCCTTATATTTATATGATAGACTCATATGCATATCAATGGGGCAGCATCAGTAAAAGGATATTGAAGTATTCTACCACGCACACCGTTTATCTTGGTGAAGATAAACAGGGACTTGACAGGGTGTTTTCCTTTTACGCTTTTTAGACGTGTTCAAGTCAGCTTACAAGTCCTCTTTCATCAGTTGTTTTATTTGTGCCATTCTGCTGGCTTTTATTTTTATTCAAGGCAGGGGAGTGGAAGGTGGTCAGGATAGCTGGAACCATTTCCTGATTTCCAAATGTGCCATAAATCACCCGGACCTTTTGCTTGACCAGTGGAATAAACCCATATTTACATGGTGTACCGTATTTCTTTGCCAGCTCGGTATCAATGCCCTCATCATTTTTAATATAGCCTGTGCTGTGCTGAGCGGGTTGTTCATCGCCATCGGTATGCAAAAGCAGGGATTTAAACATACCTGGGTCCTGGTTCCTTTCATTGTGTTCACCCCGGTCCTTTTTCACTATACAGTGTCAGGACTCACAGAACCAATGAACGTATTGTTTCTTTCCCTTGTCATCTATTTCTGGTGCATTGACAAACGCAAATTATCCGTTGCAATGGCTTCATTCCTGCCTTTTGTGCGGACGGAAGGTTTTGTGATCTGCGGAGCTATCTTCGTGATAATATTGTTGAGGAAGGAATACAAATTATTGTATTGGCTGGTACTGGGAAGTTTTGTGATGAACCTGGCAGGCTTTATCATCACCCACCAACCCTTGTGGATCATTACTGAGAATCCATACTGGAAGCACGAAACACAAGGAACTTTTGACGCCGGAAGTGGCAGTTTCCTTCATTACATGCACATGTCAAGAGGTAAGTTCGGCCTGCCACTATTGTCATTATTCATTGCGGGCAACGTGGTATGGTTATACCGAGTCATCAAAAGAAAGGAAGTCCATGAGTTGCTCACCATGTCCTTGTTGATCTTTCACTTTTATTTTTTCGCTCATACCATCATTTATTACCTGGGTATTCTGGGCTCACACGGCTTGCCGAGAGTAATGGCTGTAATCGCGCCTCCATTGGCCATTGTGGCTTTCATCACCATCGATTACCTTGTAAGGAGAATGCATCACCGTTACCGCATTGCTATTTTTGCCGCTGCGGCCCTACTGGTGACCTGGGTAGGGTACAAGG
>JANWHK010000013.1 GCA_025450395.1 Bacteroidia bacterium
AAATAAATCATTTTTTTGCCATATTCTGCACTCCATGCAGCTATCAGCTTTTTTCCGTGTCTAATAGGTAAACGGTTTAAAAATAATATATTATATTTGTAATGATGTTTAGAATTCTTCTTGTTTTCTGCCTCTTTCTATCTGCAACAAGCGTTGAGGCATTGCCTGTAAAACAGGCTGACCACTTCCTGATCGTCCAGTTTGCGCGCCCTATGCAGGAAATTGAACTTAAGGAACTCACGGCCTTCAGGTTTATAGTTCTGGAACCGCTGAACATAGAGAAAACACTGTATAAATTGGGTTATGACAGCAAGACTCTGACTGATCTGGGCGCAACGGACATATTGCGGAAAGTGCCGTATTTTATGCTTTCACAACCCGATGGCCCAATAAATTTAAGGAAAACTATTCCCAATGATACGCTTTTCAGCAAACAGGGACATTTGAATCTCATACGTGCTGCGGAGGCATGGGACCTGACACGCAGCGGCGTGAACAGGAGAGGGGATACCATTGTTGTCGCTGTGATAGATGATGGATTACATATCAACCATCCCGATTTTCAGGGCAATATCTGGATCAATTATGCAGATACCATGGACAATGGAATCGATGATGATGGCAATGGCTATATCGATGACCATTACGGATGGAATTTCGTGAACATGAACAATGATATCAGCGACAGCTTATACTACGAGGCAAGACATGGAACACCTGTTGCGGGTATTATTGGCGCCCGTGTGAATAATATCACCGGGGTAAGCGGAATCATGTGGAATGTCAAGTTGATGATAGTGAATGTTGCCGATACTAGTCCCCTGATACTTGTATACCAGTCTGACGCTATCAGGGCCTATAGCTACGTCTTGCAACAAAGGAAATTATACAATGCCACAGGCGGACAAAAAGGCGCTTTTGTGGTGGCATCCAATTCAAGCTGGGGAGCCAATAACCGGTTTCCACACCAGGCGCCACTATGGTGTGCCATGTATGATTCCCTGGGAAAATATGGCATACTGAATTGTGCAGCCGTGACTAACCAGGAAGGTTTGGTTGAAACCAACGGGGATCTGCCCACCTTGTGCCCAAGCACGCATTTGATAGCAGTTGGATCTTCTTCACCGGGTGATAATTTTTACCAGTGCGGATTCAGTACAACCCATGTGGATCTAAGCGCTCCGGGATATAATATTTTCAGCACGAATGCATATACCCAACAAAACATCAATACTAAAAATGTCTATAATGATGGCAATTCAGGTACATCCTTTGCCGCTCCCATGGTGACAGCCGCCATCGGTGTCTTGCACAGTTATGCCTGCGAACGTATACTTGACTCCATTAAAGCCAATCCTGCGAAGGGAAGTGCAATGATGCGGAAATTTATCCTTGAGGGAGCCGATGTCCTGCAATCACTTGCCGGAAAAAGTGTGACTTCAGGCCGCCTGAATATTAAAAGATCCATAGAGATCATGGACCAATACTGTTTGGGATTTGTGAACGTTGGCAATATACAGTCAGAGGTCGATATCCGTTTATTCCCTAACCCTGGAAATGGTACGATACAGGTTCTTTCAGATAAGCCAGTAACAGCAATGGAATGTTATGACCTTGCAGGGAAATTGATCAGCAGCGAGTTTGACGGAGAACAGTTGAAACTTGGGGATGTGGAAAACGGGGTCTATTTTATCCGTGTCTATATCGGCGAACAGGTATTGACTTATAAATATGTGAAGGTTCAATAATAGAATTTCCACGCGAATCCCAGACGCAACCTCATTGGAGCAGAAGGCTGGTAAGGGGATGTAAAGAGGTAGTTCGGGTATTTATATGGATAATTCTCGCCTCCCCGGAAACTCTCCCTCAACTGGTTGATGTGTTCGATCTTGAAGAATATCCGGGCGGTCTTTATCTCGGCATTGATAAAAAAATCGAAGAACGGGTAAGCACCTACATGTTTGTCACTCACCTGGAAATTCAATGTGCCCGGGTTATAGAATTTGGCCTTGTAATCTGAAGTGAAATTCATGTCCACACCTACCTGTATGAAGGTGGCTTTCTTGAAGGCATATTTCTGGAAATACAGGCTGGATTTAGACATCCATGTAGGTAATTGCAATATGGAGCTCAGTTGTTTTGAGAATACCTGGTAGCCTACCTCCTGGTGAAACTGGAATTTTCTCAGGTTGATATGCGCCATGCCATAAAATTGCAAACTGTTCTGGCCTTTAACACCCTGTTTAGGTTTGGCATCACGATCATAATACACAACATTGTCGATGAGGCTGTAATTGACTTTTAAGGCCAGGGATTTTGCAGGCAATGTATAAGAAAAGGCATTGTAGGTCGAAGGTTTTTTCATGCCTTTGTCAATGCCGAATGAGATGGTTTTCTGATTAGTTGGCAAAAAGTTGTTGTTCCATTGAAAATGGTTGCTGAACATTCTCTGTTGTTGGAAAAAAGGCTTCCTGGAAGATGCCATGACATTCGCGTTGACTGAAATCCTGCTCGCCTTAAGTATCATGGCCTCGTTTTTCCACTTTAACAGGTAGTCGGCCTGGTTATAGCCTTCAAGGAAAAACTGTCCGTATATCTCTGAATTAAAAGTTTTGAGGAAATTGAAATTGAGTTGACCGTTAATGGATATGTTATGGTTGATGAAACGGATATAATTCAGCGGGTCCGTTTGCTGGTAATATGAAAATTTGTCATATTGTATCCCCGTCTTGAAGCTACTGCCTTTTTCCTTTAATGGCGAGAATATCTGCACCTGGTTGCTGTACTGGATGAAGCCAATTGAATCAGCAGAATAATCCGGATTGTGGTAATAGATGCTGTCATAAAAACCGTAGTCGCTGGAAATGTCGGTGTAATAATTACATTGTTTAAGTGCCGTGAAATTGTGACTGATGCCGATTTGCGGGACCATGGTCTTGGCCGTATCATCAAGGTATTTCACCCTTAGCCAATAGGTCTGGGAGATGTGGTGTTCCCTGAAACGGTTGATATTGTTGGCATTGTCCAGTTCAACAGGCACTACTCTGACAGATGGAGGTAGGCTGCGGAACAGGCTGTCGTTGGATGCAGATTGTTCTATTCCCCCGTTTTCCTGAAATTTAGCCTTGTTCCATGTGACAATGGCGGTAGCGAGGTATCGTTTATTTTTTGACTGGAAATAACAGTTAACCTGGATATTCTTGAAGGCGTTGATCGTTTGATGTTTGTAGAACCCGTCATTGGATGTGCTATGATACTTTGCGGTGATGTTAAATTGTTTCCCGAAGTTTTGTGTATGCAGGGCGTCAAAATAGATCATGCCCCTGTTGCCTGCCTTTCCTTGTGTGTAATAAAACTCTGTGAATGGCAGTCGTGCATTGTAGAAATGTGCACCTTTCTTCCTGAAATACAGGTCACCAAATGGGTTGATGCCGGTGATAAAACCCTGTTCAGTGAAAGGCTGGAATAGCAGTGGAAGAAAAGGAGAGGAAACATCCCCAAGGCTTTGTATGGCAATATTGTCACGTTTGGCCTTGTCATATTGCTGCAGGAAAAGCATGGAACTGTCCCTGATATTTTTAAATGTAAAATTCCTGTTCAACAGGTCATACGTAGTGTAATGCGGATCAATTCGCTTTGCGGTGTCAAATACTTCCTCATTTTCTTTCTGGGCCTTAGCCGATAGTGAAAGAAGGATCAAAAACACCGAAATTAAAATTTTCATCTGTGAAGTATGCAAAAGTAATGCTTAATTCAATATGTAAGACATTCAAGTTTTTGTCGTTTATGCCTATATTTTTACTTTTTGTCGATTCCAGGTAAAAGTAATAGGCAGGATTCGCGGAATTGGTACTAAATTTGCAGTCACATTAGTAGTGTTTTCATAGTTTTAGTTTTGTCAAAAGCCGCACCTTTGAAAAGTGCGGTTTTTGGCATTTTAGGGGTCTGATACTCAATGTGAGATTAAAATTGTCCTGTTCGCAGCAAGACCAAAGTGCAAGCCTCTTCAAACTCAATACCTTTTTCTTTCAGCATGTCCTGGAATTCATCATTTTCAGTTCCGGGGTTAAAAATGACACGATGCGGTTTAAGGTTGATGATATCCTGGTAAAGTTTCACCTGGTTCATCGGATTGACATAGAGTGTAACCGTATCCAAAGGGATGTCTTTGAACAAACTCATGTCATTTTCTATTTTTATATTGGAAACTTCTCCTTTTCTCTTGCCGAAAGCAAGCACCGGATGCTGGTAGGATTTTAGCATTTTCATAGCCATATTGGAGTATCTCTCAGGATTTTCACTGGCACCTATAACAAGTGTGGTTTTGTTCATAACAATCTGTAAAATATAGTTTTCAAAATAAATATTTTATATGATATTCGCCTAATAATTATTTTGATATGAATATAGGGGACAAACTGATCAACTTTAAACTCCAGGCTACCAACGGCGAATGGTACAGCAATTTCGCCTTCGCTGATAAATATGCATTGTGTATCATTTTTACCTGTAACAGTTGTGAAATTTCCAAGGCATACTGGACCCGTATCATCAGGTTGTTTGACCATTATGAAGAAGATAACATGGCTGTTGTAGCGATCAATTCCAATGATGCCGATCAAAAATCAGAAGATTCTTATGAAGAAATGAAAAAACAGATAGCCAGGTTAAAACATGATAGTTTTGTCTATTTGCACGACGCCAACCAGGTTGTTGCCAAACAAATGGGAGCGACTAAAAATCCTGAAGTGTTCCTTTTTAATTCCAAGCGTGAACTGGTATATAAGGGCGTCATTGATGACAACTGGGAGAATGAGACACAGGTCATGATGGCATATCTCGAAGATGCCATTGAATATTGCCTGGATGGTATCGATATTGATTATCCTGAATTGCCGGCAGTAGGTTGTGATATCATCTGGAAAAAATAACGCTATCATTCATTTGTTTCACAGACATTCCAACCATTAACCTTAAGCATCATGCCTAAAACTGTAGTGATTACCGGCGCCTCTTCCGGTATTGGTGAAGCATTGGCCTATGAGGCGGCCAGGCTGGGTTATAATGTATGTATTGCCGCGCGAAATTCGGAAAAGCTTGCATTGGTAAAGGATAACTGCATCCGTCAAAATGTAAAATGTATTGCGGTACAGGCCGATGTAAGTATTGAAAAAGACTGCGAGAACATTATTCGCCAGGCACTCGAGGCTTTTGGTGGTATAGATATCCTGGTCAATAATGCAGGTATTGGCATGAGGGCTGTTTTTAATGATTGTGACCTCAATGTCATAAGGCAGGTAATGGATGTTAATTTCTGGGGCATGGTATATTGCACCAAATTCGCCCTGCCACACCTGCTTAAAAACAAGGGTACTGTGGTAGGCATATCATCTATAGCCGGTATTAAGGGGTTGCCGGGGCGCACAGGTTATTCAGCATCCAAGTTCGCCATGCATGGATTCCTGGAGTCATTGAGGCTTGAAAACCGTAAAACGGGTTTGCATGTATTGCTTGCCTGTCCGGGTTATACTGCCTCCAATATCCGGAATGCAGCTTTGAATAAATCAGGGAAAAGCCAGGCGGAAAGTCCCTATGATGAAAATAAACTCATGCAACCTGAAGAAGTAGCCAGGGCTATATTCAGGGCTATCGACAAAAAGAAGAACAGCATATTTCTCACATTCGAAGGCAAGGCTACGCTGTTACTTAGCAAGTTCTTTCCAAAACTGCTGGACAGGCTGGTTTATAATAAGGTCGCAAAAGAGAAGGACAGTCCTTTTAAATAGTTTAAATTCATAAAAAACGCACCATAATCCGGCTTTTTTTTAATGGTGACAAAATGTTGCAGAACTTTTACTGAGTCATGTTTTTGCAATTGTAATGGGATTTTGAAACATAAGCAGATCATTATACGTCTAATATATTAACAGGCAAAGCGTTTTGTGAAAGTATCACATCTGAAAAAATTGCCTGTTGAGTAGTTATGCGGAAAGTATTCATTATTTCGGGTCTCTTAATGGTTTCAGTCTCCCTCACCTTGCTTATCAGTGCTGAGAAGTCACATGTCTTTAAATCCGGTAAAATTCCGGGGAAAAACCATAAAATATGGAACCCTCATCCGACGCTCATTTATAGTCAGGATACTTTAAGGACCCATGATATTTGGTCCGTCAAAGATAAAAATACGAGTCCCATACTGAATAAAAAGGAAATGCTATTGCTTGAAAAATACAGGAAATTATCTGAAAAGACAGAGCAACTGGAAAAGATATGCAATGAATGCAGGCTTGTTTTGGAAAAAGCCGGGATAGATGACAGCGTTTATGACCCATTCGACAATCCTGAAGGACGGGTGAGCAAATATGAAATCGATCGCACTGTAGAAAGATTGTTCAATGCATCAAAAATGCTGAAAATCATGAAATTACAGCAAGAAAACTTGAAGAAGCAGTACAACGTCAGGGAATAGTAGGAAATTAGAAAAAAATAGTTCTTTTTTGTATGCAACCTTTTTTAGAAAAAGAGTCTAACGTGTACAACAAACGTATAAAACATGAAAAAACTATTTACTTTATTTTCTATCTTATTTATTATCAATGGTTTATCTGCGGGCACAGATACCACTAAATGCAACTGGAAAAACAGGATTAGTCGCTTTGAAGTGTATAATAATTGTGACAGCCACAAGAATACCGTCAATATCATAGGAAAAATTGGCCTCTACCAGGTCAATAATTGCACAAAACCCGTCAGGAGGGTTTGGAGGTTAAGCGCTGGCAGTACTGGCAGCACGGTCATCGGCAATGGAGAAAACCTGTATTACAAGGTAACAAAAAACGGTACCTATACCATTTGCCTGTCTTTATATGATAGTTGCAACAATTGTGATACAGTTCTGTGTAAAACAGTAACGATCAACTGCCTGGGTTGTAATTGGAAGAGTAAGATAGGCGGGTTTGATGTCTGGAACAATTGTGACAGTAACAAGAATACAAAAAATATCATCGGGAAATTCTACCTGAACCAGAATTATAGCTGCAGCAAGAAATTGTTAAGGAAATGGACCGTCAATAATACGGTGGCAGGTTCAGGTGAGAGCCTGTATTACAAAGTGACCCAGAATGGCACTTATACGGTTTGCATGTCGGTCTATGACAGTTGCAGGCAATGTGATACCACGATCTGTAAAACCACAACCATCAATTGTTTCCCTGCCGGCTGCAACTGGAAAAGCAAGATTGGCGGATTTGAGGTGTGGAACAATTGCGACAGCAATAAGAGCCACAAAAATATCGGTGGTATATTCTACCTGAACTCAAACTATAAATGCAATAAAAAGTATACAAGGAAGTGGACCGTTAATAATACCGTAGTTGGTTCCGGCGAACACATGTATTACCAGGTGTATAGTAACGGGATCTACAAGGTCTGCATGACTGTTTATGACAGCTGCAACAAGTGTGACACCAGTATTTGCAAGGAAATAAAGATAGAATGTTTTGACAAATGTGTTTTGCCTAATGGTTGGTCACAAACAAATACATGCGCCACCTATAACTTTAATGGATATAAAGTGCCTGGTTCAAACAATACAACCTATACGAATCCATGTCACAAATATTCATGGGATTTTGGAGACAATACAAGGGCTTCAGGCAAAGAAGTAACACACGAATATAAAAAGAACGGAACATTTACAGTTTGCATGAAGGTGATTGACACCTGCAGGCAGTGTGATACAATGATTTGCAAGACTGTAACAATTACCTGTTTAACGAATTGCACCTGGAAACACAAGATAGGTGGATTTGAAGTATGGAAC
>JANWHK010000014.1 GCA_025450395.1 Bacteroidia bacterium
ATGTAGTTTAAGTTATTATGAGCTAAGTGTATTTAACCGCTGGGGCGAAATTATTTTCAAGGGGGTAAATATCAACCAGGGTTGGGACGGGACCTATAAAGGGGAGATCGTCCAGGACGGATTGTATTATTACATTGTGTCCTACAGGAAGGATGTCTTAAACCTGACAGTATGGGAGTATGGTTCAGGGTATATCGAGCTGATCAGGTAAAACAGTTTGAAGTATTCGAATATGAGATATCATCCAGGTGATAATGGGAAATAATTGCCTGTAAATTCAGATTCCAGGATTGCCAGTTTGCGAAGATTGAATGAGATAAATTAAATGATTACACAAATAAAAAAAATATGAAAATACTTATCCTTGAAGACGAAAAAGTAGCGTCGGAATTTTTAGAAAAAATGATTCAGGACAATCTGGAGGATTGCCAGGTTGTTGGGAAGGCTGAATCGGTGAAAGAAGCGTCCAGGTTATATCATGCGCTTAAACCGGATGTGTTGATCATGGATATCAATTTGGGAGATCATCTTGGTTTTGAATTGTTTGAATACATTGATGCAAGCCAGTTACATGTCATTTTTACGACAGGTTACCAGGAATTTGCCGTCAAGGCGTTTAAAATCAACGCGGTTGATTACCTTATGAAACCAGTCAACCTTGATGATCTGGTATTCGCACTTTCAAAAGCGAATGATAGATTTCGCCTGAAAGAGTTAAGCTCCCAGAGTGCATTTTCAAATAAGGAAAAGGAAATGTCCGGCATGATGCTGGTATGGGAAAATAATAAATTAATACCTGTTAGAATGGATGAAATCATTAAGATCAAATCAGATGGAACGTATTCCAGGCTATTTTTAATCAATGAAAAGAAAATCTATACTTCAAAAAATTTAGGCGTCTATGAATCCATTTTAAAAGAAAGAGGGTTTATAAGGATACATAACTCGTGTTTGATGAATCCCTTGCATTTGGTGTCTTACAAACCAGGCATCAGGGCATTTGTTACATTAAGCGACCAGAAGATCGAATATGTCTCCAAAAACAAAAAAAAGGATCTGTTGAAGGTTATAAGGTTACCAGTAAGTTAATTGAACCTAATACCTCACCAAATATTTCCCTTTGGGATCCACGGCCATTTTCGGCGGTATGCGCATCAGTTCAAAATAATTATAACCTTCCTGCAGGTTTTTCCAGAAGTCAATCCGCGCCGGGTCGAAATTAAAATAGGACTTGAGGTAAGCCCAGTTGCCTGACTGCATGCGGCATGGAAAGATATGTATCGGAATGAAATAGTTGGTGTCCTTGTTGTTCTGGGCCTGTATGTTGCACCAGTAAAGTTCCTTGATGACATCGTCGCTCATCGGCATGCATCCGATGGTAAGACTGTCGCCGTGCACAAATATCTGCCCGCCGTAACTGCCTTTTTTGCCTAGTATGCTGTCGCTGCAATTGGGGTAGGATACCTTGTATGACAAATAGAAATTGCTGTAGGGATTGTACTGGTCGATATGGTAATACCCCTCGGGTACCTGGAAATCGCCCTCCATGCGTTTGGGTCCAAGGGTGCCCGACATGTTCACGATGTTATAGGTTTTTACAAGCTGGTAACGGTGGTGACTGCTGTCGGCCCCCCACAGTTCCATCACTTTCTCACGCTTGAATGCGCGCCAGTAAATAAATTTAGGCGGGTACTGAAGGTTCAGCTTGGTAAAAGCCTGCTTGAGTGATTCATCGCTGCTGAGTCGCGCGTTCCATACCCTTTGGTTGCCGAGTTGACGCTCGGTGAGTACCTGGGGTTGTGCAAGCAGGCTGCTGCCAATGAAGCACAGGGATACCAGCAAAGCTATGTTCACTCTTTTTATCATCTAATCTACTACACTTATCTTGATGCTGTTGGCCATTGATTTGTTGAGTATGGGCATACTGGCAGTATGTATCACGATATCATCCTTTTTTACCAGTTCGTTGGCCTTTAATACTTCTATCACATCCGTAAAGGTCTGGTCGGTGCTCTCGTACTGGTCGTAATAAAATCCCCTGACACCCCATACAAGGCTCATCGCCTTCAGCAATGGCTTGTTGTTGGTAAAGATGTAGATATCCGCCATGGGACGGTAGGATGAAATCTCAAGTGCGGAATAACCCGAACGTGTCATGCCTACGATGGAGGTCGCTTTCAGGTGATCGCTCATGCGCACGGCTGTAAAACAGATTTCATCGGAGATAAAGGTATTGCTGGAGGAGGTTGGTTTCACGCCCTTGAAATAAACCCTTTTGTCTTTTTCAACGTCCCGGATGATCTTTTCCATGGTCTCCACTACTTTAACCGGATAACTGCCTACACTGGTCTCGGCGCTCAGCATCACGGCATCTGCTCCGTCTATCACTGCATTTGCCACGTCACTCACTTCCGCCCTGGTAGGTGTCGGGTTGTTGATCATGGATTCCATCATCTGGGTGGCCACGATGACGGGTTTGGACGCTCTCATGCATTTTTCTATGATGTTTTTCTGAATGATGGGCAAATCCTGTAAAGGCATTTCCACGCCAAGATCACCCCTGGCCACCATGATGGCATCTGCTGCTTCAATAATCTCATCAATATTCCTTACTGCTTCCGGTTTTTCGATTTTGGCTACTACCCTGCACTCTTTGCCTGCTTCTGCAATCCGTCTTTTCAGGTCGTAAATATCTTCTGCCTTGCGAACAAAAGACAAGCCAATCCATTCCACCTCATGTTCGAGGCCGAATGCAAGGTCGCTGATATCTTTCTCGGTAAGGCTCGGGAATGACACATCGGTATGGGGCAGGTTGAACCCTTTTTTGGATTTGAGTAAACCTCCTTCTATCACTGTGGCTTCCACATCTGTTTCATTCAGTATCTTGTCTATCTTGATCTCTATCCTGCCATCGTCTATCAATATAAATTCTCCAGGCTTTACATCCCTTGCCAGGTTGATATACCTGATACAGACGAGTTGGGCATTCCCTATGACCTCCTTGGATGTGAGCGTGATCTTTTGTCCCTTGAAAACATCAACACCATCATTTTCCATCATTCCTATACGGAGTTTAGGGCCTTGAAGGTCCTGCAGTATACATACATCTGAATTGATTTCCTCATTGATCTCGCGCACATGCTTTATCACCTCCAGGTGGTCGCTTAATAAACCGTGGGATGAGTTGATGCGGCATACATCCACTCCGGCGAGTATGATTTGTTTTAAAGCGGCTTTTGATGAGGTTGCGGGTCCTATGGTGGCTACGATTTTTGTTCTGTTAAAATTGGATTTATACATGGAGGTCTTCGATGAAGTATTTATTTCTGATGATGTTCTGGTAATAGGAGGCTTTGCTTTTCACTAATTCGAAATCAAATGGGAAAATGTAGTCGATAAACTTGTTCTGCCTGATGCTGTCGACTGCTTTCTCAAAGTAGTTATAGATATCATCTCCATCGCATACCAGCAAAAAGTCGAACATCGGCCTGCTCTGGAAGAAAAATGCCGAGCTTCCCTTGTTGTTGATCAGGTGCCAGTTCAATTCCACGTCTTCGAACTGATAAAAATAATGTTGGTGTCCACTCATGGGTTTGTCTTTCACTTCCTTCAGCCAGTCAAGGTTCAATGCAAAGTTCATGCCGTAACAATTGTTGATCTGCCAGGCCACTTTATAAGCCGGCATATTAGCCTTGATACCTGCTATTTTCGGTGGCTTTACGACACTATTGAAGTCCTGGTTTCTCAACATGGATTAATTTCTGCAAAGATAACTGTCTGCTATGTTTATCCGGTATTAAATTAAGTCTCTCAAATTGCGAGTACCCTCTCAACAGCTGATAAAACCTTATGAACCGGCATGTCCTTCATGCAACTTTCACCCAGTATGCACTTACCCCTGTAAAAACATACACAATCCTTGTCTGGCATTACGATCTCACCCCTCCCAAATAAATCAAACTCATTGGGGTTGAAAATATTGTTCATCAGCACGATTTTCTTTTGAAGTCCAAGTGTCAGGTGCATGCCCATCGTAACCTGTGTGACAACCAATTGGCATTGGTCGATTAGATTGATGAATTGTTGCAGTGGAAAAAATCCAAGGTATTTAGCGCCACTCAGTTGTTGTATTTCCCTGTTCCTGGCATCTTCCTGTTCACCGCCCAAAAGCAGCACTTCATATCCTTTTTCCAGCAGGTGTTTAGCCAGTTCCGCAAAATATTCCCTGGGCCACAACCTGGTGGTCCACCTGTCACCGCAGCCGGTGTTTAAGCCTATAACCTTTTTTGAAGTGTCAATATCAGGCCATTTAAACCCCTTGTCGGCATGGTTATCAAGCAGATAGGGTTCTCCCTGGTATTCCAGTCCGCAGAGGGCATATATTTCCTCGCAATAATTGAGGGTATTGGCCTTGCTCACATCATCGAACAAACCTGTCATGTACTTGTGCTTGGCCAGTTCATTTGCAGGCTGTGATATATTCTCCTTCAGGATGTAACCGTATTTTTCCTTTGCCTTCACCGCCAGGAGGAGCGCTGACGCTTCCTTTTCCTTGTCCAGGTTGATAGCGATGTCAAACTCTGCATGTTGCAGGTATAGGGCAGAGGCGTAATCAAATTTTAAAATTTCATCGATTTTTCCTGATGGGAGAATGGCTGGAGTCATTGTCAACCAGGTGATCTTGCAATTGGGGAACAAGGTCTTGTAGGTCGATATCAGGGGCGTGGTGCGGATCACGTCACCAATGGCTCCCAGCTTGATGATCAGGATTCTTTTCGTGATTTTTGTATAGACGGGGCAATCCACGCAATGATACCCTTTTTCCTTGTGTGGCAAACAAGGTACATCGCCCTTCAAATATAAACAGTCCGAGTGGTAAAATTCCATATTGTACTGCCTGCAAAGTAATAAGTTTTATGATGAAATAAAAAATTTAAAGGGCGGACGTGTAAATAAAGCATTTTTTTTGGCAATTTGGACCAACTTTTGTAATAATTTATCGTCTAAGAGATAAATAATTTCATAAACATTAAATAATTTTGTATTTTTGAGTCATATTGTGAGTAAGAGGATTTCCCATATTGCCCTTTTTGTTATATTTATCACATGTTTCAACACAACTTATGGCACCCACCTCGTTGGTGGTTTTATCAGTTACCAGTATGTCGGAGTAGGCAGTACGGGTGTCAAGTACAATATCAGGATCACTTCCTACAGGGATTGCAAGCCCGAATCCATTGGTTTTGCAAATGAAATCGAAGTTTGCATTTACAAGCGGGACAACGGGGCATTACTGAAAAGCGAAACATTCAAGATCAACACCCGGAAAAGGGTAGACCCGGTCGGAAGGACAGATTGTCCTGAAGCCACGAATGTGTGCCTTGAGCAGGCAATCTATGAAAAGCAGGTCATACTGCCGGTCAGCAGCTTCGGGTATTATGTCAAATGGGAGGTTTGTTGCCGTAACACGCAGGTCAATCTCAGGAACAACCAGGACGGACAACCTGACATAGGGCAAACCTACCAGACCGTCATTCCACCTTCAGCGGTTAAGAACAGTTCTCCGTTTTTTACAGAAGTGCCTGTACCTTTTATCTGCATCAATGATACCACCCAATTAAATAATTATGCAATAGATCCCGATGGTGACTCACTGGTTTACAAGCTTGCCACACCCTGGGTAGGAGCTTCCATTACAACAAATTACCCGGGTTGCTCGATGGGTAATTATAAAGCACCGGATCCCATTGGACCAGGGAGTTATGAATCGGGTTACAACGGAAATATCCCCTTTGGCGCCACGGGTATAGCACAGATCAATTCACAGAATGGTATTTCAACTTTCCTGGCCAAGAAGATCGGGAATTATGCCGTGGCCCTTGACCTGATGGAATACCGCAACGGAATATTGCTTAGCACTACCCGCCTCGATCTCCAGATCCTGGTCATCAATTGTACGCCGAATAATAAACCTACCATTTCCACAACCACTAAATCATTTACCCTCATTGCAGGGGAAAAACTTTGTTTTAACGTGACAGCCAAAGACAAGGATAACCACAATATTACCCTGAAAGGCATTGGAGATATCATGACCGGTGCCAATGGTTTTAAGGGCAACAGGGCGACTTTCGCTGATGCCTATGGCAAAGGAACCGTTTCTTCACAGTTCTGCTGGCAAACGTCCTGTGACCAGGCAGGTGATTCAGCCTACCTTTTTACCGTTTATGCGGTTGATGACGGTTGTCCTTCTAAATTCACATATGTAAATATCCGTATTACTGTCAAGCCATTCACGGGGAAAGTTACATTGACAGGCCCCCCATCTGCCTGCCAGGGCTCCCTTGATAACCTATATGTAATTAAAACCACTGCCAATACAGCAGCCGAACTGGTTGGAGTTACGCATACCGTAGTGGTTACCAATGGTTCTGTACAAAACAAGACGAGCACCCAGCTCTGGATTAAATGGGATAAGGGTGCAACACAGGGAATTATTGATATTACACCGGTTTCGCAATTCGGGTGTAAAGGCACTCCCTTTAAGTTTCTCGTAAATCTTATTCCTGCTCCACCGACCCCTGTTCTTCAAAGTATAGATACCGTCTGTGAAAATACGTCAAAGATATACAGTGTTACCCCTACCGCAGGATTTACGTACAGGTGGTGGGTCAATAATGCGAGTGTCCTGGGTTCTTTCACGTCCAATTCGATTAATATTACCTGGGGTGCTCCCGGCAAGGCCCAGGCCAAATTTGTACAATATAACCAAAACAATTGCCCAAGCGATACAGTCTATCTCAATGTCTGGATTTCCAAACCGCAGACACCGGATATATTGGGCAGGAAATCAGTCTGCCCGAATGCCAAGAACGTTAAATACAGTGTTGCCAGTATAGATTACGGAAGTACCTACCAATGGTTTGTGATGGGTGGGGTCATTAATGGCTCATCAGGCAGCAACTCCATCAACGTCAACTGGGGGAACCAGGGCACAGGTTATGTAAAAGTGCTTGAGATCAACCGGTTTGGCTGTAAAGGAGATACTGTTACCCTTCCTGTTACAAAAACCTATAACCTGGTTGCGGATACCATTGTGGGTGATACGGATATTTGCGAATTTTCTGTCAACCAGGTATTTTTTGTTCCTTTTACCGCCGGCTCTACCTATAACTGGAGTATCAGTGGCGGAACTATCATTTCCGGGCAGGGTACAAATTCTATTATAGTTGACTGGGGCGCAAGCGGTTCAGGCAATATCAGCATGTACGAGACCAGTTACGATTCCGTGAATAATTTACCCTGCATAAGCAACCTGATGAGCTGGCCCGTCAACATCAGGCCATATCCTGTAGCTAACCTTATCAATGGTGTGCTGGAAGTTTGCCAGCTGACAGGTTCAGGAACCTATACAATCAACGGGTACCCCAATTCAAAATATGTATGGACCATTAATAATGACACTTCCAATATCAAGGGGCAGGGTACCAATTCCATACAAATTTCTTATGACAACGAAGGCACGTTTAACATCCGCGTAATTGAAACAAGTGAATACGGATGTGAGGGCCAGCCTGTATCGGCTACTCTTATTGTGCATCCCAAACCAAGGACTACACCTATACTCGGTGACAGTGTCATCTGCTCGCCATTCCTTACCAACTATAAATATACCACCACTGGTTTTGCTACTTCGAAGTTTTACTGGTTCATAGATGGTGGAACAACTACGACACCGGGCAATGTGGACAATACAACTGTTAACTGGTCCGGTAAGCAGCTCAATTCAATCAAGGTGCTTGAAATATCTGATTTTGGTTGTCTCGGTGATACGATTAAACTGGAAGTCTTTTATGATAACCCTTCACTGTACCTGAATTACCTGACAGTGAATCCGCCTCCAAGGGGAGATGATGGTATTGACCTCTACTGGACACTTATCAATGCGCCAAGGTATAACAAGCAGTTTTTTATCGAAAGAAGGAAAGCTGGTACTACAGACGGGTTCGTCAATGTAGGCACTGTAAACGGCAACGCGGTGACTTTCAACCACGGTAATATCTTTACGGATTCGAATGCATGGGAATACAGGGTCAAGGGTTTTGACCTGTGCGGCAAGGAAATAATTACCAGTGCACATACCAATATATTGCTGCAGGGACGCAAGACCTCAGGGTATGACGTGACCATGAGCTTTACACCTTATTTTGGCTGGGGCAGCGGTACTATCACCTATGACCTTTACAGGATGTTGAAGAATACAACCCAATATGAGCTTTATGAACCGAACATTACATCCTTTAACGCATCCTATTCAAACGGACTGGAATACTATACGCAGTGTTACCGTGTAAAGGCGACAAAAGCCGGCACCGATACCGTGACGTGGAGCAACGATATCTGTTTCAATTTTGACCCTATCATATTTATCCCTGATGCATTCTCCCCCAATAATGATGATTATAACGAACAGTTTTTTGTCAAGGGCGGAGCATTAAAAACCGTCGAATTCAAGATATACAACAGGTGGGGTGAGAAGCTGTTTGAAGGCTGGGATATCAATGCGCGATGGGATGGTACCTATAAGGGGCATGACCAGCCACAGGGCGTTTATATGTATTATTGCTATTACACGGGTTTTGATGGCCGCAAATATTCCACCAAGGGCACTATTACATTGTTGAGGTAACCTAATCTCTTATCCTTTCAAAACAGTCAGTATATGACTGTAATCCCAGGTTGTGCTTCCCCAGCAATCGTCATATCCATATATAAATAGAATGTTGTAAACTGTAAATCCAATACACAGGATGACAAACAGGATTTTGAACATTTTAGTTTTTGAAAATGCATATTGAATAAAAGCGGCCAATCCGAAAGCGAAAAAGGGATAATAATCTATAAATGCCCTGCCACCGTAAGCACATCCGAATCCCCATGACCACCATGATGCATTGGTGTATATAAGTAAACCAATGAGGGTTAAAATGGAAATTGAAAACCACTTATGTATGGGTTTCAGGCAAAAACCCCAAAACGCAAAAAGCAGTACCGGTGCATAAGGCAGTAAGCCATTACAGGCAGCAAACAGAACTTCCGCGATTTTGGGTGATTGCCAATAGATGAAACCCTCTCCCTGGTATGAATAGGTAATCCAGTCCCCACTGATATACTTCCAGTAAAAAAGTTGTGGTAATACAGCTAAGATTCCCATGAAAAGGCCTGCCAAAACATACTTGTAATTTAAATGCCTTAACCATTGCGAGTCCTTCGTGTAGACCAGGAAAGCCGCTACCATTGCCAACAGGATCATATTGGTAGGTCTTATGACAAGGATCAATGCACAGATTGGCAGAATAAGCAGTAGTCGCTTTTGTGTAAAATTCTGCAACAGGAATAACAGTAACGAACAAAGAAAGAGGGTGTAAACGTGTGATAGACCCGGATGTTCTATTCCGTAAAAATAAAGATTCGTACAAAGCGGGAAGACAAGCGTAGTGATTAAACTAACTGTTTTCGAATAAAACGCCCGAATTACATTATACAATAAAAAGAGTCCGGCCAGCAAATAAAAAACACCTGAAAACAATAAGCTGTTGACGTATGGTTGGGTGAAACCATTCGCAATGGTGCCGGTAAGTTTGCAATATAAATGGGCCAGGCAGAAAAAAGGCATTTGAAGGAAAGATACCCCATTGGTGTATTTTGTCTGCATGATCCTTTTAGCGGTATCCAGATAGAAACCATCACCTGTCAGTGTATCCATTCCTGAAGGCATTTTATCAAAATCCCATTGGTAAATAAACGTGGCGGGAAGATATACATAATAACCTGCAGCATCAGCCCACATCGTACTTTTATAGGTATAAATCCTGTACTTGGAATTCATGTTCAGGGATAAAAACATTCCAAAAACATATAAGGTGAGAAATAACAGAACCGTCTTTTTCATGGAAGTTCAAACCTAATGTTTTTTTTATAATCTTAAAAATTATAGCGAAATTTGCAGAAAAGAAAATAACTTATGGCCATTAAAATAACTGACGATTGTATCAACTGTGGTGCCTGTGAACCTGAATGTCCCAACAATGCCATCTATGAAAG
>JANWHK010000015.1 GCA_025450395.1 Bacteroidia bacterium
CCTCCACAAAGGTATAGTTTTGTTTTGAAATGTACCTGACAGGAGTGGGCGTTGTGTTATTGTAACCGGCTACTGTCCCGTCGGGGTTAATGATCGGTTTTTCAAAATAAACAAAATCGTAGTTACCGGAGACCTTGGTATTCGAGAGACCCAGGCCAAAGGATACATCCAGCTTTTTAAGGGATAAGCCGCACGTAAGCTGGAATCCGTAACCTGCAAGTCCGCTTTCTGAGCCTTTCCTGACACCTGCGTAATCCTTGTGTAAAAAGGCTTTGCCGGCTTCACTGACCCTGAATCCGGGAAAATTCAATGCAGGACCGGCCTGAATTTGCACGAAGAAAGCACTGCGTTTGAGCGTATTCACTTTTAATATTTTAACCCGTTTACCTGAATTTTGAGCCGTATCGAATACATGGATATGCTTTTTCAGGCCATATGGCAATATATACATTTCAGTCATATCAACGGAAATATCCGGATACACATCACGACTCGCATTTGTTAAGACAGGAACTGTGGGCTTTTCGATATCGTCTAAAAAATAAAGAGAATTACTCTTGCGATACACCCTCCTGCTTGCTTGACTTTTTTTAGTTTTACCGGCATTTGTTTTAGTGTCGGATTTAGTAACATGATTTTCCGTCAGTTTTTCCCGGGGACCTTGTTTCACCGGACCCATAATCTGTTCATTTTGCGAGACAGGTCTGTTATGAGAGACTGGTCTGCCATTGAAAACAAAAATGCCCGAAACAATGCCGGTAAGCAGGAGTAAACCCGCAAACAAGAACCACAGCAAGGCCCTGCGTTTCTTTTTCTGACGCCTCTTTTCGAATGCATTCCAGTCAATGCCATTGGCATCTATGGAAGCATTTCCAAGCGCTTCAAAGAGATCATTGTCTATATCGTCATTCCTGTTCAAATTGTCTGTTTTCTAAAAGTATTTTTTTCAGTGATTGTCTTGCCCTCAATAGCTTGTTCCTGGAAGTAGAGTGTTCAATACCCAACTTGGCGGCTATTTCCTGGTGGGAATATTTCTCGATGGCATACATATTGATAATCAGCCTGTAATCAGGGCTTAACATACCGATTGCAAGAACCAGTTCTGCCACACTGTAATGGTGAATATCAAACTCTGTATTGTCAGCTTCATCCTCTCCGGTTTCAGCGTTAGCACTTTCGTAACGTTCTTCCAGGGTGACCCTGTTCTTCTTGTAAGCCGAGCGCACATAATCAATGCAATGGTTGACGAACAGACGCCTCATCCAGGCTTCAAAGCGGCTGTATTCATTGAATGTACGTATCTTGTCAAACAGTTTCATAAAACCGTCGTGCAGGAGGTCCTTGGCCTCATCATTGTTGTTGACATATCGCAGGCAGACGGCGTACATTCTCTTGTAATACTTCTCGTATATGATTTTCTGGCACCCGGTATCCTTCAGAGCACAGCCTTTGATTATCTCTTCAGAAATTTCATTCACCAATGATTGTTCTATTTTCTTAATGATTCCTGCTTGCTTTTGTTTTCCGGGGTATTATCTTTGTTTCTATCATCATGACGGGAAGGTCCGGAAATGTTGCAGCAAAAAAAATTATATTTTTTTTAAATAAAAAGGTGCAACATTTTGAAACACATCTCGTCATTGTAGCAATAAAAAGATAAACATTATGACAAAATTAAACAAATTTCTATGGATAACTGCCTTCTTGTTTTCGGTAATATCTGTAACCCGGGCCTCTACCACCGTATCGTCCATCATTTCATCCAACCAGGTCTGGACCGCCGCAAATAGTCCTTACATTGTCAATTATAATATATTGGTCAACACCGGCGTTTCGGTGAAGGTCATGCCGGGTGTCACGGTACAATCCACTGGTAATTACCGCATTATAGTGGATGGGGAATTTATTGCAGAGGGAACTTATGATTCAGTTATCACCATGGACAAGATCGATTTCGATTTCAGCACCAAAGCAGTTGGCTATGATTTCATAAACAACCAGGGCTCCCATTTTTCATATTGCCTGTTTAATGGAAACCAGTTAGGCTACAGGACCATTCTCCTGAATAAAATATCCCTGCTTATAAGCAATTGCAAGTTCATGAATTGTTATTATACAGTTTATGCCACCAACTCGAGCTATGACACTACGAAGATTGTTATGCTGAAATGCATATTCGATTCCAACAACGCAAATGTAGGTTATCCCGCCAATGTCAATGGGCAAAACACCTACCTGGAGATGGATGAATGCCTGGTAAAGAAGATGGCCGGCCTGTTTATTCCTTCTCATACCAAGATAACAAGGAGTACTTTTCTCAATTGTATTACCTGGGGCGGTATCAGGATACCTAGTTCCTCTAAGTTCAGTCCGGGTGAATGTATTTTCAAATGCAATACTTTCAGGAATTTCAAGACTTCAGTTATGGAAATAATGGGGGCCGACTCCTTCATGAAGTTGAACATTGAAGAAAACACTTTCGACAGCAGCGACAATTTCATTGTAATGAACTTTTATACAAAACCATCCTGCAAGCCCATTGTTAAAAACAACAATTTCCTGTACTACAAGAACTATACTTTCAAGTTTGCAGGAGGATCAGCCGGGATTTCAGATCCATTTGACCTGACAGGCAATTACTGGGGCACTACTGATACACTCAAAATTGCTGCGGGTATTTACGACTTTAAGGATGATATCACAGTTTCGCCACTGGCTGACCATTCCGGCATACTTACAAGTATGGTCACCACTTGCAATGAGGGAAGTTCCATCAGGTCCATTGAAAAAACCACCTTCAGCATGTATCCGAATCCCGCTGTAACAAACTTTACAATTACTTTTAAAAATGAAGGCCTCCATATAGTTCATATTTATAATATGATGGGAGATCTGGTATTCAGCGAAAAAACTGATGAAAATGAAATGCAAACAGGTATCAGTTCACTTGTGAACGGTTTATATGTTGTTGAGGTCATCAGCGAAGGCAAACAATCAGGCATTCAGAAATTAATCATCAATAAGTAAAACAATCCCTGAATTTTATGTTCATGAAAAGGCAGGACTATGGTCTTGCCTTTTTTATTTTCCTACTCCAGGAACTTTTCATAAAGCTTACCTTAACAAATTAACCGTGCCACTGGTGCTGCCAGGGATTTTCTGCTTATCGGATGTCAATCCGTAATAGTCAATCACCCAAAAATAGACATCCTGTTGACAAGGTACGTTTCCATAAGACCCATCCCAGCCAGCAAGCATATCAATTGTTTCATAAATCATTTCACCCCACCTGTTATAGATTACCATTTTGAACCCGACAATATTGCTGCAGGAAGCATTAAACACATCATTTAATCCATCACCATCCGGATAAAATGCATTGGGCACGAAAATAACGGGATAACAAAGATTCCTGATTTCAAAGAAAGACTTATTCATGCAACCATTATTATCAGTTACAATACATTGCCGGTAACCAGCCTCATCAATAATGGCTGTATTCATGGTATCACCTGAAGGCAACCAAAGGCATTCATAATCCTTGTGAATTGTAAGACTCACGGTTTCCTGCTTTACCTCACATATAATGTAATCCGCATCAAAACCAATGTAGGGTATTGGTAAAGATCCGAGCTTCATCGTGTCCCTGGCATAACAGCCGTTCTTCATAGTGATGACACTGTAAATATCCGGCCTGAATGCGCTAATGGCCCTGGTTTTGGCCCCGTTGTTCCATGCATAAGAACTGAAACCGCCTCCTGCATCAAGTATTATGGAATCCTCGGAACAGATGCTTGTATCATTTCCTATATCAATATCAAAAAACGGGTCGGGCTTACAAGTGGTGAAGGATATGTCATCAATTCCAAAATCATTTCCCTGGAATATGATTACCTTGTTGTTAATGGCCAACTTAGCGCTTGTATTCGCACCTGAATTCCACTTGATATAGAAAAAACGCCACTCAAGATATGTCAGAGGAGGGGAAAAAGGAGACCCTATATCCAGTCCGTTAATAGAGAATTGCAGACGCGTGACAGGTTCTACAAAAATGTTCGTCACCCAACAGGAAAAATAATAATCCGTATTTGGCATCACACTTATATCCTGATACCAGACTCTTTTGCCATTTTTATCATCGCCGTCAACAATCAGGAACCTTGAATTGCCCGTGGTATGATCCTTTCCTGTGTATGGCTGATAATATATACTGGCATCCCGGTCAACAATAAAATAACCCGGACCCTTATTCCCGATCAAATAATCCGAATAGAACCCTGAATACCCATTTTCAAAATTTCCATTCGTAACTAAATTACTGCTAGTAGAAATGTGGCAGTCAGGGCATTGAGACCATACTACATTTGACAAAATGACCATTAAATATAAATAAAATATATATTTCATTTTTCAAATTGGTTCGTTCCATAAAGTCCTGCAAGAACAAAAATAATAAATTCAGGGACAAATATCTAGATTTTTTTTTCCTTCCCCGGACTGAAGTCCTAGGCTCTCCTGTCCGGGGCAATGTTATACAAACCGGAAATTCAGGTATTTGATGATGATTCCCTTTTCCCTCCACATATTCTCGTAATAGGTCCTGATTTTCAGTTCTTCCTGCAAATCCTCCTTTTCATCAATATCCAAGAGCAATTCCCTGATCTGTACCGGGATTGGCTGCAATACCTGCAAGGTATATTTCAATAAGGAATCACTGTCGGTTTTCAGGTTGATGGATTTGTTCTTCCCTAATAAAGTGAAATACCTGCCCAAAAAAACGGGACTTGTCAGGCGCTGCTTCTCCCTTGGTTTTTGCGGCTGCGGGTCAGGAAAAGTAATCCATATCTCATCCACTTCACCCGGCTCGAAATAATCATTCAGGAAATCGATCTGTATGCGGATAAACGCTACATTGGGCAAATTATTCTCTATGGCATGCTTGGCGCCTTTCCACATTCTTGAAGCCTTCACGTCAATCCCTACAAAATTCCGTTCAGGATATAATTGCGCAAGGCCAACTGTATATTCTCCCCTTCCGCAGGCCAATTCCAGCGTGATTGGATTCTTGTTTTTAAAAACTTCGGAATGCCACTTTCCCTTTAACTGGTTTCTCGCATCAAACGTGTTTGGAAATGTTTCGTATTCAGTGAATTTCTTCAGTTTATTTTTTGCCATAAAGGGGGCGGCAAAAATAAAGAAGAATTTACGATTTACGAAGATATGTTCTTAGATCATACGCAATTTGTTGGTCGGAGACCACCAAAGGCGTATAGGCAACAAAACGGATATTACTAAAGAAAACGGTCATGGCGAGGTCTGCTGCTTTGAGCAGAATGTGGCCATCTGCCAATCGTAGAAACGCATCAAGTGGTTCTATATTACACTGCAGAAATCCTTACTCCGTACATCGTATATCAAAAAGGCGTTTCGTATTTCCGGATGCAGTTGCCAATCAATACCCAGCTTGCACCAAATATCAGGGCAAATACCATATACAACATGCTGGATAGGGAACCCACCATCATGGGTACTACATACATCAGCAAAATGGACCCTATCATCATAAATCCCACATATTTGGGCAATTTATTACTCATCACGAGTGCAAAGCCTATCAATACCCATCCCAGCACCCATACAATGAGGGCCGAGAAAAAGAAGGGCTGCAAAGCTTCAAGGGACGTGCCGATAGCCATCATATCCATCATCGGCATTTGAATCTGTTCCCTGGATGCAATACCAGGAAGAACATAAATCTCAATGACAACGATGGCAACACTCCAAACACTGCCTATCAGTCCTACAAAATAAGCGACCTGGTTCAACAGTGTGAGCTCGTGTTTCAAATAACTGAATATCCCAACAATTCCCAGGACACTTAAAGAAAATGAAATGAGCAGGGCGATATGTACAGGGTACCATGAAGCCAGCAAAAGGTTTCCCGGCACGCTGGCATCAGGTCTGAAACTCAGTGCAACGCCGGCAAGTATTCCCGCGGCTATAAGGCTGAATCCGCCCAAACCCTGGAATATCCTGTTAAAATCCCTGTGTTTTTGGGTGCCCATATCGCTGTGGGCACTTGCATCACCTATTACCTTGATTGTTTCTTGTTGTTCCATTGTTCTGAATATGAGATACAAAGATACTCGGAATACCTGTCTAAAAATCTTACACAACTTTTGAATTTTATTGCATTATTCGCACCTTTTGTCCCTTTTTGTTCGACTTGCAACTTTAGATACAAAAGTTTATTTTTGCGCTTCTTAATATAACACATGAGAGAAATTCAATTCCGGGAAGCCCTTAGAGAAGCCATGAATGAGGAAATGCGCGAAAATGACCGCATTTTCCTGATAGGGGAAGAAGTTGCTGACTATAACGGCGCATACAAGGTTAGTCAAGGCATGCTGGCCGAATTTGGCCCTAAAAGGGTAATAGATACACCAATAGCCGAACTCGGTTTTGCCGGTATAGCAGTAGGTGCCGCCATGAACGGGCTGATACCTATCGTGGAATTCATGACCTTTAACTTTTCACTGGTGGCCATCGACCAGATCATCAACAGTGCCGCCAAGATGAACAGCATGACCGGCGGACAATACAAATGCCATATGGTGTTCAGGGGCCCTACAGGCAGCGCAGGACAACTGGGAGCGCAACATTCACAGAACTTCGAAAACTGGTATGCCAATACCCCCGGACTGAAAGTCGTGGTGCCTTCAAATCCATATGATGCCAAAGGGCTTCTAAAAGCCTCCATCAAGGACGGCAACCCGATCATCTTCATGGAAAGCGAACAGATGTACGGTTATAAGGGTGAAGTTCCTGAAGACCCGTATACGATACAGCTTGGCAAGGCTCATATTGTAAAGGAAGGTACAGATGTAACCATCGTATCTTTCGGCAAGATGATGCTGAGGGTATATGAGGCTGAAGCCGCACTTACCGAAGCAGGCATCAGCGCGGAAATAATCGATCTAAGGACCGTACGCCCACTCGACCACGAAACCATTATCAACTCCATCAAAAAAACCAACAGGCTGGTAATCGTTGAAGAAGCATGGCCACTGGCTTCCATCAGCGGCGAGATCACCTACCAGGTACAAAGGCATGGGTTTGACTACCTGGATGCCCCTATAAGGCGCATAACAACCAAGGATACCCCTTTGCCTTACGCACCTACCCTTGTAGAAGCATTCCTGCCTTCAGTGGCCAAAATAGTTGAAGCTGCAAAATCTGTCGCTTACAAATAAAATGTCCATCACTAATTATTTACATACCGCCGAGGAAAGATTTACCAGGTATGTGCAGATAGATACTGAATCTGACCCCAATTCCGAAACCCAGCCTTCTTCAGAAAAACAAAAAGACCTGGGCCGTTTGCTGGTTGAAGAACTTATCAGCATGGGCATTAGTGATGCAGAGCTGGATCAAAGCGGATATGTATACGCCACGATCCCGGCTACTTCCCAAAAACAGGTTCCAGTCCTGTGTTTCTGTTCACACGTGGATACTGCACCTGACGTGACAGGCAAAGATGTAAAACCGGTACTTCATAAAAACTACCAGGGTGGTAATATCACATTTGCCGACGATACAGCCCTGGTACTTTCACCTGCTGACCAACCTTACCTTGCACAAAGGATCGGTGACGATATCATTACCGGATCGGGCAAAACCCTGCTTGGAGCCGATGATAAGGCAGGTGTTGCAATCATCATGGATTTTGCACATTACATACTGCAACATCCCGAAATACCCCATGGAAAAATCAGGATACTGTTTACACCGGATGAAGAAATAGGTCGTGGCGTTAACGCCATCAATATGCAAAAACTAGGTGCTGATTTTGGTTACACGCTCGATGGCGGACCAAGAGGCGTGCTTGAAGGCGAATCCTTTTCAGCAGATGGGGCCACTGTCATTTTTGAAGGCATCAGCGCCCACCCGGGTTACGCCAAAGACAAGATGGTGAGTGCCATCAAAGTCGCTTCATATTTTATGGATTCACTTCCCAAAGACAACTGGTGTCCTGAACAAACAAATGAGAGGCAGGGTTTTGTTCATCCCGTTCACATGGATGGAGGTGTTGAGAAAGCCACCATACAATTCATAGTGCGCGATTTTGAGACTGCCCAGCTTGCACTTCATGAGGAGAGACTGGCGACGCTGGCAAAAGCTGCGGTGGCCAAATTCCCCGGAGCAGCCTACCAAATTGAAGTGAAGGAACAATACCGCAACATGCGTGAAATGCTTGACCAAAATCCATTCGTCATGGCCAATGCTGAAGAAGCCTATAAAAGAGCCGGTTTAAATCCTGTTGTTGAAAGCATAAGGGGTGGAACAGATGGTTCACGTCTTTCATTCATGGGACTTCCCTGCCCGAATATCTTTACAGGTGAGATGGCCATTCACTCGCGCAAGGAATTTGTAAGCGTGCAGGATATGGAAAAAGCGGTCGAGACGCTGGTGCATTTGGTGCAGGTGTGGGAGGAGAGAGCCAAGTAATCGGTAATCGGTAATCGGTAATCAGTGGGGAGGAATGTACGATGTACGACATACGATGTACGATGTATTGAGACCAATTACGAGTTACGAATTTCGAGTTACGATTTGTCCGCTTTTGGCTCCTATAAGTAATTTAAAACTTACTATTACCTTTGTAAATATGAAGTATGTTTTTTCGACACTGATTGTAGTCCTTATTTTCAATTCTTGTAACGTACGTAGATCGCCCGCTAAAATTTACAATACTTATATTGCCGAGCAGCCCTTTGATGCCATTATCGTACCGGGTATAACTTACAATGGGAAAAACTGGGATGATATCATGAAAATAAGAGTTCTATGGTCAAAATTCTTATTTGAAAAAGGCTACACAAAAAATATAATTTTCTCCGGATCGGCAGTCCATACGCCTTATATCGAAAGTAAGATCATGGCCATGTATGCCGAGGCTTTAGGTATACCCAAGGCCAACATATTTACCGAAGAAAAAGCCGAGCACAGCACGGAAAATGTATACTATTCTTATTATCTCGCAAAAGAAAAGGGCTTTAAAAATATAGCCCTTGCTACTGACCACCGTCAAACCAGGAACCTGATTTCCTATATAAAAAAATACAAGTTCGACCTGAAAGTATTGCCAATTCAATATGATACGGTTTCACTCATGGACAGGACCGAACCTAAAATAGACCCAAGTTTGGCCATGGTGGATACTACAACTTTTGCGTCCCTTGAAAAACGTGAATCATTTTTTAAACGCGTGAAAGGCACCCTGGGCAAAAACATCCCTTACACCGCCGAAG
>JANWHK010000016.1 GCA_025450395.1 Bacteroidia bacterium
ATTATGGACGGGATTGAGGGCATCTGAATTGACAATTGACAGTGGACAATTGACAACGAAAATAAAAATTATATGAAAGAGAACTTTATAAAAAACAAAAGTTTTGATTTTGCTTTAAAAATCATTCAAATCTATAAATTTCTCGTATCCGATAAAAAAGAGTATGTAATAAGCAAACAGCTTTTACGAAGCGGTACCGCCATTGGGGCTTTGGTTAGGGAAGGTGAACAGGCTGAAAGTAAAGCAGACTTTATACACAAACTTTCAATTGCCTTAAAAGAAGCGAATGAAACAGAGTATTGGCTAGAACTATTGTTTAAATCGAACTACCTTGATGAAAATACAATTAACTCCATCATAGATGATCTAAAAGAAATATTGAAACTATTAACATCAATCATTAAAACAAGCAAAGGTAATCGTTGAAATAAACATTATCAATTCTCCTCTATCATTGTCAATTGTCAATTATCAACTGTCAATTATTTCTGCACCTTCCGGTACAAATAATACGCCACCGTTGCAAAGATAAAATTGGGTATCCATACAGCCAGCATTGGAGGCATTAACCCGGTGGCCCCGTATGTGTTGAAGAATTGTATGACAAATAAATAAATAAAACTAAGGAAAATACCGATGCCTAAATTCAATCCTACCCCACCCCTGCTCTTTTTGCTTGATACGCATACGCCAATCACTGTCAGGATAAATGTAGAGAACGGTGAAGCATAACGCCTGTATTTTTCGGTGATATAAAAATCAAGGTTTTCAGTGCCCTTCATTTTTTCCTTCTCAATGAATTCACTTAATTCAAAGATGTCGAAAGATTGCACATCATCATTATGCCTGAAAAAATCAGTGGGTGAAAAAGGTATCATGCTATCCAGGAACTTGCCCCTGGTAACTATGTTTTTTCCTGAATCCAGGAAATCGCGTACCACGTAATCTTCGAGACGCCATTTCATTGTCTTCTTGTTCCAGGATATCCGCTTGGCAAACAACTTGCTTTTTAACTTCTTGTTTTCATATTGTTCCAGTGACACACCACCTCCCATACTGTCACCATGAGCAAAATACTCCATGTAAAAATACACGTCAGGCTTGAGTTGGGTATGTACATTGTTGATAAAATAATCGTTGCTGTTGCGTATGTACTTATTCTCGAAACCCAGCCTGATCTTATCCGAGCGCGGAATGATAAAGGCGTTCAGGAAAAAGGAAAGCACCGCAAGTAAAAAGGCAGTGATGATATAGGGCCTGAGAAACCTGTTATAACTGACACCTGCAGACAAAGTTGCCACAATCTCACTGCGTGATGCCAGCTTGGAAGTAAAAAAGATGACTGCTATAAAAATAAATACCGGGCTGAAAAGATTGAGGAAAAAAGGCACATAATTCAGGTAGTATTTGAAGAAAATCTCAGAAACAGGCGCTTCCTTCTTCAGGAAATCATCCAGTTTTTCGGAAATGTCAAAAACAATGATGATGATAATGAACAGACTCAGCGTTACCACAAATGTTGTAATGAATTTGCGAATAATATACCAGTCGAATTTCTTGATCATTTTTGATTACAATCTATGTTTCAATTTCTGTACCATACTATTTTTCCAGGTGGTAAACGTATTGTCAGTGATTTTCTCGCGGGCCTGTGTCACAAGCCAGAGGTAGAAGCCCAGGTTGTGCAGGCTGGCCAGTTGCGGACCCAGCATCTCTCCCGCCATAAAAAGGTGCCTTAAATAGGCTTTGGAATACTGTGGAAGATGCTCTGAATCTACGGGCGAGAAATCCCTGTCCCATTTTTTATTGGTGATATTGATAATGCCTTCAGCGGTGAACAACATGCCATTCCTGCCATTGCGGGTCGGCATCACGCAGTCGAACATGTCGACTCCGAGTGCAATGCATTCCAGTATATTATCCGGTGTTCCGACACCCATCAGGTATCTCGGCTTTTCTTTTGGCAGAATGTCACATACCACTTCGGTGAGTTCATACATGATATCATGCGGTTCGCCCACGCTCAATCCACCGATGGCATTGCCAAAACATGATTTTGAAGCTACGAATTCAGCACTTTTTACGCGCAGGTCCTTAAAAGTACTGCCTTGTAATATCGGGAACAGGGCCTGGTTATAACCATACAACCCTTCCGTTGCATCGAACCTGGCGATACACCTGTCCAGCCACCTGTGGGTGAGGTTCATGCTGTTCTCTGCATATGCATATGTGGAAGGGTATGGAGGGCATTCATCGAATGCCATGATAATGTCTGCACCGATGACCCTTTGAATATCCATCACATTCTCCGGAGTGAACAAATGCCTGCTACCGTCTATATGTGACTGGAACTTCGCACCTTCCTCGGTCAGTTTCCGGCGTTCAGCCAGTGAATATACCTGGTATCCGCCGCTATCGGTCAGAATGGGTTTATCCCAGCCCATAAATTTATGCAGCCCGCCGGCCTGCTGAATGATGTCAGTTCCCGGTCTCAGGTAGAGATGGTAGGTATTGCCGAGAATGATCTGGGCCTTGACTTGCTCAGTCAGTTGTTGCTGGTTGATGGCCTTCACACTTCCAATGGTACCCACCGGCATGAATATCGGTGTTTGTATAAGTCCATGATCTGTAACGATTTCACCAGCCCTTGCCTTGCTGAAGCTGTCGGTATGTTGAAGCTTGAATATCAATTATGGAAATGGAACGAAATTTGAAAAAGCCTGGCTTGTATCCTGCTGATGGAGCTTGCATAGATATACGGGTCTGAACTCAGCAAATTGCCCAGGCTGTTGCTCATCTTGAACTCTGTGGAAATAAGCGACCAGATACCAAAATGGTCATACCCAAAACCGAATTCATAATAAAACGAATTGGCCTTGAATGCCACCATAGGCCTGTTGGGGCTCCTGATGGTAGATTCGTTGCTCTGGAAATCATGAGAGTATCGCAGACCGCCTATCAAATAAAACCGGTGATTCTTATGTCTTGTTGAATGGTGCTTGAGCAGCAGGCACTGGTTCAGTGATACAGACTCGGTCTTTGCGGTCTCTTCCCTGTCATCGAACCTGAAGGTAAAGTTCCTTTGTGAAAATTCGATTTGCGCCAGGTACCTGACCGTTGAAAATTTTGCTATCCTGTAATCGATGATGCCACCGAAACAGAGGCCGGCAAACCCTTGCGTAGTAATACTCCTTACGGAATCACGCTGGTAAAAATCAGGTGCAAGTATCACTTTTGCCTTCGCAAAATTCGGCACCAGCGAAATCCCGAAGTGGAATTTTTCAAGGTCATAATTAGGCCTGTGCTCCTGCCCGAACGCATATTGGCACACAGCCATTAAACATAAAAAGCCTGTTATTTTACACCAGTGTAAATACTGCATATTCCGAAAGTTAAAATCTTACTGGTAGTGTTTTTGAATCCTATATCTTTCAAGTGTTTGATAAACGTGTCACCGTCAGGAAAATGCTTTACAGATTCGGGCAGATAGGTATACGCTGATTGATTTTTGGAGATATAACGCCCCCAGAACGGTAATATTGTATTAAAATATAAATTGTACACCTGCCTGACAGGGAAAACCCTTGGTTTGCTGAATTCAAGCACCACCAATTTGGCACCCGGCCTCAAGACCCTGTATATTTCCTTCAGTCCCTTGTCGAGGTTCTCAAAATTCCTGACTCCAAAACCGACCGTACAGGCATCGAAGGCATTATCCCTGAAATCCAGTTGTTCGCTGTCTCCCTTTCGCAACTCAATCCGGTCTGTTAGCCCTGCCTGGCTTATTTTTTTCCTGCCGACCTCCAGCATACCCTCACTCAGGTCAACGCCTATGATCTTGTCGGGGTTCAGGCTAAGTGCTTCAATGGCCAGATCGCCTGTGCCAGTAGCGACATCAAGTATGTTTTTAGGGTGTATGCCTGTTAATTCCCTGACGGCCTTTTTTCTCCAGCCCCTGTCAATACCCAATGACAAGAAATGATTCAGGAAATCATAACGCCCGGATATACTGTCAAACATCTCCTCCACCTGCTGTTTCTTGCCTTTCGCTGATGATTGTATGGGTTTTATTGTTGTCAATGGATAAATTAAACTTAAATTTGCCGGAAAATTGGCTGCAAAGATAAGCAGTTATCCAAATTTACCATCAGAAAAATGAGAGCAGAATTTAAAGGTTCATATCCTTCCAACCAGGTATTGCCGAAATGTGATTTACCGGAATTTGCCTTTATCGGTCGCAGCAACGTGGGCAAAAGTTCCCTGATCAACATGTTGTGCAACCATAAGGACCTTGCAAAAACCTCATCCACACCCGGCAAGACACAACACATGGCAAGGTTCCTGGTCGATGGCAAATGGTACCTGGTGGACCTTCCCGGATATGGTTATGCAAAGGTGTCAAAGGCATCCAGGGCTGTATTTGGTGAACTGATACAGGATTACCTGCTTGAGCGGGAGAAATTGTTTTGTGTATTCGTATTGATAGACAGCAGGCTTGTGGCACAGAAAATAGACCTCGAATTCATGGCATGGCTGGGAGAGTCGGGCATCCCTTTTTGCATCGCTTTTACCAAGACCGATAAGCTAAAACCTGCAGAAGTACTAGAAAATGTCGAGAATTACAAGGCCAAACTGCTGGAAACCTGGGTTGAATTACCTGATATCTTCATCACCTCTTCACCTGACAAGCTGGGTAGGGAGGAAATTCTCAAATTTATAGAGAAGATCAGGAAGGAATAAATCAATTTACGATATACGACATACGACATACGATTGGATGGACGATGGACGATGTGAGATTCAATTCATAATTCATCATTCATAATTCATAATTGAGAAGGGCTTTGCATTGAAAATGCGCCTACTAAATATTTTCCTTGAAAATATAAAATAAGTATTACTTTTGCATCTTATTTTAAAAATGAAAAAAATATTAATCATAGCATGTGCAGTCATTGTATTGGCCTCATGTAAAGACAAAAAAGCAGGAGCAAAAATGCCCCTGAAAACATTAAAAGATTCTTTTGCATATGCATATGGAGCTTATGTAGGCGGAATGCTTCACAGCACCAACATTAAAGAGATCGACTGGACCATTTTCAAGGCTGCATACGAAGAAGCCGTAAAGAATGGCGACAGCGGCCTGATGCTTGACAAGGAGAAGATCGGTGAAGTATTGAACACCTATTCACTTGAAGCAAAATTCGGTGAAAACAAGAAAAAAGGAGAAGAATATATAGCCAAAAACAAAGGTGGTTATACCGCAACAGCTTCCGGCCTGTTGTTTAAACAAACTAAACCTGGAAACGGGATTAAGCCATTGATTACTGATACAGTTTTGGTGTCTTACACCGGTAAGTTTATTGACGGCAAGATATTTGATTCCAACATCGGCAAGGAACCATTCAAGACTTCCATGAACACAGGTGCTATCAAGGGCTTTTTAGAAGCCTTATCAATGATGGATGTAGGTTCTGAAGCTGAGGTGATTATTCCATGGAACCTGGCTTATGGCAAGGAAGGTAACAGGAATCCATACACAGGTGAAATGCAGATGGAACCTTACCAGACATTAATATTCACTCTGCAACTGGTAGAGATAAAGAAGTAAATTTATTGACATAAAAAAACCGGCTTTATTCAGGCCGGTTTTTTTTATGCGTTTTATTTTATCAGGAATGTAAAAGATTGGGGTCTGTATCATTCACACTTCCACCTTCACCGTTCGGTCCCATATACCTCGCATTACTAAATGCCAGTATAGGTAAAAATATAAAACTAAGGAGGATCAGGCCAACAGTGAAACCTGCACCTTTTCCAAAACTCTTGCTTAAACGGTGGTAATCAATAATACACAGGACTAACAGGGCTATGGCTCCCACAAGCGACAAAAGTCCTCCGGCAGAATTGCCGGTTACAGCCATCCTAATGCCATAAACATAGATGACGGTAACGCCTATATACACAAGCAACCACCAAGCCGGGCGACCGATGACCCTGAAGAAGACAATCGCATTGTAAATGGGAATGATGGCGGCCCATCCGGGTTGTCCTGCTTTGCTGAATACTTTCCACATTGAGGCGATCAAGAAAACCACAACGGCCAGGTAAAGCAACACACCTGCAACTCCAATGGTTCCGATTATATCGGAAGAACTCATGTCTTGTAAAATAATTGATAATATCATATTTGTATTTAATTTAGTTAAGGCAATAATGAAGTTCTTTTATTTCATTTCCAAATATTTGAATTAGAACTCTATATTAAATTTCCATTAAGCCAAGTAAGGCTTTGTTTTCTAAGCATTTAAAAAGTTAACAACTTACAATGGATTTGAATGCGCTTTTTTATATTTTTGCAACACTTGAAATTTTCAGACATACACGGGCATACGGAGCTTAAGAACAACCTGGTCTCCGTTATCAGGCAAGGCCGGATACCGCATGCACAAATGATCATCTCCAGGGAAGGCAACGCTGCCCTGCCCATGGCTTTGGCCTACGCACAATATACAAGTTGCCTGGACCAGCAGGAAAATGACAGTTGCGGCAAGTGTTCCTCCTGTGTGAAGTACGAACACCTTGTGCATCCCGACCTGCACCTGTCCTTCCCTATTTTTGGCTCTACGGAAACATGTGACGATTTTATCCAGGATTTCAGGACGGCATTCCTGGCCAATCCCATGCTGACCCTTAATGACTGGTTAAAAAGTATAGACGGTGAAAACAAAAGACCGAATATCAATATCAGGGAATGCAGGAACATCATTAAAAAACTATCCCTCCGGCCTTATGAAAGTGATTTCAAGGTGCTTGTCATGTGGCTGCCTGAATATCTTGGAAAGGAAGGCAATGTGCTGCTTAAACTGCTGGAGGAACCCTCACAGAACACCTTGTTCCTGCTGGTGACTGAAAACCAGGACCAGATACTTACGACCATCATATCCAGGACACAGTTCATCAAAATTCCCGTATATACCTACGAGGAGATAGACGACTATTTAAGCATACACCAACTGGCCAATGCCGATATTTCCAGGAATGTGGCGCTGATGGCCGAAGGCGACCTCAGCAAGGCTATCAGGCTGGCAGGGGAAATGGAAAATACACAATTTGAGGGTTTCAGGCTATGGCTGCTGGACTGTTATAGCGGCAACATCGGCAAGATTATCAGCGAGATTGACCAGTATGCCGATAAAGGAAAGGAAGGCCTGAAAATGTTCCTGCTTTACGGGATACAAATGGTGCGTTCCGCCTTGCTGATACAGCATCAGTCACTTGAAAACAAACTCACGGCGAATGAAATAGAATTTGTAACCAAGCTGTCTAAACTCATTCACCTTGACAATACCCAGGAGATCTACCAGGCGCTTAACCAGGCTATTTTTGAAATAGACCGCAACGGTAGTACAAAATTAATTTTAATTAACCTATCTTTGAAACTTAAATACAGTCTGAGGCCCAAAGGGCAGCTTAAGACTGCATGAACAATTATAACTTAACTTTAAATAGAGGAACAATATGGGATGCGGAAGCTGTGGAACTACCGGGGGATGTGCGCCAGCAGGCTGTAAAAGCAATGGCTCATGCAGCACCGGTGGCTGCAATAAATTAAATGTATACAACTGGCTGAGCGATACTGCGATGCCTGATAATTATCAACCTTTTGATATTATCGAGATCAGGTTCAAGGGAAGCCGCAAGGAATTTTTCAGGAACCGCAACGGACTGGAGCTCTATACGGGAGATGCCGTCGTGCTTGATTCTGACATGGGCTACGATGTCGGACACGTTTCCATCAGCGGTGAACTGGTGAGGTTGCAGTTGAAAAAAAGAGGCCTGAGTGAAAACTCCGAGCAGATTAAGAATATTCAAAGAAAAGCTTCTGAAAGGGATATTGAAAAATACCAGGAGGCTAAATTCAGGGAAGCGAAAGTACTGGAAAGAGCCAGGACCATAGCCTTGAGCATGAAGCTTGAGATGAAGCTGAGTGATATTGAGATCCAGGGCGATAATAAAAAGGTGATATTCTTCTACACCGCTGAAAGCAGGGTGGATTTCAGGGAGCTGATCAAAAGGTTTGCCGAGGAATTCAAGTTGAGGATAGAGATGCGCCAGATCGGTTATCGCGAAGAAGCTTCAAGACTTGGTGGTATCGGTAGTTGCGGAAGGGAATTGTGCTGTAGTACCTGGTTGACGGATTTCAAACTCGTGAATACCTCTGCGGCAAGATACCAGAACCTGTCCATCAATATGCTGAAACTATCAGGGCAGTGTGGCAAGTTAAAATGTTGCCTGAATTATGAGCTGGACACCTATATGGAAGCTCTTGATGAATTCCCTAAAGCGAAGACGGTGAGAATTGATACGGTCGTTGGCCCAGCCATCATGATCAAGACAGATATCCTGAAACGCCTTGCCTGGTTTGCCTATGAAGAAAGACACAGCTGGATTTGCATGCCGCTTGATAAAGTGAACGAATACCTGGACCTGAATGCGAAGGGCCAGAAATCACCTGAACTGATAGGTGAGATCATAGAAACCAAGACATCAGGTTCTGATAATTACGACTTGCCAATCGCTTCATCTGACCTTGCCAGCGAAGACATCCACAGGATGGACAATAAGAAATCACCTTCCAAGAAGAAGAAAAAGAAGAAAAAACCTCAGCAGCCGCCGGCGAAATAGTACCAGTACTATAATATTTTATCAGAAAAACAAATACCCTACTTTCACATTGAAAATAAAGTTTGGGGTCAGCACTTCCTTTCCGTAAAAAGGTCCATTGACAAATGTTTGCTGGGTCACCCTATCAGGCGTAATGCTATGCATATAAAGGAATCCGGGCCCACCCCTGAGCTCAATGAAAAAATCCCCCGGCAAATCGAATTGCGCAAAATATTCAATTGAAACACCAAAGCGTTCCTTGTGGTATTTCATTTTTTCATATTCATGATAATCTCCCAAACCTGAAAGGGAATGGTCCACCTTCAGGTAATCGTTAATAGTTGACCTCAGGTAATATGCCCCTAATGAAACCCCGTGCCCTGTATTAAAATCCTTGCCGAGATACTGGTTGTAATTCGCACCGAAGTAATAACCCCTTGCCCTTACCCTTTCATCCACGGAATAATAATTGTATCCAAGGTCCAGGTTGATGGAAGATGCTAATTCGCCTTTTTTCAAAAACAGCTCGTTGCTGATCTTGATGGTGGGAAGAGTGGCATAGGACTGGTCAATAAAATTGAGCTTAAGCTTGTATTTTACCTCCCGAGCCTTGGAACTGTCAGGCTTCTCGGCGTGAATATTAAACAATAATATGAAAGCAGATACGAATAGGAAAAACCTCATTATTGGACATTGATCTTTGATATGAATTTCAGGTTAAGGGGATCGGTGCAGTCGTATTGGTAGACACCGTCCTTGCCTGTAATGGTAAGAATATTGTTCTTTGCAATCACATCAAAAGCGATTACGGATGGAAGCGTGCTTTTTTCCTGGATATCCATCGGATCTGTTATGTCGAGAACCTTAAAACCTTCCATGGCATCACAGAGGTAAAGATAATTTCCACTGATGGCCATGCCTTTCGGATTATCGAAAGAAGTATAGGTCCTCAATAAGACTGGATTCCTTACATCTGAAATATCTATCACTTCAAGCTGGTTGTTTCCCCTGTTGCACCTTGTGCCTGTACTCAGGGTGACATAAGCCAGGTTACCGCTCACCACTACCGGGTCACAACTCACAAGGTGTGTATAGGTACTGAGGTAATCAGGTGATTGAGGATTGCTCAAACCATAGATCAGCATGCCGTTCTGGGTTCCGAAAAATAAATTGGTGCCGTTTGAAAAAATGGTTTCAACAGCATTGTTCTTCAGGTCAATCGTGTTCTTAAGCACAGGTGATGCAGCATTCACTACATTGTATACCTGCAGGAACTGTCCTTGCACCACATAAAGGTAATTGCCATTAAAAGTGAACTTGGACATGGAACCGGCTGAACCGGTATTGTTGTTCATACCGCTTTCAGAAGCAGGGCTTGAAGAGTCCTTATCGCAGGCAACAATGGTGAAAAGGAACAAAACGAAAAAGATCAGTATTTTATTCATGATTTTAATTGGTTGATTTTAATTGGTTGATTGATAACATTTAGGTTTTCTTAAGGTAGCACTTTCCCATCCCACGACGACTCCCTTGCTGAAATCCACGCACTCAAAATAGATTTTTCCCGAGCTGATGCGCCTGGTACCATTAAAAATGGTGTTTTCACCGGGCAAGGGCGGGGTGCCGGTGCTGCTGTTGGAAAGGGACTTGATAAACTGCAACACCTGGATATCCGGGATGGCGGAAATATTGATGACCACAAGGCCCATATAGGTATCCGCATACATAATGGAATCTTTCACAGCGATATCAAAATTGTAAGGTATATTGATAAAAGCTACAGGTACAGGATTGGCGGGATCGATGTTGTCAAACACGTGTACTCCTTTTCCGGGTTCACCGACAAACAGGAAATTCTTGAAAATGTAAATCTTGCCGGCAACCTGCACGGGCATTGGTGCGGTGGAATACACCAGCGAAAAAATGTTCTGTGAAGTATCAAAATAAACAGGTTTGTAACCCTGTACCTCTTCAGGCACATTCATATAATTGTCCTTGTCCCTGCAGGATACCAAGAAAAAACTCATGGAAACTGATATAAAAAACAGGAATAATTTCAAAATCAATGTCAAATATACAATTAACCCTGAAATTAAATATTAAATTAATAAAAATTTATTATCAATTTTAGCAAATACGCACTTATTTTGCAGATGTATAACATTTATGCTCACCCTTAACGCCATACGCAACAATACACAGGAAATTATCGACCGTCTAGCCAAGCGCGGCATCGACCGGACAGCAGATATCATGCAGGTCATCGCACTTGATGAACTTAAACGTGCCAAACAGACACAACTGGAACAGAACCTTGCAAAAGCCAATACGATTGCAAAGGATGTCGGGGAATTGTTCAAGGCCGGAAACAGGGCCCAGGCCGACCTGAAAAAGGAGGAATCCATTCAATTAAAGGAAGAGTCCAGACAATTGGAAACAGAACTTTCCGAACTGGAAAACCAGCTGACCCAGAAACTTTATGAAATACCCAATGCCCCGAGTGCCAAGGTAAAAACCGGTAAAACGCCTGAAGAGAATGAGGTTGTCTTTGAATGGGGTGATAACCCTGTATTACCTGAAAATGCAAAACCCCATTGGGAATTGACAAGCCAATACCAACTCGTGGATTTCGAATTGGGCAATAAGATAACAGGTGCAGGTTTTCCGGTTTATACCGGTAAAGGCGCCAGGTTGCAGCGTGCCCTTATCAATTTTTTCCTCGACGAAGCCCTGAGCGCAGGTTATTACGAGATACAACCACCGATACTCGTAAATGAGGCCAGTGGTTTTGGGACAGGACAATTGCCCGACAAGGAAGGCCAGATGTACCACTCCCCTATCGACAACCTGTATTGTATCCCTACAGCTGAGGTGCCCATCACCAATATGTACCGCGACGTGATATTGAAGGAAGATGAATTACCGCTCAAAAATGTCGGGTATACCCCATGTTTCAGGAGGGAGGCAGGCAGTTATGGTTCACATGTCAGGGGCCTGAACAGGTTACACCAGTTTGACAAGGTCGAAATCGTGCAGATAGCGCATCCAGACAATAGTTATGAGATACTTGAGAATATGGTGGACCATGTCAAGGGACTGATGCGCAAACTCGGGTTAAAATTCAGGATATTGAGGCTTTGCGGTGGCGACATGGGTTTTGCAAGTGCGCTGACTTATGATTTTGAAGCATGGAGCGGGGCCCAGCAAAAATGGCTTGAGGTGAGTTCCGTATCCAATTTTGAGACCTTCCAGGCCAACAGGCTTAAATGCAGGTATAAGTCAAAAGATGGTAAAAATGAGTTCGTGCACACACTAAACGGCAGCGCTTTGGCGTTACCAAGAATAGTGGCATCATTATTGGAAAATTACCAGACAACAGACGGCATCAATTTACCTGAATGCCTGCATCCTTATTTAGGATTCTCGAAAATATAAATTTGCACTTTAAGTCCCTTTTCATATCGATATTGCTTTTTAGTTCTCTTGTCACGAAAGCGCAATTTGTGACATGCATAGATTCAAACAGGATTAACCCGATGTACCAGTGCAATATCCAGTTTTATGATCCTGTCTGCGGATGCGACCATGTTACTTACCGCAACTTATGCAATGCCGAGTTCAACCATGGAGTTAAAACTATTCTCAGACAAGGTGCATGCAGCGGGATAGACATGGACTTTTACCCAAATCCGGTAGGACCTTCCACGACACTTACCATTAATCTATCCCATCCCGAATATGTGAATGCCAATGCAGACGTTAAAATAGTCGACATGTTCGGTAAAGTATGGGAACACCGTATCATCAATAATTTCAACCGCATGACAATACAGTTTGATGTCCTTACTTTAAAAACAGGTTTATACCTGATTGTGGTGACCAGCAGCCTGAATACGTTTATGGTGCGGAAACTAGCGAAGTACTAGGACGAATTACGAGTTACAAATTACAAGTTACAATTGGAGGAATGTACGATGTACGACATACGATGTACGATGTGGGGAAAATAAGGGCACGCATTTTGAATTCAAGTAAACTTTGATTCTAAATGTTTAAAAAGTTCATAGTGTCCGGTTTGTGTTTATTGATGGTTTGTGTATCAGCGATGTCACAAAATATCGACATGGATGAACTCAAAACCATAAACGATGCTTATTATAAATCGCATAAGCAAGTTATCAAAATTGATTTTTGTACGAAGACCCGTCATGTGACAGATTCAATGGTATTTAAAAAACTGGTTTATCTTGGACAGGCAGATTCGGATTACAAGGGCTTCGCCTATGTTGACTCATTTTCCAACCTGCACTTCAAGATTGAAAACTATAAGGCATATTACAGGCACAGGGATAGCCTGAACTATATCCTCTGGGATAATTATACTGAAAGCCTTAATTGGTTTCTGTGGGACATGCCGGGTGAATTATTTTTTATGAAATTTCTTCCTGTTGCGGCTAATTCTGCCATTTATGACAAGGGTTTTGTTACCGTCATGACCCATCAATCTAAATCACTTGACACCATACGCATCATACAAAAATTAAAAAAGTCCAAATTACAAAGAACATTATTCCTGGACAGTTTCTACAGGATTTTCAGGGTAGAATACCATCAAGGTGAAGTTGAGGACCTCACAGAACGATGGTCTGTCAACTTTAAAGTATACCAGGATATGGACCTTGCTTCTGTAGGTGATTCACTGAACTATGGACCTTACAGGGCAAAAAAGGTCTACATAAAGCCTAAAATAAAACCTCTTGATTTGTCGATGAGAAATCAAATCTCTTTGCTGAATGGAACTAAAATATGGAATGATACACTCAGGGATTTTTATTACATTATTGACTTCTGGTACCTGGGTTGTAAACCTTGTCACCTGATGCGACCACACCTTGAAAAACTATTCACTTCGATAGATACTTCCAAGGCCAAAATGTTTGGTTATGATCCTTATGACAAGGTTTCAGATATTAATAAATTCATCCAGTTAAGGTCCTATCTCATACCTGAAATTGACAAGCAGTTATACTCACTTGAGGCATTTGGCATCCATACATTTCCCACAGTGCTGATACTGGACAAAAATTTCAAGATCGTAAAGACATTTGTAGGTTATTCAGAAAAGAATGCAAAGCTTTTAAAGAAGTTCCTGAAGGGAAAGGGAGTATTAAGGGGCTAGGGATTAGGGTTTAGTTTGTCAAAAAACCATATGTACTTTTTGTAATTCAATATCAATAAACTATCATTGTAAACGGATGAACCGGCCTCCGGTTTCATCTGAATAATCATGAAAAATATTCTATTGATCCTTCTGAGCTTTTCAGTATTCACCTGTTTCGGACAGGAGAACCAACCCATCAATTTTAATCTGGGTTTTGAACAACAGAGTGACAAGTCTTCGCTGCCTGATGGATGGTCAATATTCGGTTCGGGTTATCATGTGAATGCCGATTCAGTAACCCGCCATAACGGGAAAATAGCTATTCGCATAATCCCGGCAGGCATGCCGCTTGAAAATGACTTTGGAGCATGTAACCTGACTTTTCCTGCCATTTACCAGGGAAAAAACATTGAGTTGAGGGGTTATATGAAAATGCAGGATGTAACAAATGGATATGCGGGTATCTGGATGCGTATCGATGATGAAACGCACAATCTCGCATTCGACAACATGAAAAAAAAGAACCTCAAAGGCAGCAGCGACTGGAAAGCTTACAGCATCAAGTTACCTTTATCCGAAAAGGCTGTAAATATTTCAATTGGTGGCTTGCTCACCGGAACCGGCACAGTATGGGTGGATGATTTTAGCATATTGATAGACGGAATAGATATCAGCCAGGCCAGGCTCAAGGAAATAAAGATATACAAGGCAGAACAAGACCATGAGTTCGATTCCGGTTCACACATTCGTATAGGTGACCTGCCCCCTCATAAGATAGAGGACCTGGCGATACTTGGACAAGTATGGGGTTTCCTGAAGTATTATCATCCGGCCATCGCCACTGGCGACTATAACTGGGATTATGAATTGTTCAGGATAATGCCCAAAGTACATGCTGCCCAAAACGCTGAAGAAAGGAATAAGGTTTTATCCGAATGGGTGAAGAAGTTCGGGCCAGTCAAAAAAGGAAAAAACAAGCAACCGAATACCAGGGATATTAAATTGTATCCTGACCTTGCATGGATCAGCGAAGCCAGTCTCGGCAATACATTGAGCACCATGCTGACTGAAATAAAAGAGGCAAAAAGGACAGAAGAACATTATTATATCGGTTTGCATAAACCAGTGAACAACCCGCATTTCAAGCATGAAAAAGGTTATGAATACATGGCCTTCCCTGATGATGGATTCCGCCTGCTAACACTGTTCCGCTATTGGAACATGATGCAGTATTACAATCCCAACAGGCATCTTGTCCATGACAACTGGCTACAGGTACTCAGGGAGTTCATTCCAAAATTCACAAGGAATGTCAATACACAGGAATATACGCTCACCACCCTTGAACTTATCGGTAAAGTGCAGGATACCCATGCCGGGATGTATGGCAATTCTGCACTTAACAGCTTTTTTGGCGTCAATTATTCGGCACTTATGGTAGATTTTGTTGAAACCAAGGCGGTAGTGACAGGTTTTTATGACACTGAACTGGGACTGAAAACGGGCTTGCAAAAAGGTGATGTGATAGAAAGTGTCAATGGCAAATCCGTATTTGAGATTACCATGTCAAGGCTGGCATACACACCGGCTTCCAATGTGCCTACGCAAATGCGGAATATAGCAGAAGACCTTTTGCGCAGCAATGATACGCTTTTGGATATACAATACAGAAGGGATGGACTTCTTAACACAACTAAACTTCTGACCTACCCGGAAAGCACTGTCAATACGTATTACAGATATCAGCGCCCCGACACCTGTTTCAAGCTACTTACCCCTGATATCGCCTATTTGTACATGGGAAGTTTCAGTAATGAGTACCTTGAGAAACTTATGCCGGATATCCTAAAAACAAAAGGCCTGATCATTGATATGCGCTGTTATCCGTCTGATTTTAAGGTATTTACATTAACCAACTACCTCTTGCCCGAGTCTACTCCTTTTGTGAGGTTTTCCAGTGGCAGCATGCTTCAACCCGGTATGTTTACCCTCGCAGATTATTACCCTGCAGGCTTCAAAAACAAGGACTATTACAAGGGACTGGTTATCATATTGGTAAATGAAATTTCCGTTAGTTCCTCAGAATACCATGCCATGGCTTTCAGGGCTGTCCCCGGGGCTAAAGTCATTGGCAGTACCACTGCAGGCGCCGATGGCAATGTGTCGGCCATTGTATTGCCCGGTGGCATCAACTCCTGGATCAGCGGTATTGGTGTATATTACCCTGACGGAGGTGAAACACAACAGGTAGGCATAGTACCTGATATCGAGGTAAAACCTACCATTGAAGGTATCAGGCAAGGGCGCGACGAAGTACTTGAGAAGGCAATTCAAGTGATTAATCGACAATAATCCTTGATTTTCGTCAGTTAAGGCCTAATTACATTAGGAAATTTCCTTGAAATTTATTATACTTGTATTCCGTAATAACATTGTTACTTTTTTCAAGTCATGAAAAACAGCCTTTTCAGCCTGTTATGTTTATTCTCAAGCATCGGGTTTGCACAGATTGACCCTGGTTTTAACCTCAACCTGGAACAACACAGCATGAAGTCATCCCTGCCTGATGACTGGTCCGTTTCCGGATCGGGATATGAGGTGAATACCGATACTATGATAAGGCATAGTGGCAAGAGTTCTATTTGTATTAATAAACATGAGAAATCCCTTCATAAACAATTCGGTGCCTGTGAATTTACTTTTCGATCAAATTACCAGGGCAAAAAGATAGAGTTGCGTGGCTTCCTTAAAATGCAGGATGTAAAAAATGGGTTTGCAGGTATATGGATGCGCATTGACGGGGAAAGCGGATTCCTGGAATTTAACAATATGGCTAAAAAGAAACTGCATGGGAGCAGGGACTGGACAGAGTATAGCATCACACTTCCCTTGCCTGAAAGGGCAACACGTATACACTTTGGCGCCTTACTCACAGGCACAGGAACCATCTGGACAGATGATTTCAGCTTACTGATTGATGGCCAGGATATGACGGCAGCACCATACAAGGAGATTAAACTATACAAAGCCGATGAAGACCGCAAGTTCGATTTTGGTTCAAACATTGATATCGAGACCCCTTCAGGTTTAAAAATTGAAGACCTTGCCATATTGGGACAAGTGTGGGGCTTTTTGAAATATTATCATCCCGCAATCGCGAGGGGTGATTATAACTGGGATTACGAGTTGTTCAGGATATTGCCAAAGGTGATTGATGCCAAATACCCTGAGGAAAGAAACATAGTTCTGGCAAATTGGGTCAAAAGCCTTGGAGTTCTTGAAACAGGAAAGAACAAACGACCAAAGGGAAAACATGTCAAGATGAATCCGGCCCTTGACTGGATCAATGAAACCTACCTGGGCGTCACCCTGAGCAAATTACTGAAAGAGGTAAAAGATGCTAAAAGGATTGAGGACCACTATTATGTCGATTTATTCAGACCTGAAGGGCATCCGGACTTCAAGCATGAAAAGACATACAACACCATCACCTTTCCCGATGATGGTTTCACTATGCTGTGCCTTTTCCGTTATTGGAACGCGATGCAATATTATAATCCGAACAGGCAATTTTTCAATGTGGACTGGCAGCAGGTGCTCAGGGAATTTATCCCAAAGTTTGCCAGCTGTGATAACAGGCTCTCCTATTCCTTAACCACCCAGGAACTCATCTGCAAGGTGGATGATGCCCACTCAAATTTTGACTGGAACAGGACTATTAACCATTTTTTCGGGGAGAACTACTCCGCTGTCCTATTGGATTTCATAGAAGACAAACCGGTTGTTACAGGCTTTAGCGACTCCATACTTGGCTCTAAAACCAGCCTGATGGCAGGTGATGTCATTGAACAGGTCAACGGCAGGAACGTTGAAGATATCATAAGTCAAAGAATGCCTTATACAAAAGCTTCAAGCAAGGCAAGCAGGATGAAAATCATAGCTGAAAACATGTTGCGCAGCAATGAAACGGTCTTGAATATTAAATACAAAAGGGCTGGTCTGACAGATAGCTGCAGGATTACAATGTATCCCAATAATGGCACCATCAACCTGAATTACAAGTACACAAGGCCTGATACATGCTTTAAGCTTGTTGCGCCAGGCATTGCTTACCTTTATATGGGGAGCCTGAGAAATGACAATCTCGAAAAGCTCATTCCCGAAATACTCAAGACAAAAGGATTGATCATTGATTTGCGTTGCAAACCTATTGAGGGCAATGGGTACGCCTTGACCACCCGTCTCTTGTCCAAACCCGTATCGTATGGAATGTTTTCGCAGGGAAGTTTATTAAACCCCGGTCTGTTCGCAATAGGGAATGGCACAATAACAGGAAATAAAAACATGCATCCATTTAAAGGTCAGCTTATCATCCTTGTCAATGAGATGACCCAGGGATATGCTGAATCCCAGGCCCTGGCCCTGATGGCGGTTCCGGGAGCCATAATGGTTGGCAGCAACACTGCGGGAGAGGCAAAAAATGTTTCATTTATACCTTTGCCCGGTGGTTATGGGACCCGGATGAGTGGCATTGGCATGTATCTCCCCGATGGAGGTCAAATACAGGGTTTAGGCATAGTTCCTGACATCTTTGTCAAACCGACTGTTGAAGGTATCCGGCAAGGGCGCGATGAGGTGTTGGAAAAAGCGCTCCAGGTGATACAATCGCTGTGAATATTTATTCACGAAAAGATCTACATGTCATTCAATATGTTTTATTTTGCAGTCATATGAAAGTGATTGACCATCTCGCAACAACCCTTAAACGCAGAGATGAAGTGCCTAACCAGGAACTTGCGGCAAAAATTGCAAAAGAAAATGACAAGGCAGCGGTAAAGGAACTCATAGAACTCCTGCAACATAAAAGCAAGGATTTGCAACACGATGCTATCAAAGTCTTGTATGAAGTTGGAGAACGCAAACCAGGCATGATTATGGAATATTCTCCTGTTTTTCTTGTGTTGTTGAAACATAAGAACAACAGGCTGCAATGGGGTGCCATGACTGCCATCGCCAGTCTCACCGCTGAATACCCTAAACTTGTTTACAAGGCACTGCCCGAAATCATCAAGGCATGTGAACTGGGTTCCGTCATCACCCGTGATTATGCTGTGAAAATACTGATACAGCTTTG
>JANWHK010000017.1 GCA_025450395.1 Bacteroidia bacterium
CCTTGGCATGCAAAAGCATGGGTTTCCTGTTTTTCCTCACCCAGTCTATCGCTGTCTTGACATCCTCGTAACACTGTACAAAATCACTGCCGTCAGTCCTGGCTCTTTTAAGACCTTTAAAACCCGCAGCAAATTCGTATGCATCCATGGCGCGCATTTCATCACCACTGGCAGAAATGCCCCAGTCATTGTCCTGCACCAGGTACAATATCGGCAATTCCTTTAGGACCGCCATCTGCAAGGCTTCGCTCACCTCTCCTTCGGTCATGCTGCCGTCGCCGATACTGCATAATACGATGGGGTTTTCAGGTGACTGGATCAGGTTCTGGCTTTCCTTGTACTTGATGCCATGCGCCATACCTGTAGCAGGAATGGCCTGCATACCGGTGGCACTGCTCTGGTGCGGCATTGTCGGCATATCATCGCGTTTGAGTGAAGGATGCGCATAGTAGGTCCTTCCACCCGAAAACGGGTCATCAGCCTTGGCCAGCAATTGTAACATCAGTTCATAAGGCTCCATGCCCATGCCCAGCAATATGCTTTCATCCCTGTAATACGGGGCTGCATAATCAATTGGTTTCAGGAGGAAGCCTGCTGCGAGCTGTATGGCCTCATGGCCTTTGCTTGTTGAATGGACATATTTGCATATCTGCCTGTTATCATCGTAGATGGCTGCCATTGCCCTGGCTTTGCACATCAGTGTATAAGCCTTGATTAATATTTCTTTCGTCACCATCCGTGTATTGTGTTGAACTGATAAAACAAAGGTGCAATGTTACGCAAAAATTATTTTATTACATCAAATGTTAAGCTTGGAACAAAATATTCAATGGGGAAGAGCCTTACAGATCCCTCGCCAAAACCCTCGGGATAAGTTCGACTTACAATTTATGATCCCGCCCAAGCGGAATAAAAATTGAGTCTCACAAAATTAAATTTTATTCAGCTCAGGGTTTTATCTATTTTTGCCCTTGTATTCTTTAAATTTCAAACAACAATGGATTACTCAAATTTACCCGAAGGATTATATGCTGAAATGCTGACCAGCAAGGGAAGTATATTATTATTCCTGGAACACCAGAAAACACCGGTGACCGTCGCCAATTTTGCCGGACTGGCAGAGGGCAAAGTCAAGAACAACGCGCAACCCGCAGGCACCCCATTTTATGATGGGATCGTCTTTCACAGGGTAATACCTGATTTCATGATACAGGGCGGGGACCCTGATGGCAGTGGCAGGGGCGGACCCGGCTATAAATTCAAGGATGAATTCCACCCGTCATTGCAGCACGACAGGCCGGGAATACTCAGCATGGCCAATGCAGGACCAGGTTCAAACGGCAGCCAGTTTTTCATCACGCATATACCCACCCAGTGGCTGGATGGAAAACATTCTGTTTTCGGGCATGTGGTGGAAGGACAGGATGTAGTGGACGCGATACAGCAGGGCGACAAGATCATCAACCTTAAGATCATCAGGAATGGTGAATCTGTAAAGGATTACGATCCCTCCAAAGTATCAACTCCATTAAGCTTTCATTCGTAACGGTTAATCTGCGGCGCATGTCGTTTGATTGGCTTTTTCTTTGCGTTACATAAGCGTTACATTCGTATGATGACATGAACATTCAGGTGTAAACAAGCTATGTTCGTTTCTACATGTAACATGGGCACAAACGCTTAACCATGCTAAACTAATATGTGAATTATCTAAAAGATATCAAAAGTTATGTAACATTTATCATGTCCGGCTTGCCGAAATTTGTATATAATAATTGAAGGTCATGAAAATCCCAGAAGCAAACCAGGGGCTGGTTGTTAACAAAACCATACATTTGAAAGCTGATTCGCAAAAAGTATGGAATGCCCTGACAAAACCTGAATTAACAAAAAAATATTTTTTTGGTTGCGAAATACATTCCGAATTGCATGTTGGAAGTACCATTACCTGGACAGGAACTTATCACGGTAAGCCAGTGGAGGTGAAAGGCGAAATTATTCGTATAGAACCGGGAAAACTCCTGATGTACACGGCATATAGCAAGGAGTCGGGCCTTGAAGATATACCTTCCAATTATACAAAAGTGACAGAGAGAATATCGGATGAAGATGATGAAACGATCTTAACTGTTACTGATGAAAATTTTGGCAATACTGAAAGCTCTGTTCAGCGTTACAAAAAATCTGAAAAAGGTTGGGATGTGGTATTGAAAGGACTGAAAGAGTTGGTGGAAAGGTAATCCACGACATAAAGGTTGCGGCAACTTCAAATTGTTGGTCTGGAGACCAACAATGGCGTTTGGGTTCTTTCAGATTTAGTTGTAAATAACTAAATCTATTTAATAATCCACAAAGTTAAAAGTACCAATACCGCACCTGCGACAATGAACCATTTGAGTTCATTTGTCTTGTCAGTATATTCAAGGCTGGCGCTGTTCTTGGTAACCTGTACCATGGGCAGGTCATTTACAACTCTTACGCTGAGATCATAAACCATTAATGTTTTTTTCTTTTTGCCGGTCTGGTAACCAGGGGTCCATTTAGGCATCCTGCTGACTATGCGCTCCACTTCCGAAGCAATAATCGCATTGCTTGCATACAGGTGTTTATAATCCGAAATACTTCCATCCTTTTCAACATAAAACGAGAACTTTACAATTGCACCCTGAAGGTCCATGGCCTGGGAATTGACCCTGAGATTAAAATGTGTTTCTATATAGTTGAAAAAATCCCGCTCCCCTGTTTCAAACTGTGGCGGCTTGGTGATTGTATCACCCGGTGCAATATAAGTCGAGGTATCCTCCTGGTTCCTGAATATTTCCACCTGCGCTTGAATGGCCGTGATGTAAAGGCCCAACAACGCAAATAAAACCCAGCGCCGCATTTATTTATTCCTTGACGAACATAAGAGGGGTAAATCCATTGATATGTATAATATAAAATCCTGGAGAAATCCCTGAAACCGGTATGGTTAAGAGTCCGTCAATTGCTTCCGCACCTACTTGTCTGACCAAAGCTCCGGTAGAACTGTAAATACTGACTTGCCTGCTTTCATTTCCTAACATAACTGAGTGGATATTCAAATCCGTAAGTGCAGGATTCGGATATACCCTGGCATCGGACAGCTTCGCAAGTGCATTGATACTGCTGACCTCAATCAATACGGATATTGTGGTTGAGTCCTTACATCCATTGGCGTTATGGGTCAATACCAGCTTGATCTGGTAAGTCCCGGGATTCTGGTACCTGTGTTTAACCGTATCAGAATTACTCATTCCTCCATCCCCGAAATACCATTTGACAGATGAACCGGAACGGTTAATCGGGTAAACCCTCACTTGCTGCCAGGTCATTACCTCAAAAGAGAAACCACTGAAAGGCACGGGTTTCACTGTTGGCTGAACTACCTGTCTTGGACCGATACAACCCGCATAGAATGGCTGGGCGTAATATTTAAGACCGCTATTGATAACCGGGGTCTGGAAGGTTTTACCGGTACCTAATATGGTGCCGGATGTATCACTGTCATACCAGTTCAGGTTGCCATTGCCAAGCAGAACTGATTTTAATGTAGCCTTGTTCTTTGCACATATCGTATCTCCCCATAATTTACTTATGGCCGGGAATGTATTCACGACGGCAGATATTTTTGTCCTTGTTGGACTGACACAGACACTGCTGCTGGTTTCAATATAATAACTCACATTTCCGCTCGGTGCACTCACATAATTTGTACCTGTAAATACATTGTTACCACCCGTGCTGGCATCGAACCAATTCGCATCCCCAAAAGGCAGTGTAAATCCGAGATAAGCAGAATCTCCCTTGCACAAGGTATCATTGGTCAATTTTGAAATAACCGGATAATCTTCTATGGTGACACTGATGGGCACCCTGGTGCTTCCGCAAACACCGTTATAGGCATCAACATAATAGACTTTCACTTCTCTTTTCGTTGGGAGGAAATTGAATGTATTGCCTGTATTGATACTGCTGCCACCTGAACTGACATCGAACCATCGAATGGTCAGGCCTGCTGCTGCAGTAGCGTTTAATGTAATAACGGAAACGCCCAGGCAGACGGTGGTATCACTTGAAACTGCCGGAGGTCCGGGTGCAAAGTTCGAACCTACAAATGCCTTTACAGCCTTCCTTGGATTTAAGGCGCATCCGATATTGACCGCCTGTGCATAAAACATTGTGTCACTGTTTAATACCTTAGTCTGGTAAACATTACCGATATAAAAAGGCACCCCACCTGTCAAAGTGGTATACCATTGTATCGCGCCAATATTTGCGGTAGCTTTCAGGTTGGCCTTGGAACCGGCACAGATGGAATCATCCTTCACAACCAGGCTGGCAGGATATGTATTAACTCTCATGATGATAGTCCTGACGCCACTTAGACAGCCATTATTGTTCGCCCTCAGGTAAAAAGTATCGTCCCTGGTCAAAGGGAATTTTTTAAAAACATTGCCTGTGAAGAAAGGAGCTACACCTACGGGTTTCTTCATCCATTCGAATATAACACCTGTATCTGCAGATACAGCGGTGAATTTTGCAGAGTCCCCGATACACAAATTGGTTAATCCTGAAAAGGTCGGGATATCCGGTTTGAAATACAGGGTCTTGATGGTTGTATCCACACACCCATAATTAGGGCCGTTATAATGATACACGGTTGAGATCAACCGGATCTGGTAATTTTGTTTGCTGCTGTACTGGATCTTATGATCAATCGAATAGGTATTGCCCATATTGTTACCCGCATCCCAGAGATGCGAAAAATATGAATACATGCCATTCTGGAGTGTCATGTACAGATTGTACATCCTGCTGCCTGCCATATTCGCTGCGGCACCATTAATGAACTTGACACTGTCATTGATATTATAACAATTACTCTTGATCGTAAAATCAGTACCGAACTTATACTTGACATAAGGATGCAATAAGATGTCACAATTAAAAGGTATTCCACCCACATTCAGGTTTCTGCCCTTGTACCATAAGCCGCTGATAGATCCGCAATTCAGGTTTTCCCTCCTTCCATCGCCATTCTGATAATTATTCGTCACAATGCCCGCTGACAAGGTCCCACTGTCCGTTTCAACGGTTAAGACATAATTACTGTCCAGTGTGATAGGTGCAAACTCAGCGCGTTTCATCATAAAGGAAATTTTTCCATTTCCGAAGGTTGTATCGACAAAGATGGTATCGCTTCTGAGCGGCAGTCCTCTCGGCAAACTGTCCGCACCCGCCTTGTAAACATTGCAAATCATATTCATTGACCTATAGGTTGGCGGATTAGACGGGACGACAAAAGCATAAAAAGTGAAGCCGGATAGCACCAGGGGTTTTGGACAAGAATACATCTGGCCCAGGCTTCTGCCCTTGCTCACTGTAACTACTAAAAGAGAACTGGATTTATAAAGAGGGTATTGAACGGTGTCAACATCACATTGCTTTGGCACCTGCACACTTCTTTTGTTGCTTGACGGGTCATTGAAATGGAGTCTCTGTTTATCATCTATAATCTTTACATTCACAGATTTTAATTGGGCGTAAGTACATAAAAAACTACAGGAAAAAAGACATAAGGTGAGGTAGATTCTTTTCATATTGACAAATTTTTAACGAATTTAGAATTAAAATAACAATCCGCCAAATTATTTGTGTAATATTTCGTCAATTTTTTCAAATACGTCCCCCGCCATAATGCGCGAAATACAAGGATTTTCGGGATGCACACAATGTATCTGGTCGCATGGGTTGCAACTTAATACATGGTGCAATACCACAGACTTTTCAGACAAGGGGTAGAATACATTGGGAACTCCGGGACCAAACAAGCCAATCATCGGCACCTTAAATGCCGAGGCGATATGCATCGGTCCACTCTCGTTACCCAGGTAAAATGAGGCCCGGGAACAAAGGCTGCCAAATTCTGAAAGACTGAAACCGCTTGAAAAGTCAAAGGTTTTAAAATCGAGGTAGCTGTTAATGGACTCAATGTCTTTTTTGTCTTCCCCGGAACCAACAAAGATAATCTCAAGGCCATATTTTTCATGCAGGTATTGTGCAGCCAGGGCAAAGCGGTCAAGATTCCATTGCCGCAGTTTACGTCTTGCCCCGGCGTGTATCAGGGCAAACCTGCCAATGTGATTATTTTCCAAAAATTCGCTGACGCGTGCGGCGTCCTTTTCATTGTAATACAATACCGGCATACTTCCAGTAACGCCTTCCAGCAATAAGGGCCTTACAATTTCCATGTTGGTGTGTATCTCGTGCAGTTGCCTGCCCTTGTGCTTAAGCCTGGTCTCTGCCCTGCTCACCCTGTATTTGGCTTTGTACCGGATAGCTTTAAAAAGTGTTTTCCATGTGCCCCTCAATTCAACGACAAGGTTATAAACCCGGTGGTATTCCGAACCATCAGTCAGGACTTTATCTATATGCGGATCGTTGATTACCAGGTTTTTAACAAATGGCTTGCATAACACTGTGAGTTCAGAATCCGGGTATGACAATTTAAGGGAGGCAAAAACATGTGTGCATGTAGCCATATCTCCGATCTCATCCCATTTCACCACCAGTATGGTTTTGGGTGCGTCAACTACCTTTTGACGGAACAGCAACTTGTTTGCCAGGATATTGGCTACATACAGTATCTGTTCATTAGACGGAAGTCTTACTGGCATGGAAAAATCAATATTTTTGATGGCACGGCATCCGTTTCAATTTTTGGCACCTGCATGTTTAAAACATATAAGCCATCTTCCACCTCATTCCTGATATAAATAAGTTCAGTGATGGTCCTGTTTTTTTCTGCGACGCCATCCAGTAAAAACCACTTTTTATGTGCGGCCAGCCTTCCTTCATCACTTTCCTTGTCGACGCTGGGCAGGTCGGTCAGGATATGCCTGTAACCCATGAGTTTTAGATGGTTCAGCACTTCCGGATCAAAAAATACGGGGTTGGTGTCCGAATAGTTTTTATGAAGTTTTTCCACTGTATTCGGCAATGTCCTGACAATAATGGCCTCGCAAATATCAGGAACATTTATATGTGAAACAGATTCCATTGTGATGACCTCATCTCCATCCCTTTTTTCCGGTATCACCGTCATGAGTCTACACAACTGGAATACAGGTATCTCTATGTCACGCATATCAAAATCCACTTTTACGACGTGCAATGCACATTCCGTATGGGTACCACTTGCGTGGGGATATAGGCTGATCCGCTCACAGTTTACACTTCCCCCGGCATTGAGGTTTCCGCTGAAACCAGCACTTTCAAAATAGGCGAAATGCGGAGGGTCGAGGTAATAGCAATTGACATTGCCTGATTTGTTGATGGCAATGGTCAGGTCGTAATATTTATCTATATCGAACCTGTAGTTCCTGCTATCATGTTCAAATTGTACCAACATTTGGTAGCGAAAGTAATAAAAATATTCGTATTTGGCTTAAAATCCTATTTTGAGATGACTTCAGAATTGTTTATTTTTGAAATTTAATACCCGCATTCTTGAACAGTTACACCACCAAGAAATACCTGAAGATCGTATTGCTTTTACTTGCCATAGCCATTGGATTGTTTTCCCTTTATTATTCCAACAGGATGGTTGTGAAACTCTCACTGGAGGAGCGCAAAAAGATCAGCCAGTGGGCCAAGGCACAGGAGTTTATTTCCACATCCGGACCGGAACAGGACCTCACCTTTTATAACGATATCATCGAATCCAATTCAACCATTCCCGTTTTCCTGGCAGACAAAAGCGGTTATATCAGTTACAGGAACATTGATACTTCCATTGTCAAGTCCAAGAAAAAACTACAGGCTTATTTTGAGGAATTAAAATCCGAAATGCAGCCAATAGAAATGAAAATTTTCGATGACTACAGCCAATATGTGTATTACGACGAATCTTCGACCCTCAAACAGTTGAAGGTATATCCTTTTTACCAACTTGGCATTGTCGGACTGTTTGTCGTTGTCAGTTATTTTGCCTTCAGTTACAGCAGGCGCTCAGAACAAAACCAGGTATGGGTAGGACTTGCAAAAGAAACCGCTCACCAACTGGGCACACCCATGAGTTCACTGATGGCCTGGGTCGACCTGATAGAGTCAGACAGGAGTTTTGCAACCGCTGAGTCCTTCGGTGAAATGCGCAAGGACCTTGACAGGTTAAAAATGATTACGGAACGCTTTTCCAAGATCGGCTCAACACCTGTACTTCAGGCTGCTGATATTGGTCAGCAACTGCATCTGGCCGTAGAATATATCAAGACAAGAAGTCCGGAAGAAGTGCATTATGTTTTTGAAGATATGACACCGGGCCTCAAGGCCAATATCAATGCACCCCTGTTTGACTGGGTGGTGGAAAATATTTGCAAGAATGCCATGGATGCCATGGAAGGCAGAGGTACTATTACCATCAGGTGCAGGTCAAAGGGCGAATGGATAGCCATTGATATCAGCGATACCGGAAAAGGTATGCCGAAGTCTCTTTTTAAAAGAGTTTTCAAGCCTGGTTTCACTACAAAAAAGAGAGGTTGGGGTCTTGGTTTGTCACTCGTAAAAAGAATTATTGAAAATTACCATAAGGGACATATTTTTGTAAGGGAAAGCACCCCAAATAAAAAAACAACCTTCAGGATCACATTAAAAAACGCATGAAGTTAAAAACAAAGCTCAGCATCATTTACCTGCTGGCCTCCTGTATGGCTTATGGCCAGTCTGATACAGCAAAATCAGGAATATACCTGGATACGTTGGAAGAACCGGTTTTGTTGGAGAAAACTGTGGAAACGCCTTTCATGGATGAGATGGTGGCAACTGAAGCTCCATATGAATATGTTGAATATAATCCGGTCAATAAATTCAAGTACAACAAAAAAATAAAGACAGAAGAAAAGCCTGACAAAAAAGCGGTTTACGGTCAAGGTCTCGGTGAATTGTTAAAACAGATCTCGAATAGTCTTTCTGTCCCCTACGGATATGGATCCGAAAACAAATATGTGATATTGCAATTTGTGGTGGGAAGGGATTCCTTGTTATACAATCCTGAAATACTTTATTCGCCCGGAACAGAATATTCGATCAACGCCACTGCCGCGATAGAAAAATTACAGCAGCAGTTCCTGCCGGCGACCAAAAACGGCAAACCGGTGGATACCATTATAACAATACCTGTCAGATTTGAAAGAAAATCAAGCAATGGGTACGGCTACAGGGATAGCTATCATTAGAAAAACAAACAATATGCCCGCATTAGAATCAACCATTATGCCCGAATTTATACTCATACATCAGCAAGTAGCGCCTTATGTCGCGCATTTACAACTCAACAGGCCTGATAAACTCAACGCACTCAACCTGGAATTGATGCTGGAGATCAAGGACGCACTCATACAACTCGACGCCGATGACAATGTGAGAGCCATCGTTATCAGCGGCAACGACCGTGCGTTTGCAGCTGGGGCCGATATCAAGCAAATGGCAGGCCGTACAGCCATGGACATGTTGAAGATCGACCAGTTCAAAACCTGGGACAGCATCCGTAAAACCAAAAAACCAATGATTGCAGCAGTCAGCGGTTTTGCCTTTGGCGGTGGATGCGAACTGGCCATGATATGTGACATCATGATTGCCAGTGAAACTGCCCAGTTTGGCCAGCCTGAGATCAATATCGGTATCATGCCGGGAGCAGGAGGTACGCAGCGGTTAACCAGGATAGTGGGCAAATCAAAAGCCATGGAGCTGGTACTTGGCGGACAATTCATGTCTGCCAGTGAAGCGTTGGCATATGGTTTGGTGAGCAAGGTGGTTCCCATTGAACACTATTTGAGTGAAGCAATTAAACTCGCCGCCATTATCGCGGAAAAATCACCCATAGCGGTGCAAATGGCCAAGGAAAGTGTCCTGAAATCCTATGAGATGTCCTTGCAGGAGGCTTTATATTTTGAACGCAAGAATTTCTACATGCTCTTTGCCACCGAAGACCAGAAAGAAGGTATGGCGGCATTTGTAGAAAAACGCAAGGCTGACTTTAAGGGTAAATAAATGTGAAAACACTTATCCTCATCAGGGGCCTTCCTGGGAGTGGAAAGAGCACTTTTGCACGGATGATCAGTGAAGAAGGCAGATACCCTGTGTATTGCATAGATGATTATTTCACAGACCCTGAAACGGGAACTTACCAATTTGATTTCAGCAAGAATTTCAAGGCTTATGATCTATGTCAAGCCAACACTGAAAAAAGCATGCAACAAAATCATGTGAAGATCATTGTTGAGAATGTATTCAGCCTGGACTGGGAAATGGAACCTTATTTTATGCTCGCAGAAACTTATAAGTACCTGGTCCATGTGCTGACAATCGAAAACAGGCATGGTGGAGAAAATGTACATGACATTGACATGGAACAGATTGAAAAAATGGCGGCGAAGTTTAAGCTAAAGCTGTTTTAATGATGAGTTATGAATGATGAATTATGAATGTAGGGGTTGAAAATGTTCAACCCTGAATTATGAATGATGCTACATCACTAAGCTTTATTACATATTCACTTTGAGTAAAAATACTGAATTTTAGAAATTTTGCCTGATTTTTACAAAAATAAAATGGAAAAGCTGTAAACATACAGAAGTACAAAAATACCATATAACATCTTGTTTTACAATATGTTATCTTAATTTCTTTAAGCGCGCCATCCTTGAAATGTGTGAATATTACAACATTATAAGAAAGTTCTGTAATAATTCCCAAAAGGGTTTGAACCACCTTTGTAACTATGAAATCTGATTCCATATACAAATCAATACCTGCAAGCTTCC
>JANWHK010000018.1 GCA_025450395.1 Bacteroidia bacterium
AACCTTTGGGATGAGCGGTTTCATGCCCTGGTCGGGAAAAACATGATGGATCATCCATTCAAGCCCACCCTGTATGATGATCCGGTTGTCAATACAGCTTATGACTATTGGGATAAATACCATGTATGGCTGCATAAACAACCCTTGTTCTTATGGCAGATAGCGCTTAGTTTTAAATTATTAGGGATATCGGAATTTACTTTGAGGTTACCCTGTGTAGTGTTAGCTGTTGCATTGGTTTTTATAACGTATCGTTCAGGAAAATTACTGGTAAACGAAAGGGTCGGTTATGTGGCGGGAATATTAACCATTAGCACCATCTACCTGTTGGAGTTAGTCAGCGGCAGACAAGAACTCGAACACAATGATCTTACATTCCTGGTTTATATTTCATTGAGTATATGGTCATTTATTGAATACTCGTTTTCTGGGAAAAGAATATGGATACTTTTCATCGGCCTTTTCTCCGGCATGGCTATTTTGTGCAAATGGCTGGTAGGTCTGCTGGTTTATTTTGGCTGGGTTCTGTTAAAAATCCTGCAAAAGAAATATAAATTCTCCGAAAACAAAGATTGGCTATCCTCTTTGCTAGTTACCTTGCTGGTTGCGTTGCCATGGCAAATCTATACTTTCATCAGGTTCCCGAATGAAGCGGCGAACGCCTATAAATTCAATACCGGACATTTTACAGATGCACTGGATGGACACAGCGGAACATTCTGGTATCATTTTGAAATGTTCCATACCATGCACGGGACTATGGCTTCCATCCTTATAATTCCAGCATTTTACATGCTGTATAAAAAGTGCAGGGATAAACAACTCTTATATGCGTTACTCGGCATGGTGGTCGTGGTGTTCCTGTTTTTCACATTGGCTTCAACAAAAATGCCGTCCTTTACGACTGTAGTCTTAATGACAGTATTTATTGCGTTGGCCGCTTTTTATGATGCAGTTTTGGATTATATAAAGAAAATCAATATTAATACAAAAGTATATCAGTTCATTTTTTTCTTCTCAATTGTCTTTATAATGTTGGCAAGATTTGATATAGAATTCCTGCAGGAAAAACATACCAACTGGAAGGGCGGGAATACATGGACACAGCCTTTGATACATAACAGGGCAGTTTTTAAATCTTTAAGACTCCCGGGAAATGCTGTGCTATTTAATGCAAAGGGAAGACATTATATAGAGGCAATGTTTTACACAGGTCTGCCTGCATATAATTTCATACCCACAAATGCACAATATTATGATTTGAGAAAGAAAGGACGGAGCATTGCTATGTTTAAATTAAATGACAAAGAACTGCCGGACTACCTGGAAAAGGACTCAACCCTAATCGTTATCGATGAAGAAGTTCAGGGAGATGATTGAAATAATACCCTAAAGGCAATTCTAATATGCAAGCAAGAATAGAGACATTAAGCGAAACGAAACTGATAGGTAAACACATGACAATGTCCTTGTCAGACAATAAAACCGGAGAACTATGGCGTAGTTTTATGTTGAGGCGAAAAGAAATCCAGAATAACATAGGCACTACACTTTACTCCATGCAAGTATATGACCCCTCCTATTTTATACATTTTGACCCTAACAAAATATTTGAAAAATGGGCAACAATTGAAGTTACAGACTTTGAAACAGTGCCCGATGGAATGGAAACCATTACATTAAGCAGCGGACTGTATGCCGTTTTTATACATAAAGGAGATGCAAGCACAGGCCCCCAAATATTCAGGTATATTTTTGAAACCTGGTTGCCAGGCTCGGAATATGTTTTGGACCATAGACCACATTTTGAAAAATTAGGGGAAAAATACAAAAACAACGACCCGGATTCCGAAGAGGAAATATGGATACCGGTCAAGCCGGGAGTTTTGACCCATCCGCCTGAGGCGGAGAATATGCCTGACCCTTAAATGGTTAGACATGAATGTCCATTAATGTATCCAATACTCCTACAATACTTTCAATAGGAAAACGTTATCTTTGAGTTAAGTATTACAAATGAGCAAAACGACAAGTAAGCATATCCATCATCACACAGGAGGAATACCAAAAAAGTTAGGCCTGATTTCATTTTTGCTTATTTCTTTAATTGGAAATGCATTATACGGCCAGGAATGGATGGGAAAAACCAATCCGACCACTTCTGATTTCCAAGCAATACAAAAAACCTTTTATGAGTATCTCGCTATGCATAAGCACGAACCCGAAAGTAAGGAAGAGGACGGCGCCTATACAAAATTCAAGCGCTGGGAATATTATTGGGAAACAAGAGTGGATTCTAACGGCCATTTCCCCGGTGCCGATATCCTTTGGAAAGCATGGGAGAGTTATGATGGGTATGATGGAACAAGTAAAAGAGCTGTACCTTCAGGCAATTGGGTGTTCCAGGGTCCATCCTCATTTGTACCCTGGTCAAGAGGTGGAGGAATCGGGAGGGTGAACTGTATGGCATTTCATCCCACACTTCCCAATACATTCTGGGTGGGAACACCTGTCGGCGGCGTATGGAAAACAACAGACGGAGGTCTCACATGGAGTACCACCACGGATAATTTACCGGTCCTGGGCATTAGTGATATAGCCATTGACTATTCCAATCCCATGATCATTTATTTAGCGACAGGCGATGGTGAAACAGCAATTGCCAATCCTGCAAGCACTAAAAGCGTTGGCATTTTAAAATCCACCGATGGCGGCGTTACATACAATCCTACAGGATTAAGCATCAATATACTTGCCCAGAAATTAACAAACCGGATATTAATTCATCCTACCAACCCACAGATCCTGATCGTTGCCGCATCCGATGGCATCTGGAGGACAAGCAATGGCGGCACAACATGGACCAACCAGCAAACAGGCTGGTTTATGGATTTGGAATTCAAGCCAAACGATGCAAACTATATCTATGCATCTACATTAAGCAATACCGGAACAGCCCAAATATTCCGTTCGGTAAACGCCGGCATTTCATGGACCCAGGTAACAGCTCTTTCAGGCATCAACAGGATTGACCTGGCCGTGTCACCTGCTGTCCCCACAGTTGTTTCTGCACTTTGTGCCAATACCACCTCATTGGGAGGATTAGAGGGCATTTATACGTCTTCCAATAACGGTGCTTCCTTTTCTAAGGTTCTGACCGGCACCTGTACCAATAATATGTTAGGGAGAAAATATGATGGCAAGGATTGCGGCGGACAAGGCGTTTATGACCTTGCGTATTGCATCCATCCCAGCAACACGAATGAAGTATGGGTTGCAGGAATCAATAACTGGAAAACCTCAGATGGAGGTGCGAGCTGGAAGCTTAATACAATGAATACCATGGATACGGTCCAAAATCCGAATAAGGTTCCATATCTTCACTCGGATAAGCACCGCATAGTTTATCATCCGTTGAACCCGAATTATATTTTTACCTGCAGTGATGCAGGACTGCATATCAGCAATGATGGCGGGGCAAACTGGCTTGACCGTTCAAATGGTTTGGGCATAAGCCAGATATACCGTATGGGAATTTCAGCGACCTACCCGGATAAAGTGCTTTGCGGTTTGCAGGATAACGGCTTGAAACTTCGTCATTCCACAGGCTGGCAGGAAATAATGAGCGGTGACAATATGGAAGGTATCATTGACCCGCTTGACACCAATCTTCAATATTCCTGTGCGCTTACAGGCATTTTATACAAAACAGTTGATAACTGGAAAGGCGCATCTGTCATATCCGCCAACATTCCGGGATTCAACGCACATATTGCAGCTTATGGACTTGGTCCCGGCGCCTGGATTACACCTTTTGTGATGGACCCTGTCGACAATAAAACATTGTACATGGCTTATAATGATATCTGGAAAACCACAGACCAGGGAAATACCTGGGAAACCATCTCAAACTTTAAATTAGGGACCCAACTTCGTTTCATGGCCATAGCACCTTCCAATAAACAGGTAATTTATGCAGCGACCCACGATACTGTTTTCATGACTGTCAATGGTGGCAGCTCATGGAATTATAAAGCGATAAGCACCATTACAGGAAACAGTTCCGATAAAATTTCAAACATCACGATCAGCGCTACCAACCCTTCAATATTATGGGCTACCATTGGAGGATTTAATGCCGGAAGGAAGGTCTACAAATCTGTAAATGGCGGCAACAACTGGACAAATGTTTCCGGAACCATTCCGAATATTCCGGTCAATTGCATTGTGTACGAAAAAGGAAGTAATGACGGCATTTACATCGGAACCGATCTTGCCGTTTTTTACAGGGATAATTCAATGAGTGACTGGGTACCTTTCAACACCGGATTACCAAATGTACAGGTGAACGATTTGAAGATTTCAAGCAACAATAAATTATGGGCAGGCACATTCGGCAGAGGTTTGTGGATATCCGATTTGCATTCAACCGTCGGAATACATGAGGAGGGAATAAATCATTCTAATATTTCCATTTATCCCAATCCATTTACAAAACAAGCCTTTATCTATTTTAATAAAGAACAAAAAAACACAATGATTAGAATAATGGATATATCGGGTAAGGAAATAAAGACAATAGTCTTTTCAGGTACACAATTCATCATAGACAAAGGAGAAATGGTTAACGGAATTTATTTCGTGCAGATAACCGATGAAAATAACCATGTGGTGAACAAGAAAATCATCATACAATAAGTCCGGGTTCATAAAGCCCTGTAAACTGACAGGCATCATGAAAAATACCTAATCCCTGTCAGGAGCGCCAAATTTATATATGCCTAATTTTGCAACGGAAGACTACGATCTGTTAAGTCTTTATAATCAATATTCGTTGCATGAAAGACAATAACAATCCACAGGATCCGATTCTGACTTCAGGCAGGCATATCAGTTATTGGACAGATAGTGTCACAGTGTCTTTACCTGGCACCTTAAATGAAAATCTTGAGACAGATGTGGTGATTGTCGGAGGAGGCCTTGCCGGAATGAGCGTGGCCTATTGCCTGGCTAAAACCGGTAAAAAGGTGGTGTTGGTGGAAGATGGTTTAATAGGTAGTGGAGAAACGGGACGAACCACGGCTCACTTTGTAACTTCACTAGATGACCGCTATTATAATTTCGAGAACATTTTCGGTGAGGAGAAAACAAAACTCATAGCAGAAAGTCACCGGGTGGCCATTGATTTTGTAGAAAAGACAGTAAAGGAAGAACATATTGATTGCGGGTTTGAACGCATAAACGGTTATCTTTTCCTGCACCCCTCTGATAAAAAAGATTCGCTGGAACGGGAATTGAAAGCTGCCTTAAGGGCCGGTGTGGAAATCAAGGCATTAGACCGGGTCCCTGGAATCCTGAAGGATGAAAAATGTCTTTGTTTTTTGAACCAGGCGCAGTTTCACCCATTGAAATACCTGGACGGACTGGCAAAAGCCATACAGGAAAAAGGAGGAAAAATATTTACGGGAACCCACGCTTCGAAAATTGACAAGGAAGGCATTACCACAGCGCAGGAATTTACGGTGAAGGCAAAGCATATTGTTGTAGCCACCAACAATCCGGTCAATAATTTCTTCGCGATGCAATTGAAACAATATGCCTATCGCACGTATGTGATCGGTTCATTGGTAAAAAAAGACAGCGTTCCAAAAGCGCTCTGGTGGGATACCGGGGATTTTAAAAGCGACGCCAACGTACCTCCTTATCATTACATACGTGTACATCCATACAATGAACAATACGACCTGCTGATAAGCGGTGGAGAAGATCACCCTACAGGCGATACAAATACAAGCGGAGTCGCAGAAGAAGACAGATACAGTCTGGTGGAAAGCTGGACACGTGCATATTTCCCGATTGAAGACGTTGTTTACCGTTGGTCGGGACAAGTGATGGAACCCATGGACGGAATAGCTTTCATCGGACGTAATGCGCTGGACCATGACAATATTTATGTTGTAACCGGGGACTCGGGCAACGGCATGACACATTGTTCCTTCGCGGGCCTGCTGATAAGCGACCTGATAAACGGAAAAGAAAACAAGTGGGAGGAACTTTACAAACCATCGCGTTTCACCCTGAAAAAAAGCAGGCGGGCACTTACCCAAATCAAGTATGATTTTATTTCATACTTCAAGCAGTTTCCAAATTTTAAAGGTCCCGAAGAATTATCGTCGGTCAAAAACGGGGAAGCGAAAATTGTAGGCATGCTGGAAGAAAATTTTGGCGTATACCGTAATCCCGAAGGCAAACTGCACATCGTTTCGGCACAATGCACCCATGTAAAATGTACGCTTTGCTGGAACAGCGATGAATTGAGCTGGGACTGTTCATGCCATGGCAGCAGGTTTACATACGAAGGCAAAGTAATCAACGGTCCTGCCAACAGGGATTTACCTACCTATAAAGAACTCGAAAACCTATAGCTTTTTATTAAAAATCAAATCATGGGAATCATTTACGGAGCTATAAGTATTTTAGGAATGACGGCCATTATTGGTCTTTATTTGTTCACGCTTATCATGCGCAATAAGGGAATACCCAAAGGTGCGACACTGATACATGGTTTGTTTGCCGTATTAGGTGTACTGCTTTTAATCGTATACAGTCTGGGCTGTGAGACAGGGCCCTGGGTCAGTATCATCATCCTGCTTCTTGCCGCCCTGGGTGGACTGGTCATGAATTTCAGGGATCTCACAGGCAGGAAGGTTCCTAAATGGCTTGCCGTCGTGCATGGCCTGGCAGCCGTCATCGGATTTGCATATTTACTGGTATTTGCTTTCTGCTGATTATTTGAAATTTTCTACCTGTATGCAGTCCTTACAGGACTGGAAACGAAAATAATCCCGGAGGGACTTTAGATGGGGAAATACTAAGTACTGTGATTATTAAGTTGACGCCAATGGGCATCAACAAACCATTCTCTATCACTGATAAATACAACGATTATGAATGTCTTCTTTAAGCCATGTTCATATTATTCCTGCAAGCCATTGCATAAGGCAACTTTTTTGCTTTTCACGCTCCTTGTTTCCGGACTTTTCTGCCTGGGACAAAAACTACCGGACGATGCGCCTGCATCCGATATCCATTTTGATCTATTGACCGTTAAAGACGGCTTGCCTTATAACATCATTCATGCCATAGCATATGATAAGCAGGGTTTTTTATGGATCGCAACATCGGAAGGATTATGTCGTTATGACGGTTCATCTTTCATCACCTATAAACATAATCCGCATGATTCTACCAGCGTGATGAGCAATCAAATCAATTCCCTGTCTGCAGACAGCAAGGGCATGATGTGGGGCAGCACGCGGAATGGATTGTTCAGGCTGGATGTGACGACAGGGATTTTTACCAACTATTATCCAAGGCCCAACGACCCCTCAGCCATTTCGTGTGACAACCTGGGACGCCTTTTTATTGACAGCAAGGACAACCTGTATGTAGGCAGCTGGACTGATTACAATGTCTTCGATCCGGTTAAAAAAACTTTCAGGCAATATCGGCACAATGAAAAAGATGCGGCCTCTATCAGGGAAAATAAAGTCGGGGATACATACGAAGACAGGAAAGGAAGGATATGGGTTGGAACATTCTCCGGACTTGACCTATTGGATCCGCTGACGCATTCATTCCGCCATATCCATTTGCCAAGTTTGTTCCGGCAATTCGGGGGTGGACCTCTCATCAATGATTTTTATGACGACGGCAAGGGACATCTCTGGATGACCACCTGGGGAAGCGGACTTATCCGATATACATTTGAAACAGGGGAAACAAAAATATTCAGTATCGAAAAAGACCGCATATTGAGTGGAAGCACCAATGTCGCTACAAAGATACTTCATACGGATTATCCCGGAGAGGAAAACAAATTATGGATTGCCACCAAGTCAAGCGGGCTTTACCTGTTCGACATGCAAACCGAAGTATTTACGGGCTTTGCAGAAACAACATTCGGAAATCCAAAATTTATCACGGGTGACATCAATACATTATTTGATGATGGTGTCGGAAATATTTTCATCGGTACAGGTGAAGGCCTGATGCGTTACAGCCGGTCCAAAAAATTGTTCCATACCATCACCCTCCCACTCAAGCCCATTGAGTGCCTTACGGATGTTTTTGCCGTTTACCAGGATCCTGCCGACATCAGCGGCAATACGCTGTGGTTAGGCACATGGACTTGCGGAGGCTACAAATATGACCTCAACACGAAGGTATTGCAAAGAATAACCGAAATCTCGCGTACAAGCGATCCTGAAAAAAAATATTCAACTGTTAATAATTTTCATCGTGACCACAAGGGAAATCTCTGGTCGTTTTGTAATGAAGGCATCCGTGTGCTGAAAAAGAATACAGAGCATTGGATTAACCTTCCGGCAGATGATTCCAACCCAGAAAAACTATGGCAGGCAGCCATTTCGACTTTCCGGGAAGAAACTGACGGAACATTCTGGTTTGCCTCCCGCAAAGGATTGGTGCATTATAATCCGGATGTAGAAAAAGCCGAACGTGTGAACTTTATGACGAAGGGAGAGCCTAAAATTGAATTTTCCTCAACCATGAGTTTTACAGAATATCCGGAAAATATCTTTTGGGTGGTTGGTGCAAAGGGTGTGTTGATCAAATACAATGCAACAAATAAAACAACAGCAGTTTTCCGGCACAATCCACGCGACCCGGCGTCTTTTCCGGTCCTGTATGATTTGCGCGAAATATTCCTGGCTAAAAACCACCGTATCTGGATGGGATCCAATAACGGCTTGATTTCGTTTAATCCCCTCGATTTAATCCCTGTTTACAAGATTTTCCATACCAATGATGGCTTGCCAAGTGAAAGCGTCTTCAGCATTACCGAAGACAGTGAAGGAAAAATCTGGTGCGCCACCCAGAACGGGATCAGCAGGTTAGACCCAAAAACTTTGACCTTCAGGAACTTTGGACTGTCTGACGGATTGCTTGATCTGTATATGACCAATGCATTTACCCATTTTCCTTCGGGCAAGATTTTTATCGGTCAGCACAACCGCATCCAGTATATTGATCCGCGGCACATAGGCAGGAATAATTACTGTGGTCCTATCTACATTACCGGTATAAAAGTTTTGGGAAAGGATTACCGGGGTGAAAATACACCTGTATTTACGGATTCTGTCAGGTTATCCTACAGGCAGAACGAGATCACCATTTCATTTGCCATGATCAATTACGCCCAGGGAAACCAGACCAACTACGATTATTTTCTGGAAGGACTAAATGAAGACTGGATACCTGTCGGGAAAAACCACTCGGTTACTTTCACCAATCTTGACGGAGGCAGCTATTATTTAAAAGTACGCGGGTATAATGCGGATGGCGTGTGTGAAGACGGAAAACGCATCCTGACATTAATCGTCACCCCGCCGTTCTGGAGAACAACCTGGTTTTTTGTCCTGGTGGTTATCATTATTTGCGGCTGTATCTTTGCATACAACCGCATGCGTTTGCGTAGCTTGAAGAAACAAAAGAAAGAACTGGAAGCCACCGTAGAACACCGGACCGAACAATTGCAAATACAGAAAGAACGCGCTGAACAGTCCGAAAGATTCAAGGAGCAGTTTCTTGCCAATATGAGTCATGAAATCCGCACGCCTATGAATGCCGTCATGGGAATGACCAATTTGCTATTGGATAAAAACCCGCGTCAGGACCAGTTCAATTATTTGGACGGCATGAAAAAATCATCTGAAACCCTGCTTCACATCATCAATGATATTCTTGACCTTTCAAAAATCGAAGCAGGAAAAATCGAATTGGAACATATTCATTTTTCAATCCGCGATGTTGTTGAGCAGGTAAAACAGATACTCCGTCATAAAGCAGAAGAAAAAGGATTGCATCTCATAACCGATGTTCATGGTGCAATCCCTGAAGTGGTGATTGGTGACCCGGTGCGCCTGAACCAGGTTTTGATGAACCTGGCAGGCAATGCCATCAAGTTTACAGAGAAAGGAAGCGTCACGTTAGAGGTTCAAAAGGGTTCTGTTGAAAATGGCATTACATTTTCGATTATAGATACAGGAATAGGCATTCCAAAAGATAAATTACAAACCGTATTTGAAAGCTTTTCCCAGTCAAATGCATCTGATACCCGCAAATTTGGCGGCACGGGTCTGGGACTTACAATCAGCAAACAACTCGTGGAATTGCTGGGCGGAAGGATTTCAATCAGAAGCGAAGAAGGCGCGGGAAGTACATTTTCATTTGAGATCATCTATGCACCCGGTTCAAAAGAAAAACTGAATGCTCAAATATCAGCCGAACATATCGACGGCAGTATCCTGGACGGGTTGAAAATCCTGATTGTTGATGACAACGAATACAACCGCATCGTTGCAAAAGATACTTTATTATCGAAAGCAAAGGTTGACATTACAGAAGCAAGCAACGGTAAAGAGGCGCTTGAGATATTCAGCATCAAGGATTTTGATGTGGTATTGATGGACGTGCAAATGCCGGTCATGAACGGATATGACACTACACGTCATATCAGGGAAAAATTTCCATCACCAAAGAACAGGACACCGGTACTCGCACTCACTGCCAGTGTCATCCGCAGCGACCTTGACAAATGCAGGCAGGCAGGAATGGACGACTATATCCCGAAACCATTCAAGACCGCCCAGCTTATTTCTGCAATCGCAAAAGCCGCAGGAAGGGAAATACGTTTTGCTGAAGATGGAAAGGCCGCGGTAAAAAACAAAAAATTCAATGGCACGAGCGCTGTTACTGACCTTTCGTATCTTGAAACATTTTGCGAGGGAGATAAAGTCCGCATGCAAAAATACATTTCCATGTTCCTGGATACAGCTCCTGCCTTGATAAAAGAAATAAATTCAGCCCTTGCAAAAAGGGATTACGAGGAGATTGCGAGCCAGATTCATGGCTACAAGACCAAATGGATCATGATGGGCATGCATGAAGCAAAGGAACTTGCCATAAAAATTGAAAAGGAATGCAGGGAAGAACCGCCAGGCGAGTCAGTGCCAGAAAACACTACAATATTGACAGGTTTGATACAGGCCGCCATAAACGAACTTCATCAAACCTTGTAATCTATAATAAAATATCCTTAATTTTACACCCAAAACAAACTTAATCATGGAATTCTCAAAGCCTAAAAAGATTTTTATCGTTGACGATGACACGATGCTTACCGAAGCATTAACTGATTATCTTACCCGCACAGTCCCTCACAAGGTCCGTGCGTTCGATACCGGAGAAGAATGCCTGCAATATCTTTCTGAAAACCCGGATATCATCATATTGGACTATTACCTGAACAGAGTCCACAAAGAGGCTGCAAATGGAATTGAAATATTGCAGACGATAAAAAAATACAATCCCGAAACCCATATTGTCATGCTTTCAAGCCAGGACCACTTTGGCATAGCCGTGCAAACCATTCAAAAGGGGGCCGAGCAATATGTCATTAAAGATGAAAAAGCCTTTGAAAAAATCGCAGCGATAATTAATGAGATTTGAAAATAACAAAACATTTATAAATCCGGAAATACAGAACTAACTTGAGAATAAAAAGACCACTCATAATTCTGCTAAGCATATTTCTGTTTGGATGCAATGACCCGATGGTTATTCAAGAAAATACCCCCATCATAATCGACATGCAACCATTCAATGACATGACCCCAAAACAAGTGACTTTCATATATAATGAATTAATTAAAATCTATCCCCATATAGAGGTCAAAAAAACAATTGCATTGCCTGGGACAGCTTTCTACAGTAAAAGGAACCGTTATAGAGCAGACTCATTAATCAGATACCTGAAGGCATCAACTCCCAAAGGACATGTTACCATTGGACTTACAAATAAGGACATCAGCCATACGAATGGGAAAATCCAGGATTATGGCATTATGGGACTTGCTTATCGCCCAGGAAAATCCTGCGTGGTTTCAACCTATAGGCTTTCCAGGGAAAATTTATTGATTCAATTCCTTAAACTTTCACTTCACGAACTTGGGCACACACAAAATCTTCCCCATTGTCCCGAAACTACTTGTTTTATGAGAGCTGCAGAAGGAAAAAATCATTTTGATGAACAAACAGATTTCTGCCCTAAATGCAAGCGACATTTAATTCACAAAGGATGGTCTTTTAAATTCAATATTTAGAATCTTCAATCACAATTCTTAAAGGAATCTAAGCGCCTTATCCACAATGGTGAATATTATCCAAATAATAACTTTTAGTTTATCCATTAAATTTGAAATCGCTTAACAATTTTATAAATAAAATTAATTAACTAATTAAAACGTATGATTAAAACCATTACATGTATTCTGACACTTTTTTGCGGCAGCATTTTATTACATGCACAACCTTATTTCGATTGGGCCAATCACCTCGGCGGAGCAGATTATGATTTAGGCACCTCAGTAGCCGTTGATGCCCAGGGCAATGTCTACACCACCGGGGCCTTTTTGGGCACAGCCGATTTTAATCCCGGATCAGGAACTTTCAATCTGACTTCTGCCGGGGATTTTGACATATTCATTTCCAAGGTGGATGCGACAGGCAATTTTGTCTGGGCCAGGCAATTGGGTGGAACAGATTTCGAGATCGCTAGTTTTATAACGGTTGATGCACAAGGGAATGTCTATACCACAGGATATTTTGCAGGGACCGCAGATTTTAACCCCGGGTCAGGAACCTTCAACATTAGTTCGACAGGCAACGCTGATATTTTCATCAGTAAATTGGATGCATCCGGCAATTTTTCATGGGCCAGGCAAATGGGTGGAACACTTAATGATATTGGCTATTCGATTACAGTGGATACCAAGGGAAATGTATATACCACCGGTGGTTTTGAGGGCACCGCCGATTTTAACCCCGGTGCCGGGACCTTTAATTTAAGTTCCACAGGAGCAACTTATAACCTTTTTATCTCCAAATTAAATTCTGCCGGCAATTTTGTATGGGCCAAAAAATTTGGCGGAACAGGCGATAACGAGGGTAACTCAATAGCAGTAGATGCTGCGGGTAATGTATATACCACCGGTTATTTTGACAACACGACCGACTTCGACCCGGGAACAGGAACCTACAATTTAAGTTCATTTGGTAACACTGATATTTTTATTTCCAAATTAGACTCATCCGGTAATTTTATCCTGGCTAGGCAATTCGGCGGAACAAGTATAGACAGAGCCTACTCCATCGCATTGGATGCCTCAGGCAATGTGTATACAACGGGCTCCTTTTATGACGTATCCGATTTTAACCCCGGATCGGGAACCCACAATTTAACTTCGAACGGGAACGAAGATGTATTTGTCTCAAAACTAGATGCCTCATGCAATTTTGTCTGGGCGAAAAACTTCGGCGGAACGATTGACGATATCGCTTATTCTATCGCAGTGGATAAGAATGGCGCTGTGTATACAACCGGGTATTTTAACAGCGCAGCGGATTTTGATCCCGGGTCAAACACTTACAATTTCACGACCTCCGAAGGCAATGACATATTCATCTCCAAATTGGATGCTTCGGGTAATTTTGCCTGGGCTAAACAAATCGGGGGGACAGGTTTTGACAACAGGGGCTATAGTATCAAAGTGGATGCCGCACGCAACATCTATACCACAGGATACTTTAACGACACAGCAGATTTCAACCCGAATCCAGCATCCTATTTATTGGTCTCTGAAGGCAGTCTTGACATTTTTACACAGAAGATGAGCCAATGTATAAAAACAAGCAGCACAATCAGCCAAACAGCCTGTAACAGCTATACTTCACCGAGCGGACGTTATACCTGGACCATTAGCAATACATACAAGGATACGATTCCCAATGCAGGAGGCTGCGACAGTGTGATGACAATTAACCTCATCATCAATAAAAACACAAGCGGCACAATAACTGTCACAGCGTGTAACAAATTTACTTCCCCCAGTGGGAAATACCAATGGACCAACAGCAATACTTACAAGGATACCATTGCCAATAAAAAGGGTTGCGACAGCGCGATGACAATTAACCTCACCATCAACCAAAATTCAAGCAGCACCATTACAGTAACAGGGTGTAATAAATATACTTCACCCAGTGGAAAATATAAATGGACCAGCAGCAACATTTACAAGGATACCATTGCCAATAAAAAAGGCTGTGACAGTGCGATAACCATCAATCTTACCATTAATACGCTTGACGTTTCAGTAACTCAAAATGGCACCACACTTACTGCAAATCTTGCAGGAGCGACTTACCAATGGATAAATTGCAACAATGGCAATCAACCCATCAGCGGCAAAACCAGTCAAATTTTTACCACAACGATCAATGGCAGTTATGCGGTTGTCATCACGCAAGGTTCCTGCACGGATACTTCCTTGTGCTTTAATGTTACCACAGCAAGCGTTGAGGATAACAATACCAAAACTGCCCTTACAGTTTATCCAAATCCGGGCAACGGGATATTAACTGTGACTTCAGGATCTGTTTTGTCCTACGCCAGCTTGAAACTGATAGATATTCAAGGCAGGACCATTCTGGAAAGAACAGCTCTGAACGGTACTGATTTTACCCTCGACATTAGTGCCCAGGCAGATGGTATTTATTTTATTGAATTGCAGCAGGAAAATAAGATAGTGCGGGTTAAGCTGCTCAAATATTAAAGTTGTTGAAACGCTACTCACCAATAACATGCAACTGGACTACATTGACAATATAAACGCATATGGCGACAACATGGTAAGGCTTTATAACTTTGACCGGTCAGAAGCCGGCAAATTCAGGGAGGCCATACAGGGAGCAATAATTGAAAAAAGGCAAGAACTCGATCTGTCAATGCTGGGTTTTATCAAGTCGCGCAATTGCAGCCTGGTACTCCGCCTTTCAGGAGAGGACGAAGGGATTACAAGTGCAGACGGTACTCATTTCACTTGCGACCTGACAGCAGGGGGATATGAAGAAATGATTTCACTATTAGGTCCATTTTGTTTAAAAGACACCAAAGGGCATCAATATTTATACGACCTCGACACTTCTACTGATTTTTTGTTTTCGCCGGGCGGGACCTGGTAGACCGCAAGCCGGGCAATTGACCTATCTTTGTAAAAATTGCACAACAAATGAATACAATCAAGGCCCCAGAGTCGACCTACCTATATACTGAACTTTCACAATTGCCTGATGCCGGCAAGGGATTGCATACAGCCATTGATATTTTTAAAGGAGAGATCATAGCCGTTTATAAGGGAGAGATCATAACAGATGCCCAGGCAAAAATCAGGATTGATGCAAAAATCGACCAATATTTTATCAATATGCTGGATGGCAGTATCATGGACTCTATAAAAACCAGGTGTATGGCCAAATATGCCAATGATGCACAGGGCCAATTGAATTCAAAGTTCAGGAACAATGCAAAAATAACACTGGACGACAGGCAAAACGTATGCCTTATGGCAACCCGCAACATCAGGACAGGTGAAGAGATCTTTTGCAGTTATGGCAAAAAGTATTGGGAAAAACACCGTTGATTGCAGACTCCTGCCAGTTTTATCAAGATTTATTTCTACTATGTTTTTTCTTGTAATTTACCCATATTTGCAGCGCAAAAATCTATAGACAGTTTCTTTTCCGGATGGACCTGTATAGAAAAAGCAGGACTATAAAGACATTTACACATGGCAAAAAACAGAAATCTAATTTTTTACATACTGGTCACCGGTGTATCCCTGGTGCTGATGTACTGGATCGTCCAGGCGGGTAAACCATTGGAAGCGGGCAAGTTCAACACAACTGTCACGAGTGTTGATGACAACGACATGGTTGGCATGTTCATGGAAACCATCAGTCATAATTTATCACATCCCCTGGCTATTTTACTGTTGCAGATCATCACTATCATTATCACTGCACGAACCTTTGGTTTTTTATTCAGCAAGATAGGACAACCAACCGTGATAGGGGAAGTCGTAGCTGGCATATTTCTCGGCCCTTCACTCATGGGCATGTGGTTCCCGGAATATACAACATTCCTTTTCCCTAAAACATCCTTACCCAATCTTCAGTTCTTTAGCCAGATAGGCTTGATATTGTTCATGTTTGTAGTCGGGATGGAACTCGACCTGAAAGTGCTTAAAACCAAAGCGAAAGAGGCTGTGGTGATCAGTCATGCCAGTATCATTGTGCCTTATACGCTTGGAATGGGCCTGGCCTATTTCCTTTACATGGAATTTGCTCCCGCGAATATTAATTTCTTGTCCTTCAGTTTGTTCATGGGCATTGCCATGAGTATTACAGCGTTCCCTGTATTGGCAAGGATTATCCAGGAAAGGGGCATGACAAAAACCAAACTCGGGACCATCGCCATTACATGTGCGGCAGCCGATGATGTGACTGCCTGGTGTATACTGGCAGCTGTGATAGCACTTGTGAAAGCCGGTTCCTCCCTGAGCGCATTATTCACGATTGGACTTGCACTGGGTTACGTGATAGTGATGATAAAACTGGTCAAGCCATTCCTCAATAAACTTGGAAAAAAACACGCTGATAAAGACACATTGAGCCTGAATACCGTTACGACTATTTTCGGTGTATTGCTGATTTCTGCCTATACAACAGAAGTGATTGGGATACATGCATTGTTTGGGGCCTTCCTTGCGGGAGTGGTCATGCCATCAGAGTTCAGTTTCCGCAAAATACTGATCGAAAAAGTTGAACATGTGGCCCTTGGATTGTTATTGCCTTTATTCTTTGCTTTTTCAGGATTGCGTACCCAGATAGGTTTATTGAACGACTGGCATTCATGGGGTATTTGCATGTTGATCATATTAACTGCAGTTGCCGGAAAATTTGGAGGCAGCATGCTTGCGGCAAAATTTGTCGGACAAAGCTGGAAGGACAGTCTTTCGATTGGGGCACTGATGAATACCAGGGGTTTGATGGAGCTGATCGTATTGAATATCGGGTACGACCTGGGAGTATTAACCCCGACTGTATTTGCCATGATGGTACTGATGGCCTTGATAACGACCTTAATGACAGGTCCCAGCCTGAATCTGATAAACTATATATACAGGACAAAGCCGGCAGAAATTCCGCTTCAGACCAAGGAAATGCGTAAGGAACCTTATTGAAGGTGACATAATTCCGGCAGGGCTATAGTTTATGGTCTGACAAAAAGTTAATAACTAATTTATGACAAATGTCGTAAAATTAATGACAAAAGTCTAACTTTGCAATAAGATTAAGAAATCAATGAAAACTACAGATATCATTTTCGATCCGGAAGTTCCCTACAGTTCAATTGAAGACAAGAACGTATTCTCATTAATTGACATAGTCCGAAAGGGCGTCAAGTTTCCATTATTTATGGGTTTTGCCAACAAAAGCCCGTTTAGTTTAAGCGAATGGTCTGTTTTCCTTCATCTTTCCGAACGCACCATGCAAAGGTATCAAAAGGAAAAAAGAACCTTTGATCCATTACAATCAGAAAGAATCCTTGAAATTATTCTTTTATACAAAAAGGGTATTGAAGTATTTGGCAATGCCGATCAATTTAATTCCTGGCTTGATACAGATAATTTAGCACTTGGCAAAATCAAGCCCAAAATGCTGTTTGACAATTCATTTGGGATCAATCATTTAAAAGACGAGCTCACAAGGATAGAATTCGGTGTTCTGGCATGATCGTATACCGTTTAAGCAAATCAAGATACGCTAAAGACCTTTCAGGGAAAGGGGCCGAAAAAAGTGGCGGCAGGTGGAACAGCAAGGGAACAGCCTTAATATACACAAGCGGGTCCAGGGCCTTATGCACTACAGAAATAGCAGTACACACACCCTTGGGCAATATCCCGATTGACTATGAATTGATCTCCATTGAAATACCTGATAAGATCATCGTACAGGCTTTAAAAGAACCCGAACTTCCGCATGATTGGAAGACATTCCCGCATCCGTATTCAACTCAAAAGATCGGAGATAAATTTGTTTTATCAGGAAAATTCATGGTCATAAAAGTTCCATCAGTGGTAGTTCAGGGTGAGTTTAATTATTTGATTAACCCAAACCGTAAAGACATTAAAAACATAAAAATCAAGTCAATAGAATCTTTCCATTTTGATGAGAGATTATTTATCAAGTAAAATGAAATCTCCAAATATTCATTGATTAACAATTTTTATTAAAATCAATCATGACACCAAAACATGACCTTGCAGAGTTAATCAAAACTGGAGCAAATGAACAACTTGAAGCCTTTCTTCTCGAACAGCCCGCATTGGCCCACAGCAAGACCGAACAAGGCATTTCAATACTGATGTTTGCCGCTTATTGCAGGAATAAGAAGGCCGTCGACCTGCTTAAACGATATAAACAAGAATTGGACTTATTTGAAGCAAGCAGCACCGGGGAAATTGAAACTGTAAAGAACATACTCAATGAGTTTCCGGGCTTGGTGAACGAAGCTTCCGTTGATGGTTTTTCAGCACTCGGACTTTCCTGCTTTTTCGGGCAATTTGAAATGGCAAGATATTTAATTGAAAACGGGGCTGACATCAACCAGGCTTCTAACAATTCATTTAAAGTGACGCCACTGCATTCCGCTTGTGCAATTTCCGATTATGCGATTGTAGAGCTCCTTTTAAAAAACGGGGCAGATCCCAATGCCAAACAACAGGCAGGTGTTACACCGCTGCACGAGGCGGCACATCATGGAAAAACAGAACTGGCAAAACTGATGATTCACCACAAAGCCAATGTCAATGCAAAATTGGACAACGGGCAAACTCCCTTATCCATGGCGCAGGAAAAATCCTTCACCGAAACGGCCAGCTTAATTCAACAACATGGCGGGCGCTTATGATTCAACAAAACCAATGTCAATAGAAATACGCCAAGCTACAGAAGAAGATTTCGGTGCGGTATTCCGCCTGATCCAGGAATTCGCCCTTTTC
>JANWHK010000019.1 GCA_025450395.1 Bacteroidia bacterium
ATAGGCATGAATACGACAGCCAGGGTGATGGAGGTAGAGATTACTGCAAAAAATATTTCCCTTGATCCTTCCCTGGCAGCATCCTTGATGGCCATACCTTCTTCAAGTTTCCGGAATATGTTTTCCGTCACGACTATGCCATCATCCACTACCAATCCTGTTGCCAGCACAATCGCGAGCAAGGTCAGTACATTGATACTGAAACCCGCCACATACATGATAAAAAATGCACCTATCAATGAAACAGGGATATCTATCAGTGGACGGAAAGCGATGCTCCAGTTCCTGAAAAAGAAATATACAACAAGCACTACCAGTATCAGTGCCACTCCCAATGTCTCTTCAACTTCTTTCAAAGCCTTCCTGACATTGGCCGTATTATCCAACACCACTACAAATTCAATATCCTCAAAACCTTTTTGCTTTTTGATCTGTTCAAGTCGTTTATAAAATTCATCAGAGATCTTGATGAAGTTGGCCCCGGGCTGCGGCGCAATACCACAGGCTACTGCGTTGACACCATTTAACCTGAATCCCACCTCTTCCGCTTCGCTTCCCAATCTTACATCCGCCACATCACCCAATCGCACGATACCTGTCGCATCCTCCCTTAATATCAGTTGCCTGAAATCATTCTCAGTACTTAAACGGCCAACAGTTTTTACTATCAGTTCAGTGTTATTCCCATAAACCTTGCCACCGGGCAGTTCAATATTTTCCCTGTCCAATGTGCTTTTAATATCCGCAACTGTGACACCGAATGCATTCATTTTATCCGGATCATAATCCAGGCGCATGGCATATTTCCTTAAACCAAATACATTGACACCACTTACATCCGGTATGGTCTGAAGTTTTTCCTGTAATACATTTTCCGCGAAATCACTGAGTTCAAGTATGGTCTTTTCCTTGCTCTGGACAGAGAGTATGATCACTACATCACCACTTGCATCTGCCTTGCTGATGACCGGTGGAGCATCTATGTCGGCCGGCAATTGGCGCAGGGCCTGGCTCACCTTATCCCTCACATCACTCGCGGCATTATCGAGGTTCACGTCGAGATTAAACTCAACCGTGATCACACTTGTACCCTGGTTGCTTGAAGATGTGATGGTCCTGATACCCTGTATCCCATTCACAGCTTTTTCAAGCGGTTCCGTGATCTGGCTTTCTATAATGTCTGAATTGGCTCCTGTATAGGCAGTTCTTACTGTGATATTCGGAGGATCAATGGCCGGGTATTCCCTTAAACTTAAGAAATTGAATGCGACACCACCGAATACGAGGATGATGATACTGCATACAATCGCAAAGACCGGACGTTTTAAACTAAGTTCTGAAATGTTCATCTGGTATCTGCTTATTTAACTTGCCTGATCTTTACTTCTGCATCGGGTTTCAGAAACAGTATACCATTGATGGCAAATGTATCGCCCGGTTCCATTCCTGACAAGATCTCTACCTTATCCTGTCCCCTGAACCCGGTTTCAACTACTGCAAATTTGACTTTACCGTTCTTTATCAATGCCACTTTCTTGTTCCTGGTTTCAGGAATGATACAATTGGAAGGTATCAATATGGCCTGTTTGCCTTTTCCATTGTCCATCATCACCCTTACAAAAGCGCCCGGGTTCAGGCCTGATGCATTACCGGTCATCACCGCCCTTACCTTGATATTTCTTGTGGCTGTGTTGACCTGGGGCTCAATGGCAATGACCTTTGCTGTGAATGCTTGCTTTTTATCCGGTACCACATTCACATCCTCTCCTATCCTGATATCCGCTGCATAACTTTCCGGCAATACAAAATCAATTTTCAATATACCTGTTTGTTGCAAGGTTGCCAGTATATCCTGAGGTGTAACGTATGCACCTTTGCTGACTGTCCGAAGGCCAATGCTTCCGCTGAAAGGCGCCCTGACCTCGGTTTTCCTTATCTGGGCCCGGGTAAAATCTATATCGGCCTGCACATTGTTGACCTGCGTAATCGCCTGATCGTATTCCTGCTGGTTCAGGCCATTAACTGCCAAAAGCACTTTCAGCCTTTTTTCAGTGGAAACGGCTATGTCCTTTTGAGCTTCATACTTGCGGAGCTGGGCCTGCAGGTCATCATCAAAAAGTTTCACCAGCAGTGTCCCTTCACTCACCTGCTTTCCTTCCTGGATATTCAAAAGTATAATCCTGCCACTGACCTCAGTTTTTAATTCGACAAATTCACCGGCCAGCACGGAGCCGCTGGCTTCTACCGGATTATTGTAGTTCTGTAGGGCTGCAATTGAGACATCAATAGCGATAGGTGCTTTATTTTCCTTATTTTGAGTAGACTTATTGTTTTTATTGTTGCTGCAGGCATAAAGTAGCAGGAATACTGAGAGATAAATAACATTTTTTTTAGAGATCATATAGGATAAAAGGGTTAAAACAATAGACCATTAGACGAGTGGAAGTATCTAAGGTTTAAATGGGTTCCAAAACTAAACAATTTAAGGCAAACTTCGACAATTCTTATACCAAATACAGATATAGATTAAAATTATTAAGGTACTCGAATTGATGTCTTCAAGCAGATATCTTCAAGTCGGTAATACCTTTCTGACAAAAAAAACAGGACCCATAAAAATGGATCCTGCCCGTAAAATCTTGTTTCTTATGTATTACCTGTTAAGTACTACTTTAGCCGTCCGTGTACCATCAGGTGTGTTGATCCTAATCGTATAAATGCCATTGGCCAGTGCCCCGGTATTCAATGTATTCAGTCCTTCGGCTAGCTCACCCTTCATCACCCGGCTTCCAAAGATATCCATGATTTCGAAACTGGATGCATTACCACTCCATTCGATGTTCAGTATATTTCCGGCAGGGTTTGGATACAGGTTAAGCTGCGACCGGGAATCCGTTTCCTGTGATATACCCAGCGACTTGCAATTAATGATCTTGGTTACGCAGAAGGTCGTATCACACCTGTTGCAGGTATCAGTTACCTTGACACAAACCGTATATGTACCGTTCTTGGTAACAGGGTACGAAAAGTAGTTCCCATTTCCGGCCGTCACCCCGGCAATGGACCATTGGTATTTCAGGCAGGTTTTATTGTAGAAACTTATATTTCCATAAATAATGGCCTTGGTGCTGGAACATGAGTCCCAAAGTGATAAATAAGGAACCCTTGCCTTAAAATTACATGGGTTGGTGAAACAGTTGACGGTGCGGGTGATACAGAACACCGTATCACATGCATTGCAGGTATCAGTTACCTTGACACATATCGTGTAGGTTCCATTCTGGGTTATAGGGTAACTAAAGACATTATTGCTGCCTGTTTTTACAACCCCGTTGACTTTCCACATATACTTGAGACAGCTGCTGTTGTTCATGCTTATATAGGCATTGACTGAACTGCGGCCCCCGCTGCCTTTGCATGTATCCCATGCGTACATATAAGGGGACTTGGCCTTAAAGTTACACGATGGAAAACAATTCAGAGTTTTGTACACGCATATTGTCGTATCGCATTTGTCACATGTATCCATTATCTTCAAACAAATGGTATACGTCCCATTCTTGGTCACCGGGTAATTCATGACATTCTTTGAACCCGCAGAAACGCCGTTGACAGTCCAGGTATATTTATAACATGAGTCATATCCATTACTGAAGCTGATATAGGCATTCACGGAATTCCTGAATCCTGTACCCTTACATGTATCCCACGCGAACATATAAGGGACCCTGGCTTTCCAGTTACACTTCTTCGTGAAGCAAGTAGTGGTGATGTAGCTGCAGATAGTTGTATCACAGTTATTGCAGGTATCCGTCACTTTCACACAGACAGCATAGGTGCCGTCAACAGAAATCGGGTAAGAGAAAATATAGTTATTACTCACAACTGCCCCATTGACCTTCCATTGGTATTTCAGGCAATTTTTATTGTTAAACGAGATATAGCCATTGATATTGCTATTCTGGCCCTTGCATGAATCCCAATAGCCCGTAGTAAGTCCCCTGCCCTTAAAGTTGCATGGTAAAGGACAGTTAACTACTTTATACAGGCAAATGGTTGTATCACATTTTTTACACGTATCCGTGATCTTGACACATACGAGATATGTACCATTCTTTGGAACCGAACTATAGAAGTTTGACTGGCTGCTTTTTACCACACCATTAAGTATCCATGAATATTTAAGGCATGACCTGTTGCTGATGTTCAATGAAGCCTTGATACCAACAGAACCTCCTCCCTTTTGGCAGGAATCGGAGGCGCTGATGGAAGGTGATTTGGCCTTCCAGTTGCAGGCGGCAAAACAATTGATGGTCTTGACTATACATACCGAGGTATCACAATTGTTACACGTATCTATCACTTTCAGGCAGAATTTATAGGTGCCATTGGCTGTGATGAGATAATTGACAATGCTTTTAGTTCCCACAATTGTACCATTCACCGACCAGGCATATTTATAACAACCCGGGGTCTTGAATATTATCTGTGCATTGATGGAATTCCTGAAACCTGCACCCTTGCAAGTATCCCAGGTATAAAATGCAGCTATATTGCTCAGAAAGTTGCAATTGGTCGTGTCCGTCCCTGCCTTTAAATGATTGTTAAAGGAAAGGACCATTAACATTCCCAATAATAAAGTAATTTTTTTCATAGGATATAGATTTGCTTGCTGTATAGACGCAATCTTACAACAATGGTTGCATATTTCAACTCATAAAAAATACAAGTCTTTGAAATACAGTTAATTAAAAAAAGTGTTAACCCTAAAGTAGAGCTTTGGAAACATAAATTGTATCAGAGCAGAGCTCCGAGGTAATTTCAGAGATCCCTCTCAAAGCCTCGGGATTAGTTCGACTTGCAATTTTCAATCTGCTTCGCTGTTTGAAAATTGAGTCTCACTAATTTATAAACTCCAGTACTCCATGTTACAAACTCCAGTACTCCATGGCCTTGAATTTGCCCCTGAAAAGGCCTTTCAGGTCCAGTACAAAGGAGCCGGGATTACAGACTGACTGGAAATACTTTTCATCCAGTCCCTTATATTCCTGGTGAGATACAGCGGCGATTACACCGTCATACTTCACGCCTATTTCTTTCGCAAGGTGGAAGCCATATTCTTCAAAAACCTCTTCGGCATCCGCCCTAGGGTCGACTACTTCCACATCCACGCTGAAACTTTTCAACTCCCTGACAATGTCAACGATTTTTGAGTTCCGGATATCTGCAACATCTTCCTTGAAAGTGGCTCCCAATATCAATATTTTGGCACCCTTGATCTTTTTATCATTGCTTATCAGTTTCTTGATCGCTACTTTGGCAATATGCGCGCCCATCATGTCATTCGTAAACCTGCCTGCGGCTATCACCCTTGGATGCAAACCCAGTTCGGTAGCTTTATAAGTGAGATAATACGGGTCAACACCGATGCAATGACCGCCCACCAGGCCCGGACTGAACTTAAGGAAGTTCCATTTGGTGCCTGCAGCTTCAATGACGTCATATGTATTGATATTCATTTTATCAAATATCAGGCTCAACTCATTCATCAGGGAAATGTTCAGGTCCCTTTGGGTATTCTCGATGATCTTCGCAGCTTCAGCCACTTTAATGGTCGGAGCCTTGTGTATGCCAGCTGTAATGATGGAACCATATAAGGCAGCTATCTCTTCAAGGCTTTCTGCATCGCTTCCGGACACGATCTTGAGGATCTTTGTCAATGTATTCACCTTATCGCCCGGGTTAATCCTTTCGGGGGAGTAGCCAACTTTAAAATCCTTGTTGAACACCAGCCCACTTTCCTTTTCCATCACAGGTATACAATCTTCTTCTGTGCAACCGGGATAAACGGTCGATTCAAAGACCACATAATCACCTTTTTTCAGCACTTTTCCTACTGTCCTGGAAGCACCAATCAATGGTCTCAGGTCAGGGCTTTTGGCATCATCAATAGGTGTTGGGACCGCAACGATATAAAAACTACAATCCCTTATATCTTCAAGGTTGTATGAAAAAATGATATCTCGACCTTCAAATTCGTCCGGTGCAACTTCCTTGCTCGGATCTTCCTTGCGTTTAAGCATATCCACCCTTTTGGGGTTGATATCAAAACCCACCACCTTGTATTTCCTGGCAAATTCAAGCGCCAGGGGAAGGCCTACATAACCCAGGCCAATGATGGCTATTGATGTTTTTTTTGAGGTGATCTCATTAAATATACCCATTAATTATTCCTTTTTAAAAGACCGCAAAAATAGAATTAAAAAACTGAAAAAAAAACTTACTCTTTACGGCTATTCGGAAGAAAATTAATACCGAACCACAAAAGTGACAAAAGGACACAAAAGTGTTGGTCAGACGCTTTAATAAGAGGGTCTTGTCTTCCACGACTGGGTGGCCTTGTCGTAATAGACAAACCTGCTTGGGAACTCTATCCAATATCCATTGGACTTTTCAGGTGTGTAACGCTCTATATCCCCGGTTTCAACCATGGCGCTGAACAAGGTATCCGATTTTATCAGCAGACTGTCCTTTTTCATTTTCCATGTCCAGAACAGTTCCTCAAAGGAAGCAGAATCGATGCGTCCGTTTTTATCCCTTTTAAACCTGCCGCAAATAGACAGGAACTTGTCTTTTTTCAAACTCGGCTGAACACGGCTGACCATGAAATAGGAATATCCGTCTTTTTCCGTGTAATGCATCCATTCATATAGTCTTTCAATCTTATGAACCATCATGTAATGCCTGTTTTTGAGCAGGAACCTCTGGTCTGCAGGGATGCTGTCGTGCAAACTTGCAAAATATGGCAGTATGGTATCCAATACCCCGTCGTAATCTATCCTGTAATCCGATAGTGGATAATTGGACTTGTCTGTACAGGCATAACACAGGGTAAGACATAAGAATGCAAAACCGGATTTCTTCATAAATCAAGTGCAAAATTACGCATGAATTCTCATCTGCAGATTGGTATAGTATTTTTAAATTGTTAAGAAATGATTAAGCATTTTGTGGATAAAAGAAATATTAAAACCATACTTTTGCAAAAATGCTTTGGTATCAATCTATTCCATTATGGTTTCAAAAAATCTTCCCGAAACTCATATGGCAGATTCCCGGACGGGAAAAGACTGTTTACCTGACTTTTGATGATGGTCCGGACCCTCAAATCACGCAATGGGTATTGGAACAATTGGAGCGTTTCAATGTTAAGGCTACTTTTTTCTGTGTAGGTGATAATGTCAGGAAATTTCCTGAAACTTATGCGTCGTTAAGGGCGAAAGGACATCAGACAGGCAATCATACCATGCACCATTTAAAAGGATGGAATACCAATACAGATGAATACATCGACAATGTGGAGGCATGCAGAAAATATGTGGACAGCTCCCTTTTCCGTCCTCCATATGGCAGGATAAAACCAGGACAGGCTGAAAGGTTGCGCTCAAAATACCGTATCATCATGTGGAGCCTGCTTGCCTGTGATTTTGAGAAAAACCTGGATTGTGAAAAAGCCATTAAAGGATTAAAAAACAAGACAAGGAACGGAGATATAGTCGTATTCCATGATTCTGTAAAAGCAGAGCGAAACCTTAAGGTTTTGTTACCGCAGTATTTACAATTCCTTAACGAAAATGGCTTTAATTGCGCAACATTATGATATACATTTATTATACCGGTATTATACTATGTTCTATTTATGTTATCATACAGGTTTTATACCTCATTTTATTGATCCGTTATAAAAAGCAGGTTTTTAAGCCGCTTGATGTTTATCCCCGGATTTCCATTTTGGTAGCAGCAAGAAATGAAGCCGATAATATTATGCGCTGTCTTGAATCCCTGAACAAGCTTGAATATGATGAGGGTCAGATCGAAATCATCATCGGCAATGACATGAGCAAGGATTATACCCAGATGCTGACCGAAAACTTTATCAGGAACAAAGCAAAATTCAAGCTGATCAATTTAACAGGAATTGAATATCCGCAGACTAAGGGAAAAGCGCGTGTACTTGCTGCACTAGCGGCAGAGTCTACAGGAGAATATCTTTTGGTGACAGATGCCGATATCGCAGTAGGGCCTCTGTGGGCGAAAGCACTGGTCAGCCAGATGGTTCACAATAAATGTTCCATAGCCGGAGGCACTACCAATATTAAGGGAGATTCATTGTTCTCCAAATTCCAGCACGTGGACTGGCTTTATTTTATGGGCATCATCAATACATTTGCCTCTATCAATAAACCTTTGACCGTAGTCGGCAATAATATGGCTTTTTCAAGACAGGCTTACCTGGAAACAGGAGGTTATGAAAAGATACCGTTCAGCATCACTGAAGATTATGCATTGTTCAAGGTCATGACCAAAAACGGACACAAGATAAGCCAGGGTATGAATGCCGAAACAATGGTATATTCACAACCGATTGCCACCCTTAAAGGCGTGTTGAAACAAAGGAAACGCTGGCTTGTAGGTGGACTGGACCTGCCTTTATATTACCGCGCCATGCTGTTTGTTTTCGGCGCCTGGTATATCGCATTGCCTGTACTTTTGTTCTTTGACTGGCATGTTGCTTTGTATTTCCTGATTGTGAAGGATTTTATCCAGTTATTTCAGATCTTATACATCAACAAACACCTGAAACTTAAAATTGAACATCCTATTGCCGTTATGATATACGATGTATACCTGTTCCTGCTTATACCATTGACTATCTTCTATTTCCTCTTGCCGGGGGGCACGACGTGGAAAGGAAGAAAGTACTGAGGAATGTACGATGTACGACATACGATGTACGATGTATTGGAGCCATTTACAAATTACAATTTGGGACAAAGTACGAAGTACGAGGTACGAAGGGAAGGACAATTTACAAGTTACAATTGACAATTGACAATTTGGGACCAAGGACGAGGGATTCTCACGAGCTAGGAAATAATTGTTTATATATTGAATAATTGTTTTTATATTGAATAATTGTTTTTATATTGAATAATTGTTTTTATATTTGTTATTACATTGAAAAAAATATTGCTGATAGTTTATTGTGCGATCTGTGGGATGCATTTGCGTGGGGAAAACCAGCCTTTTGTCACCTTGTTTGATCAATGCAAAGCATATTATAATCCTGCCTTTACTGCTTATAATGGAAAAGGGTCAATCACTTTAATTGGCAACCGGGACCCCAATTATCATTATTTTTACGATGCCAGGACCGGAGCATACTATGGAGGTCCGTGGCATGGGCGCAGCCACAATTTACTGGCAAATATCGAAGCGCCTGTATATTCCAGGGACAAACACCTGTTGGGTGCGGGACTCATGTATAACTTGCAGGCCTTACCTGACAGAAACGTAAATTCAGTGAAGCTCAATTTTTCGTATGG
>JANWHK010000020.1 GCA_025450395.1 Bacteroidia bacterium
AACTTGCAGTCTGTGCCTACCCTCCTGATGACCTGCTGGATTATCCTCATTTTATTAAGGCCTGTGAAGAAAGTTTAAAAGGGATAGCAGCACAGTGCAAGGATATTATTGCCATTGTCGGCTGCCCGGTTGTCAATACAAGTGAAGATGGAAGGAAACTCTATAACGCAGCCTGTGTTTTGAACGATGGAAAGGTCAGGCATGTCATTCACAAAACGCTTTTGCCTACTTATGATGTATTCAGCGAAGCGCGTTATTTTGAGCAGAATGATGTATTTGAAACCGTAAAAATAGGAGATAAAAATGTTGCACTGACGATTTGCGAGGATCTTTGGGACAGCATGGACAGTTTTAATTACAAGTCCGACCCGCTCGAAAAACTGGTTACACCGAAACCGGATCTTATCATCAACATTTCGGCTTCCCCGTTTAATAAAAACAAAAAACACGAACGTTACAATGTGTTGAAGCATGATGCGGCCACTTTTGGACTTCCACTTGTCTATGTCAACCAGGTTGGGGCTCATACAGACCTGGTTTTCGATGGCCATTCACTGGTATTGAATGCCGATGGCAGTGTGGCCCTGGAAATGCCTTCATTTGAGGAATCCATGATCATATATGATACTGAAAAAAAATATGAACATGGGGAATTAAGTCCTGAAGACGATACGGAATTGTTATACAGGGCACTTAAATTTGGCATCCGCGACTATTTTACAAAGATGGGTTTCGAGAATGCCATACTGGGTTCATCAGGTGGAATTGATTCTGCCGTGGTGCAGGCCCTTGCAAGTGAAACCCTCGGTGCTGAAAATGTAATGGCCGTACTGATGCCATCGCAGTTCAGCAGTGAAGGAAGTGTTGAAGATGCACGTAAACTTTCTGAAAAACTCGGAAATCCATACTGCATTCTTCCGATAGAAAATATATTTAACCAGTTTGACCTCGCTTTGCAACCATTGTTCAACGGTCTCCCGTTCAATGTGGCAGAGGAAAACATCCAGGCCAGAAGCAGGGCTGTACTCCTGATGGCCATCAGCAATAAATTCGGAAATATACTCCTGAATACCAGCAATAAAAGCGAAATGTCTGTGGGTTATACCACCTTATATGGTGATATGTGTGGCAGCCTGAGTGTCATGGGCGATGTTTACAAGACCGATGTATACAAGCTTGCAAAATATATCAACAGGCAGACCGAAATCATACCTTCCGATATCATCAACAAGGCTCCAAGTGCGGAATTGAGACCCAACCAGAAAGACAGTGACTCCCTTCCTGAATACCCTGTACTGGATGCCATACTTGAATGGTATATTGAAGGCAAATTAGGTGCAGAGGATATCATTGAAAAAGGGTTTGACAGGGCAACCGTTGAAAGGACTATAAAGATGGTGAACCGCAATGAATATAAACGCTTCCAGGCACCTCCTATTTTGCGGGTTACCTCCAAGGCCTTTGGAAGAGGAAGAATTATTCCGTTGGTGAGTAAGTGGTGAGTGGGAGCCGGTTAAAACCAGTGGGGAGCAGTGGGAACTGGTGAGAGCCAGTTAAAACCAGTGGGGAGCAGTAAGAGCCGGTGGGAACAGGGTGAAGGACAGAAAAATCATTATACTTTCAAGAATTGACAATTGCCTATAATTGTTTTATTCTAAAATTAAGTTTAGAGGCATGCTGCTCAAAAAGAAACAGGTTGATTTCTACGTTTTGTACCTTCCAGATCCAATTCCGTTCAAGTTCCTTATCTAAACCATCATCTCTCAAGATTGGATCGCCGATGACACTCAATAAATGTTGTGAAATAAGATCAAAGGTTTCAAAGGATTCCTTATCTCCAATGGTCCAATGTTCAATAAACTGGAATTTTTCATATAAGTGAGGCCCCATTTCTAAAAGATAAATACTAATAAACTTCAGTTCAAGCCCTGAAAAAATTATATGAGTTCCCCAATTGACGACAGTTCTATCTCCGGGCCGGGAAATTATTGCATTATTCTTTAAGGCAATTTCTTCCACATCCTCTCCCCATTGAAGCAATGAATTGGTATCTTCAAAAAAAATCCCTTTTTCAAGTTTAAGGATTAATGGATTATTTGCTTGCATTTAATGATTATTAGCTTTTGATTAGCTATTCAACGCCTTTGACCGGTACAAAACTTTCCTTACCTGTTTCAACCGGCTCCCACCCTTTCCCCCACTCGGTCTCCACCGCTCCCTACCGGTTCTCACCTGTCCCAACCGCGCACATAGTCGAATACCCTCTCGCAATCAATAATTCCGTTCCGAGCTCATCCACACTGAGAATATCCGCTTCGCAAAAATACAGCAACCTGCCTGGCTTGATAACCCTTCCCCTTGCAATCAGTCTGTGTCCTTCTCCGGGTCTGAGGTAAGCAATTTTAAGGTCAGAAGTTACCGTACCCTCATTTTCGTTTACCAGGGAATAAGCCGCGAATCCCATCACGATATCCGCTACGGTCGAAGTGACTCCTCCATGTATCATGCCGCTTTGCTGATGGTGTATGTCTTTTATCAATAATTCACCTTCTACAAATCCGGGCTCGATATGTGACAGGTTAAAACCTATGTGATGGGCGAAAATATTCTTTTCAAATTTCGCCATAATTGTTTGCTTGTAATTTAAATTCTTCGGTTCGTATGTCATGTTCAAAATATTAATTCATCCAGGGCGCTCCTGAGTTCACCCATCGTTTTCATTTCATTCTGTTCCCTGGCTACTTCTATGCCTTGTTCATAGATTTCAATGGCTTTTTCGGGCTCTTCAAGTTTTTCATAAAGTTTCGCCAACTGGTAATACACGGCCAGGTATGCCGGTGAGGCTGATTTGACCCATTCGAGTTTTTCCATGGCCAGCATATCTTCATTGGCAGACATGTATTCCATTGCCAGGGCGTAATGCAGGAAAAGGTCTTCGGGATTTGCTTCCAGCATTTTATTCAGGCTTTCAAGTCTGTCCATTTCAATTCAGGTCAATTTTTAATTCTTTGCAAAACTCATTTTTTCTTAGCACATTTTATACTTAATTTTGCAAAATATTTTTTTAGCTTGATGAAAATTTTAGTGTGCATGAGTGTAGTGCCTGATACCACTACAAAAATTACCTTTTCAGATAACAACACCAGGTTGAATTCACAAGGTGTACAGTTTATCATTAATCCTTATGATGAATTGTCGCTTACCAAGGCCATAGAACTGACAGAAAAAAATGGCGGCACAGTGACTGTCGCTACAGTGGGATTGGCGGATACAGACGCTGTGATCAGGAAAGCCCTGGCCATCGGCGCTCATGATGCGATCAGGATCAATGCAGAACCGATAGACGGCCAGTTTGTGGCTGAACAGTTAAGCCATGTGATCAAGGCCAACGGCTATGACATGGTATTGACCGGAAGGGAAAGTATTGATTACAACGGAGGACAGGTATGCGGACTTCTCGGAGAATTTCTCTCATGGCCTTCCATCAACGTATGTACCAAAATAGAATTAGTGGATGGCAAGGCCCAGTTTGAAAGGGATATAGATGGAGGCAGGCAGACGGTCCTCAGCAGTTTACCAGCGGTAGCAAGCGCACAAAAAGATCTTTGTGAGCCGAGGATTCCCAACATGAAAGGCATTATGGCGGCCAGGACCAAAGCGCTTGTAGTAGTTGAACCTGTGGCCTGCGAGATCAGCAGCAGGTACAAACAGTTTGAAAGCCCCGCTCCTAAACAGGCAGTAAGGTTGATAGATCCGGCCAACGCAGGACAATTGATAGACATACTAAAAAACGAAGCAAAAATAATCGCATAAAATGACGGGAATATACGCAGAAAACTCAGAAGGCATATTTAAGAAATCGGTATTGGAGGCAGCATCTTACGCGTCGCAGATCAGCAAGGGCAATGTGCTTGCAGTCTGTATCGGTAAACCCAATGATGGTGAAGCCGAAAAACTGGCAAAATACGGTGTCAACAAACTGGTAGTTGTAGATGGCATCACACAATTCGATGCGCACACATATGCAACAGCCATAGCAAAAATACTATCGGGTGAAGGCATACAGCATGTCGTGGTGGCCAATACCTATGAAGGCAAATCCATAGCGCCCAGGCTTGCTGTATTCATGAATGCATCTTTATCCACCAATGTGGTGGACTTACCCGATACCAGCAATGGATTTACAGTAAAACGCAGTGTATTTTCAGGAAAAGGTTTTGCTTTTGTCGAAATGTTAAAAAACACGAAAGTCATCGCCATCACCCCAAACAGCACTGAATTAAAGGAAAACCCCGTCAGCATCTCTGTTGAACAGAGACCGGCGGAATCACACACAAATAGTACCCAGATTATGGCTACTTCCAAGGCGGCAGGAAAAATTCCGCTGACTGAAGCTGAAGTGGTGGTATCTGCAGGCAGGGGCATGAAAGGTCCTGAAAACTGGAAAATGGTAGAAGAGCTGGCTGAACTTTTAGGCGCTGCCACCGCATGCTCAAAACCTGTAGCCGACATGGACTGGAGACCACACAATGAACATGTGGGACAGACAGGTATCACGATCAAGCCCAACCTGTATATTGCCATTGGTATTTCAGGGGCTATACAGCACCTGGCCGGAGTGAGCAGCAGCAAGGTGATAGTAGTGATAAACAAGGATCCTGAAGCACCTTTCTTCAAGGCGGCGGATTACGGTATCGTCGGTGATGCATTTGAAGTATTGCCAAAACTGATAGAGGCGGCAAAGGCCTCTAAAAATTAAGAAATTCACACTTGAAAAAAGTAGAATTAGATATCTATGGTATTGCACCTTCCCAAATCAAGGGCTCATACAGCCTTATCCTGAGCGAGATAGAAGGCGTCAGGAAGTTACCCATCATTGTCGGACAGTTTGAAGCGCAAGCCATCGCCATTCCACTGGAAGGCATCAATACAGAAAGACCCCTGACCCATGACCTGTTTGTCGTTTTTGCAAAAAAACTGAATTTTACCATTACGGAAGTATTTATTCACCTGTTGAAGGAAGGTGTCTTTTATGCATCGGTAATCTGCGAAAGTGCAGAAGAAAAGACCACCATCGATTGCAGGACCAGCGATGCCATTGCGATCGCGGTGCGGTTCAACTGCCCTATTTATACCACGGAAACCATACTTGAACAGGCCGGAATAGAAATAGAAGACACTTCAATCCAAAAACCCGGCAGGGATAACAGTGATGAACCGCCGCTGAGTGAAAAGAATACCAGCAATAAATATAAAGACAAGTCGGTTGACGAATTGGAGGAGATGCTTGAAGCGGCGTTGAGGAATGAAGATTACCTGAAAGCAGCCCAGATAAGAGATGAGATTGACAAACGCAAATAAGACGGTTGTTGTCATGCTTCTTGCTTTTGTAACAGCCTGTCAATACAGGTCTGAAAAGGACATGGTCACCGGCAGCTGGAAATATGTATCCATCACCAAACAGGATTCTTCAGTGATAGAAATATCTGACAATGACTACCTGCAGTTGAATACCGACAGCAGTTTCCAATACAGGATACACTCCATTGACAAAAACATGAAAGGTTCCTGGTTTTATTCAGGTCACGCTTTGCACCTGCATTACATGCATCCTGATACGACCCGCCATTTTCAAATTGACATACTTACAAAATATAAGCTCGATTTCCACGAAGGTGATATGGTGTTCAAGTTTACAAGGATAGACTAAGGTTTTATATTAAATATTGGTACAAGAAAAGACCGTCTTAAAATCACTTTCAAGACGGTCCTGTATTTTATGGATATCCTGTATCCAGGAATCCTTGTTTATGAACTTGGAACAATATCAATGATAACTGTCCTGTTGTAAAAACGCTCTTCAGGATATTGGTTTTCAAAAGGGGCTACATCAGTATCTGCACCGAAACCATATGCTTCAAATCTGACCCCTGTTTTACCGGCTTTCAATAAAGCGGCTTCAAGTATCTTGCGGGCATCGGCAGAGCGTTGCTCTGACAAAGTCTTATTATGCTCTGCTTCACCAACGATATCGGTATGGCCATGAATAATTACGGTTCCACCATTAGGTATCAACGGTGCCACTACTTCTGTCAGGAATTTTTCGTATTCCGCTACTGTCTTTGACTTGTCAAAGTCGAACAGCACACTGAAACGCAAACCTTCTTCCTTTATTTCAGCGTTGCGCACAAGGTGAAGTGTACTTTCCCTTCTCACCAGTGTCGCATCCTTGGTCTGTCCCAGCATGACCACCTTGTAGTCGCCTGATTTGCGGTCTCCAAGAATGGTGTTGCCTGAAATACTTATTTCCTCCCTTGTAAAAGGGCCGTAAGTCTGTACTTTTCCTTTTTCATCCATAATTTCCAATGACCATGATTTCAATGATTCGTTCTTGCCTGGTTCAGCTTTGAAAACCACACGGCTATCCAGTGGATCTGCCTGAACAGTCACGATTGAGACCGGTGCGAGCAAATCTATTGAACTGCTTACAATATCCACCCTGCGATCTTCTTCTTGTAAAAGGTCATGTTCTTTTGGGCCACCCGGATGTTCTGATGTATGAATAGTTTGAGCCCTGCCTTCTGTCGTGATGCGTGCTGCACTGATGCCAAATACGTCCACTAAATAAGTTTTAATGGATTCTGCATAAGCTTTACCTGCTTCAGGACCCTTGCTGGAAGCGCCGATCAATGTAACATTCGCAACCGGATTTTTTCTCATGCGGTCTCCGAGTATGTTCAGTATATTGTAATAAGCCGACATCTGTCTTTCAGACCTTCCTGACAGGTCCCTGGGTGCAGGTTCCTGGAATTGGCCTTCCTTAAAAGTAACTGCCTGCTCTTTTTTGAGGCTCACATAACGCTTTGGTATGGCCGATGAACCTTCTTCAAAGAATACATAATCACGCATCGGGAATGTTTCCTTTATTCTGCGTTTTGCAGGTACCATTAAAGGCGCACGGACTGTAAAAACAGCACCACCTTCAAGTACCGGCGGAGCCATTACCTGTTGTGGTTTTGCTTTGGCTCTTCCAAATTTCAATGCAATTCCTGCCCTCAGCGTTGTTACCGACCATGTCTCTGAAGAACGTGGCTCCTGACCGAAATAGGGATGGTATGAAAAGAACGGTGAAAGGTTGAACTGGTTGCGGCTGGTTCTTGAGGAAAGCGGAATATCATAACCCACTCCTACCTGTCCTGATATCACGAACTTGCGTGTATCGCTAAATTCACCCTGTACATCAGGTTTCAGTTTTTGTGTATAGGTGAATGAGTTCTTGATATTGTAGCTGAATGCAGGTCCTATAAATAAATACAAACCGCCTCCAAAAGGGGCAAAGCGCAAACTTGGTTCTACTGACAGGTAATCAGTTTTAGTCGTCAGGTTGGCAGGGCAATTGCACGGAGCCATGACCTCATCGAATTTACCACCGCGTCTGTCATACGCTACATTGAACATAAAACCCCATACTGGTTGAGGCCTGTATTCAAAGAAGGCTGAAACATACGGGCTGATACCAAAACCCTCAT
>JANWHK010000021.1 GCA_025450395.1 Bacteroidia bacterium
GCCTGGTAATGGATTGCGACACTACAGGTATTGAACCGGATTTCGCCCTGGTGAAGTTCAAGAAACTCAGCGGCGGCGGATATTTCAAGATCATCAACCAGGCAGTCCCTGCGGCTCTTAAAACACTGGGTTATACGATTGAAGAGTCAGTGGAAATTATTGATTACGCAAAAGGACACGCCACGCTTAAGGGTGCCCCTTTCATCAATCATGAGACATTAAAGGCCAAAGGATTTAATGATATTGAGCTGGAAAAGATAGAAGCCCAACTCGAACGTGCGTTTGATATTGATTTTGTGTTCAACGTATTTACCCTTGGAGAAGATACCATACAAAAATTCGGTTTTAAGGAAGCACAGTATAATGATGTGAACTTTAATTTATTAAGGGCATTAGGATTTAAAGCCAATGAAATAGAAGCGGCTAATGAATTTGTGACCGGTACCATGACCATTGAAGGAGCTCCTTATTTAAAAGAAGAGCATTACCCGGTATTCGACACTGCCAACAAATGTGGCAACAAAGGCACCAGGTTCCTGCATGCACATTCACATATCCGTATGATGGCAGCAGCACAACCATTCATTTCCGGCGCTATTTCCAAAACCATCAACCTGCCAAATGAGGCAACGGTTGAAGACATCAAGTCATGTTATGAAATGAGCTGGAAACTGGGTTTGAAAGCCAATGCACTGTACAGGGATGGTTGTAAATTGTCACAGCCTTTGTCCAATAAATCAGATAAGAAAACAGAAGAGACCTCAACTGTGAGTGATACTGTTGAAATGGTGGAAAAAGCAGTAGGTGTGAATGGTACTACAAGGGTGGAAGACCTGACACCTGAAATCGTTCTTGAAGCGGCAAGGCTGATCATTAACAGCAGCAATAACGCGGCATTCAAGCAACAGTTGTCAAATATCGCCACGCGTAAGGTATTGCCGAATAAGCGCAAGGGATTCACCCAAAAATCCAAAATCGATGGCAACACAGTCTTTGTAAGGACAGGAGAATATGAAGATGGTACATTAGGAGAAATATTCGTTGATATGCACAAGGAAGGCGCGAGTTTCCGTTCATTGATGAACTGTTTCGCCATCGCGGTATCCATAGGCTTGCAATACGGTGTGCCACTGGAAGAGTATTACGATAAATTTACGTTCAGCAGGTTTGAGCCAAGCGGAATGGTAGAAGGACATGCAAATATCAAGTCTTCTACTTCAGTAGTGGATTTCATATTCCGTCTGCTGGGTTTTGAATACCTGAACCGCCAGGAACAATTACATATCAAGCCAAAGATCGCTGATGAAGTGACACCGGTTGATGCCAATTATAACCTGGCCCAGAATGAGATACAGATACAGCCAACCCTGGTAGCAGAAACCAGCAGCAGTTCGCCTAAGCCTTTGGCAAAGCCTAAAAACCTGCCGCCTACAATGGGTGATGCACCCGCCTGTAAAAGTTGTGGTAATATCACTGTACGTTCAGGCACATGTTACACCTGCCTGACTTGCGGCACCACCAGCGGATGCAGCTAAGAGATAAAAAAGGGAGATGGATGATATAACAAGAAAGAGGGAGTGCAGTAATGTGTTCCCTCTTTTGTCTCCGGACAATTATGAAAATATTGGCAGATAACGCGGAACACTATACCTGGGGCGGGAATTGCGAGGGTTGGCATTTGCTCAAATCAGACAAACTGGGTGTTATCAGGGAAAAAATGCCCGCCAATGCGAGCGAACAATTGCATTGCCACCGGTTTTCACAGCAGATGTTCTATATACTTTCCGGGACAGCCACTTTCCAGGTCAACGGCCTCATTCAGACGGTATCAAAAAATGAGAGTATACATATCCCGAACATGGTATTGCATACGATCAAAAACAATGAAGCGGAAGATCTTGAATTTTTGTTGATCTCTGAACCGCCTTCCCAAGGTGACAGGATAGAAATAATTGATTATTCAGAGGATTTAAAGCATCATATCAGGGATTTGAATGTGGAGTGGCTGGAAAAATATTTCAGGGTAGAAAAGAACGATGAGATACAGCTGGCTGATCCGAAAAGGGAGATCATAGACAAGGGTGGGTTTATCTATTATGCAAAATACAATGGGGAAATTGTCGGGACTGCTTCACTGCTGAAGATAGAAAATGACTGTTATGAATTGGGGAAGATGGCAGTGACAGAACGTGCACAAGGTTCCGGAATTGGGAAGATAGTGATAGAATTCTGCCTGCAGGTAGCCAGGCAAAAAGGCATTTCAAAACTTGTACTGTATTCAAATACATCATTAAATCCTGCCATACATTTATATAAAAAATACGGTTTTTATGAAATCCCCCTGGAATCAGGACATTACGAAAGAGCCAATATCAAGATGGAAAAAATTTTATCTTCACCTCTCACCTAAAATGAATGAACTATCCAACCACAAATTGGGTTTTGATTCATCAATTTTAAAATATCCTTGATTCAGGTCTTTGTTCAGCATTGGATAACCGAAAGTCGGGCGAAATGCATTTGGGAATTTGCTGAATAGCAAAGTGTCATTTCTTTCCCGGAAATTTTTTATGCTCAGGTTTTTTTTAAGGTAAATTTGTGATAGCATGATAGTTTCGTGGGACAGGGCCCATGTTGCCAATAGTTTATCATGGTTGATCTGTTCTTCCCTGATTAAAAATTTATCGCTTGTTGCAGGGATTTTTTGCATAAAATCATTCAAGATGCTAACTCTATCAACATATTTTGCAGCTGAACCATGAATGCCCGCTAAAGCGAAAATAGTCGAGATAAGGAATATCAATAATACGCTTTTTAGTAATATCGGGGATAATTGTTGCCATAAGAAAGCGATTGGGTATATAAGGATAAAATGAAATAAAATGAGGGTTTTCTGTATCATCATATGACTATCCCCTTTGCTATATACAATCGACAATAAAAAATAGGTAATAAAAATTCCTGCTAAATAGATCATGACTTCAAAATATTTCCTGGAAGCTGTTAAATGATAAATAATGATTAAAAGAAGGATAATCAGAAAAATAAATGGCGTTGTAAATAAGCCACTGAAATAATGGTGAATAAAGGAGTTTTTAAAGGTTAAAAACAAATCGCTGAAGGCACTGGTAATTAAATTGTTTTCATAAGTGGTAGCGCCAACTGTCAAATATTTTAGCATGAATATAGCGACGCCTGAAATAAGAAATTTTAAAAGGGGTGTCTGTGGTTTAAAAATCCGGAAGGATAAGATAATCACCCCGAAATAAATTATAAATACAGGATGGGAAAAAAATCCACAGATCAGGATCACAATTCCAACGAAAATAAGATTGTTTTTTGGTGAAAAAAGAAAGGCTGAAAACAATATGCCGAAAGCCAGGCTGAATTTTGTTTCTGTAACAACATCAAAAAAAGTTTCATTGACTGAAACGATCAATAATAATAAAAAAAGCACAGCTAAAAATTTTTGCTTGAAAAAATTACCTGTAATCTGGAAAATCAAATAAAGCACAACAATATGCATGCAGGAAAAACAGATAATTATCATTTTTAAAGGTAAGCCCAATTTGATGAATATCCACGGAATGAACTGGGGTAAAACATTCATATAACGGCCTCCTTCAGCTATAAAGCTTTCCTGGTTTATCATCCTGAAAAGCATGAATGCACTGTCAACATAACATACCCTTTCAATAGCGTAATAAATTGATAACCCAATCAAAAAAAGAAAGATGAGATGACTGAGTTTCCAGAAATTTTCAATTGAAAGGTATTTCATTATTTATGTTGTCAAAAGTAATGTTAAATTTAATTTTTGAGTATAAGGGAACTCTATTCTTTAAATTTATTAAAAAAGAAACCCCTCAGTTTCCTGAAGGGCTCTCGTATGTATTTGGGAACAATTGTGGGCTATCTGTAGCAATCTACGAAGGCTTTCCACTGACGTTCAGTCAGGATTTCCTTGGTGGCCCTCATGAATTTTTCATAGCAGGCTTTTAATGTTTTGGCAAAAGAGGCCTTGATATACCTTAAGGATTGTTCAAAATCAGCCCTTAGTGCTTTCATCTTTTCTTCGAATTGGGCTTTAGTGATCACGCCGTTCCTTAATTGGGCAAGATATTCCTTACGGCTGTTCTCAATGCGCAACAGAAGTTTTGCATAAGCTTCACGGTGCCTCACGATATCTGCTGCCTTGCATGCTTCATAAGCCCTTAATGCTTTTCTCAATTGTGCAACCTGGGTATCACTTAAGTTGAGTTTTTTAAGGCATGCAAAATAGCGTTTGTCTTCGAGCCTTTTGAAACCGGCATCGTCCATGTCAGTTTCTATAAGCGTATAGGCTTCAGGCAAACCTTCATTTACTGCTGAGAATTCAGTTGTTTCCCCGCCTTCTGTTACATTTGCTGCATTGTAGCTGATGTCTGCATCATCTATTATCAGTTGTGCATCATACTTTGCAGAATCATCTGCGATTGTTGCGGTTTCTTTTTTACATCCTGTAACAGCTACCATCATGATAAGTGCCAGGGCCAGTCCGATGTGAATGAATTTACGTTTCATATATTTGAATAATTATAACCTTTAGTCATCACAGACCCGTAATGGTTGCGTAAAATGCAAAATATAATTTTTAACTATTTGTATATCAGGAAATTATAATTTCATGGAATTTATTTTGGATGGATTTGAATCTGATGTTGATAATAAAAATGGACAGCTAAACCTGGGGATGTATCTTTGTATTTAATAAAGAAAACCAGTTTATTGCAATGAGAAAAATACTTAAGCACATTTTTGTTTTCCTTCTTTTATGTTCTTTAACCGACGGTTTTGCCATATTAACACCAATCACCGATTCCATCCCCATGAAGGACGGAAGGAAACTTGCAGCGGATATTTATATTCCTTCAGGTATGACTCAGGGTCCTGTGATATTGGTGCAAACTCCCTATAACCGTTTTTTATACCGTCTTGGTTTACCTTTAGGCATCGGACTAAACCTGAATAACAGCAATTATATCATTGTTGTTGCCGACTGGAGGGGATTTTACGGCTCGAAAAAAGCAGGATATATTGGTAGCCCGGATAGAGGAACGGATGGTTACTGGACTGTCGAATGGATAGCGGGTCAATCCTGGAGCAATGGGAAAATAGGTACATGGGGACCGTCTGCGCTTGGCAAAGTACAATTCCAGACCGCGCAGAAAAACCCGCCTCATCTCACCTGTATATGTCCGCTGGTAGCCGGTCCGCAGTTTAATTATGACGAATATTTCCCCAACGGGGCCTTGCGCACGGAATATGTGGAACAACTCGACGGCCTGGGTTTCGGCATTTCAACAACCCTTATGGCGCATCCTTACTACGATGCCACGTGGAGTTTTGCGGAAACCCTGAATTTTTATCCCGACAGTATTCGCGTTCCTTCCTTTATGATTGGCGGCTGGTATGATCATAATATTGAGGTGATGATACCATTTTTCAGTGCATTGCAAACACAATCACCAATAAATGTCCGTGATAAGCACAAACTGCTGATGGGTCCGTGGGTGCATGGAGGACATGGTACCGCACAGGTAGGAACCTCTTTGCAGGGGGAACTGAATTATCCCAATTCAGCCAATACGAATGATTCGATGGCCATGATATTTTTCGATTACCATCTCAGAAATCTCAGCAATGGATGGGATATGATCTCAAAAGTGACGTATTACCAGATGGGGGAGAATAAATGGCAGCAAACTCAGTCCTGGCCTCCTGCAGGTTCAAAACAAGTTAATTTTTACCTGCATGCCGATGGTATGATGGATCATATTCAACCTACCCAAAATAAAGACAGCTTAAGTTTCACCTACAATCCGGCAGATCCGTCACCAACCATTGGTGGGCCTACGCTCAGGACAGACCTCGACCAGGGTCCGTATGACCAGAAGACAAAGGTAGAAAGCAGGAACGATATACTTGTTTACACGACCAGTGCTTTAACGGAAAATGCCGTGTTGAAAGGAAAAGTGAAGATACATTTAAGAGTTTCTTCCGATAAGATGGATACGGATTTTGCTGTACGCATGACCGATGTATATCCGGATGGCAGGTCTATGCTGGTGAATGACGGAATTATGCGGATGCGTTTCAGGAATGGTTTTACCCAGGCACAAACCGCGATGATGACACCGGGAATGGTTTACGATTGCGTGATTGAATTGCCCAATACCAGTCTTACCTTTCTTGCAGGGCATAAAATAAGGCTGGATATTACGTCATCCAACTACCCGCGTTTTAACCGCAATATGAATAATGGTTTAAACATGTATCCCGGAAATAGCAAAGACTCTCTTTACAATCCCTTAGTAGCGAAGAACACAGTATATAATAATGTAAACAATGTTGCCTATATGGAGCTGCCTTTATTTGGTTATACAAGTTCTTTAAAGGCAGAAATATCGGACGGGAACGATTTAAAAGTTTATCCGAACCCGGCCGGAGACCTTTTGGTGGTGCAATTTCCGGCGAAAGCTGAAGAAGGAACAGAACTATTGATCATAAACAATCTGGGACAGGAAATAATCCGGA
>JANWHK010000022.1 GCA_025450395.1 Bacteroidia bacterium
GGGTTGATTTCGATGATATTGTCTATCGTGACTTTATGGTATTCGAGGTGATGCAAAATGTGGATGATTGCCTTTTGCAAAGATGCACAAAAAAAACCTTACAATACTGTAAGGTTTCTTTATATGAATATAAACTTAAACTTCGCGACCCGATGCTAATGATATGAGTTAATCACCGATCTGAACAGGAGATTTTGGTTTGGCCTGTTCTACAACGATATTGCCTTTGATATACAATATGGATGAACCCAGATTGGTGGTAACAGTAATGTTCTTTGCAAAGTTCCCGCTTTTGCCTGATGAATCGAATATGGCGGTAACTGAACCCTGTCCACCTGGAGCAACAGGTTCCTTGCTGTAATTTGGTACTGTGCAGCCGCATGAAGCAGTCGCATTGGATATGACGATGGCGACGGTTCCGGTATTGGTAAATGTAAAGGTGTATTTAGCCTTGGTACCCTGCACGATTTCACCGAAATCATGAGTGGTCTTTTTCCATTCTATTCCAATTGGATCTTCTGCTGCGACCGCTGTGTTGCTGATAGCCGATGATGGTACGGCCAATAATGCAAATAGATAAGTAAATAAGGATATCATGGTTGATTTGTTTAGTTAATTTGTGTTAGTTCAAATTTCGTGCCGAAAATTCCCGTTTTTTCAATCGTTTTTAATGTTGGCCTTGATAATCAGTTCATAAAGGCCCCGGTTTGTGTAAACTGTAATCACTTTGTTGTGTTTGCCGGACTTGCCTTTAGTGTCGAATACTACTTTTATCTCGGTTGAATCATAGGGCAATATGGGTGTTCTTTTCCAGTCAGGTGCCACACAACCGCAAGAGGCCATAACATTTTCCAATACCAGTGTGTCCGCACCGTTATAACAGGTAAACGAGGTTTCAACCACCTCACCCTGCTTGAGCAAGCCGAAATCGTGTTCGGTCCTGGGCCAGGAGATTTCTGTGAGGGTATCTTTTTTTGCAGGGGTAACCTTTGCCTTTGGGGCTGGAGGAGGGCGATATCCGGCACGGACAATGCAGGAGGAATGTAAACAAATAATTGCCGTTGTCATGCAAAGCGTCAGCAAATAAGCACTTGTTTTCATTCAGGAATAATAGAGGTTTAAAAAAAAAGTGTTGTGAAATTATTTCTTCACAACACCTTCTTGAATTTTAAACTTAAATTTTAGTTGGTTTTTATTTTCATCGGGCTGCCTGGTTCAATCGGGTCAACCTTCGCTTTTTCAGTCACTTCACATTTGAATGAGAGTTCATGTTTACCACCATTGGTGGTGATGGTTACAGTTTTATTGTTAACGCCAAGTTTGCCATTGGTATTAAAGCCTACCTTGATATTGGTGCTTTTGCCCGGCATGATAGGTTCTTTGGAGTAGGAAGGGGTGGTACAACCACATTGAACTTCGTGGGTTTGTATCAGCACAGGTTCTTTGCCTATGTTGGTAATGACATAGATAGTCTCAACCTGTTCACCTTCACTTACCTTGCCAAAATCATGGAAAGTCTTATCGAATTTAACATCGTACGCTTTGTCTGATAACGCAACTTTAGGTGCAGTGGTGCTTTCTTTCTTGGCAGTTGATTTAGCTGATTTCTTGGGTTTTTTGGGTTGTTGGAATGCAGCCAGGCCTATGATTAACAAGGCTGATAAGCTGAGTATGGCAATTTTTTTCATAATGTTTGTTGTGGTTTATTGGTTAAGATCCAACTTTAGCGGACGATTTGGGTTTAGTCGCTTCAGCCTTTGTTGTCTTTGTTGTTTTGGACTTGGATTTGGATTTTTTAACCGGTTTTTTATTTGCATCCGCTTTTGCTTGTGCTGCGGCATCTTCCTTGGCTTTCCATTCATCATAAGCAGCTACGTTCATTACATTGCCTGAAATAGTCAGCATCACGATACCCTCGGAAGTGGTAACAGTGATGGTTTTGTTGAAAGCACCTTCGCTACCGGCGTTGTATGTGGCATTGATCTCCCCAGTTTCTCCCGGTTTATAGGCACCGCCTTTCCAGTTTGGTGTTGTACAACCACATGAGGCAGAAACATTCACAAGCGTGATATCCCTGGTTCCTACATTCTTGAATGTAAATGTATGGGTCATGGGTACGGCCTGCTTGATGTTGCCAAAATCATATACAAGTTCCTTGAATTGCACAAATTCGGGATTTTGTACGGTAGCAGGAGCTACCTGTGGCATTTGTCCGGGTTGCAAAGCCGGGTCGTTTTGAGCTGATACAGTGCAAAGTGTTGTAAAAGCTAACGCAGAACTTAATAGTAGATTTTTCATATTCATAATGTACTTAAAATTTTAATTTCAAAAACTGTACCAATTATTGTTATTTTACCAAACCCTGCGGGATAATTGAAAAATTGGGTGTAGTTTTGAAACAAATTTTTGACATTGAATTACAAGGTAAGACCCAAAAAACATCTTGGTCAACATTTTTTAAATGACGTAAGTATTGCTGAGAAAGTTGCCTTGTTGTTTAAAAATGATGCGGCTGGCGTGCCTGTTATAGAGATAGGTCCTGGAATGGGTGTGCTTACGGATTTTTTATTGCTTAATTTTCCGGATGTGAGGGCGGTGGAAATAGACGGTGAATCTGTCGAATACCTCAAGAAATCACATGTACCCAAGGGATTAAAACTGATAGAGGGTGATTTTCTGGATGACAGGATTGCCCTGGTAGCATTGTCGGAGGATTCGTTCCTGATTGGTAATTTCCCGTATAATATAAGTTCACAGATCGTGTTCAAGGTGCTTGAGCATATAGAATTGGTAAAGGGTTTCGCGGGTATGTTCCAGAAAGAGGTGGCTGAAAGACTGGTGGCTTCTGAAGGATCCAAGACTTATGGCATTCTCAGTGTTTTGCTGAATACCTTTTATACCTCTACCTATGAATTCACGGTTGAACCCCATGTTTTTACCCCTCCACCAAAGGTCAGGTCAGGGGTCATAAAATGTGTGCGCAAGGAGGGTTTTGTACTGCCCTGCTCAAAAAGCCTGTATTATGATGTTGTGAAAACAGCGTTTAACCAGAGGAGAAAAACCCTGCGAAATGCTTTACATAAATTTAATCTGAAAGAAACGGATGAATTTGCTAAATTGCGCGCTGAACAGTTAAGCGTCAGTGACTTTATAAGGCTTACACAATTTTTTGAGCAGAACCAATGAGCACACAAATATCAGAAATACAGCTGTTGAATGATATCCGGCCTCTCATCATAGATGTAGATGCAGCCGGGGTGAATGAATTATTGCAGCATCACCGTCCGGAGGATATAGCCGAAATTTTCTGGAACCTTGAGCTTGATGAGGCCAAGTTCCTGATCAAGGTGATAGATAAGGAGAAAGCTGTTGAAGTGATACGTTCCCTGGATGAAGAATTGCAAGAGCGCCTGTTTAAAGGATATGATGCAAAGGAAATTGCCGAGGACGTGGTGGCATACCTTGATTCTGATGACTCGGTGGATATACTGAATTTGTTGCCGACGCAAAAGGCCGAGGAGGTGTTGTCGTATCTTGATGACCAGGATTATGCCAAGAACCTCGCAGCCATGCTGCATTATGCAGATGATATTGCGGGCGGACTGATGGCCAAGGAACTTGTGCAGGTGAAACACAACTGGACTGTTAGTCAGTGTATCGAGGAGATCAGGAAACAGGCTGAGGAAGTGGAGTCAGTCCATGCAGTGTATACTGTAGATGAAAAAAATATATTAAAAGGGGTTGTTTCGCTGAAGGATATTGTCCTGGCGAAGGCGCATACCTCTGTAATTGAGATTACCAATACGGAGTTTATTTCTGTAAACGCCTATGCCACAGGTGAAGAGGTTGCGAGATTGATGAGTAAATATGACCTGATAACGGTTCCTGTTGTAGATAGCATGAACAGGTTGATAGGCAGGATCACGATTGATGACGTGGTTGATTTTATCAGGGAAGAAGCAGGCAAGGATTTCCAGTTGCAGGCGGGTTTGAGTGAAAGTGTTGAAAGTGAAGACAAGGTACTGATTTTATCGAGGGCGCGACTGCCCTGGCTCATGGTAGGTTTGATAGGAGGACTTGGCAGTTCTATGCTGGTCTCAAATTTTGAAGGGGATATCAGCAGATTGCCACAGATCGCGTTTTTCATGCCCGTTGTGGCGGCAATGGGCGGTAATGCAGGTGTACAGTCTTCAGCCATTATCGTACAGGGTCTTGCCAATAACACCCTGAAAAGCAAGAATATCATACCGAAACTCGGAAAGGAATTTACGGTGTCACTGATTAACGGACTTGCATGTTCGGCCATACTCTTATTGTTCAACGTGATATTGGGCCATGGCTATGATCTTAGCATGGTTGTGAGCATTGCTCTTATTACCGTGATCATTTTCGCTTCATTGCTTGGAACTATCACACCCCTGTTACTTGTGAGGTTAAAGATCGATCCGGCTTTGGCCACGGGTCCGTTCATTACCACTACCAATGATGTTATTGGTCTTGGTGTATATTTTCTTTTAGGCAGGTTGCTGCTTGGCACATTTTAAACCTTTGAGATTTTGAAGGCTGTAAGACCCTATAGCATTAAAGGAAAATTCTTATGTTCAATCATTCGGTTCATTTGTTTGTTTCTGGGCCTTTTCATGGGTAAAAAATGGGCCAGATCTATTGAGTTTGAAGAAAATCCACGAACCATGTCCTTCGGGGATCTTTTGTATTTTACTTACAAATATTATTTCAAGCCACCACTTTTGCCTTCAGATGAATCCATTATTCAACATTTTAAAAGGCGTGATGAGAAGGAGGAGACCTTTGAAACAATTCTCACAGTTTCCATCGGTGGTGACCTGATGCCGTATGAGCTTATCAAACCTGAGAATACTCAACATTTATGGGATGAAGCGGGGGCGGATTTTTTTGGCAGTGATATTGTTTTTGCAAATCTTGAAACGCCTTTTGATCCGGGTCACAAGTCCGGTTTTGTTCCCGAAGTGATGTTGAACCATATGTATTTTAATACCGATGAAACGACTTTTGGAATATTCAGCGGGAATGGTTCATACAAGGGTTATGATATTTTAGGTATTGCCAATAACCATAGCCTGGATATGGGTGAAAAAGGCCTGAGAAAAACTATAGATACATTAAACGCCAAAGGGATTAAAACGGTTGGGGCTAAAAAAAATGAGACTGATAAGGACTATGAGATCATCACCAGTAAAGGCATACGGATCGGTTTTGTGGCCTATACATATTCCTTAAATGAGTTTTTGCCGACGCCTGGCAGGGAATGGATGATAAATGACTTGTCGTTGAATTTACCGGGATGTGATATTGAAATTATTAAAGAGCAAGTAAGGCAGTGTAAGGAGGCAGGGGCCGACCTTGTCATCTGTTCGATGCATTGTGGCAATGCTTACCAGGTTTATCCTTCCCGACAGACCATTGATTTGTTTCAAAGGGTTTTTAATACATGTGGTGTAGATGTGATTGCCGGTGCCCATCCGCATAACCTCCAGCCCTGGCAGA
>JANWHK010000023.1 GCA_025450395.1 Bacteroidia bacterium
ACCATTGTTCCATTTCACCTGTATACATTTCCAACTTTAGGACTTTCATGCAAGGTAAACGAGAAGCCCGACTTAAAAGGCGTTTACCCCCAGCCGGATGTTTATGGGACGATATGTAAATATGATCTTTTTAATGGGCAGGGGCTGGACACCATGAGGGTCGAGATGTTTATCACATTGAAAGGCGAGCCTAAAAATGAAAAAGATATGGAACCCAATCCATACCTTGTGATAGTTGAGCGCGACCGCAATGCCCCACTGAGTTTTGCCGGCGAGAATATTGAACAGGAAGGCGTGGTGATTGGTTCATTCAAGGAAGGCGCGGCGGAAAGTCCTGCAGGCATGTTAAAAAAATATTCTATCTATAATTACCTGGGAGTCCTGATGTGCACTGCCACTGAAACAGCACCCGGCAGTAACGACTGGAGACTACTGTTGACCTACCCGGACAGCAATTTTTATTCACTTAAAGCAAGACCGGGTTTTGATAAGGAGGACATCATCATGCAAGTGATTGCATTAGGGGTGCTTTAACAAGGATAGCCTAAAAATAAAAAAGACAACCCTTTTCACAGGTTGTCTTTTTTGGAGAGATAGAGTTTTTTACAACTCCGTTTCCGATTCTCGTTCCTGATTGTCAGGCATCACATTTTCCCTGGGTTTTGCCTGTGTTACAATCATTTTACGACCATTTAACTCAAACCCGTTGAGTCCTTCAATGGCTTTTCCACCATCTTCATCATTCGCCATCTCAACAAAGCCAAAGCCCTTGCTGCGCTTGGTTTCCTGGTCGCGTACAATTTTTGCACCAATCACTTCACCATAAGGTAAAAATACGTTTTTCAACTCCTCAGTGCGTAACCGGTAGTTTAGATTTCCAATGTAAATTCTCATTTCAATAAGCAATTATATTTAGTATTAACAAAACTAGACGATTGACAATGAAATCCAAATTATTTTTTGGCAAATTTATCCCAAAAAAAGTGGTTTCATATCTATCTGAATAACAGTGTTTTATAATAAAATTTTACAATAAAATGACAGAGTAAAATGGGCATGAAACCCCTTTATTCGGCCTGTTGGGGACGCATGTTTTTTATTGTCGGTGAACGAGGCTTTTATATAGTTAAAAGCATGAATCTCATCGATGAAGGGAAATTAAAGAATCAATATGCCTGCCTTATTTGTTTGTATCAAGGGCATTTTTGCACTGTAAAATGATATAATTCCTGTGTTCTTTGGTGTCACCTGTGGAAGTGACCACTGCAGTCTGCATTTGTTTCTGTATGGTTTGCAACTGTCCGGTCGCCTTTGCCTTACTGATATAATCATACAGTGGAGAATTGACGATGGCCGCAAGATATTGTATATATAATATCTGCAGATTCTGCCGGTATGTATTCACATTTGTAGACAGGTCAGCCTGGAAAATGGCGTTGCTCAGGTCCTTGAACATTTCACCCAGTTCATATTTGTTGCCATAAAGCTTGCTGTCTGTTATCCTTTGTAAAGTACTTGGATGCAAGAGATGCATCAACACAGAATTCTGTATATTGAGAGCCCTGTTGTGAAGTTTAGGATCTTCGCCACTGCTGAAAAAATTATAACCTCTACGCTGCTGTTGCATATAGGATGCAAGGTCCACCGGAACCTCCAATGCAGTCGGTGCAAATAAAAGTTCAGAGAGTGTCTTCATCGCGCTTTTCTGGGTTTCATAAGGTACCGCTGTCAAAGGTTTTGTTGTACTTGCCTGGTTTGAAAAACTCCTGTCGACATAGACGCCACCGATATACCTGGAGACTACACCGGCCTGTACCGCCCATTCGGATGTCAGTACAAGGTAGTTGCTTCTCAATTCATGGTAACTCCTGTTGTCCTTGCCATATTCACTTAATAAATTGGCCTGAAGCGTTTTTATCAATGCTATCCTTTCCTTTGCAAAACCAATCGCGTCACTACTCATGTCACCTATCATCACACGCGGATCAATCGCTTTTCCGGGTGATCTCATGTCATCCGCATCGTTGCCGAAAGTAAGTTGTGGTTCAGTGCTCCTTGCCAATATTTTTTGTCTATGCGCGGCATCGGCGATCTCGTTGTTTTCCTGGAAATACCCGAATTCTATGGCCCAAAGATCGTAAGGTCCCGGACGGTCTGTGTAATATTGTGCCTTCATGCCTTTCCTGTTGCTGAAATTGATGGCGGGATAATCCATTACGCTTCCGGTAAGGCCTATGCTTTTTGTTTTTGCCCTGTCATACAGGTCGTTTAAACCGTGCAACTGGGTGGCTTTCATATTGTGGTTCAGTCCTAATGTGTGTCCCACTTCGTGAAGTATAAGGTAATACAATCCTTCTTTTACAAAATCATTGATCTCCTGTTGACCTGCAGCATTCGACACCAGGTATTGTATCCCGAGCATGTTCTGCATGTGCATGTGTTCTCCCGCTTCACATGTATAATGATTGTCGGCGCTGTGTTCTTCCAGCAGCCATTCAAATCCTGCCTTGTCAAATACTTTTTGTGACCTCAGGCGGTTGGTGATGAACACCCATTCCAGCATGATATCCGCGCCAAGTATTTCACCGGTCCTTGGATTGACAAAACTAGGTCCGTATCCGCCAAACGGAGGTTCAGGACTGCTGGTCCACCTGAGTACATTATAACGTATATCGCCTGCATCCCAGGTAGCAGTATCAGGCTGCTCAAATATCTGTACTGCATTTTTAAAACCTGCTTTTTCAAAGGCTATATTCCATTGCAATATGGCCGCCTTGATGGTTGGCCTGAGTTCTTTTGGCGTTGTGTTTTCTATCCACCATGTAATGGGTTTAACAGGTTCTGAAAGTTCTGCGGCGGGGTCTTTTTTCTCAAGGTTCCAGCGGTGTATCAGGTCACGGTAATTCAGGACTTCCGTGCTTGTCATATCATTCACCTGGGTCATGAAGTATCCGATCCGCGGATCGTCCAGCCTGGGTTTGTAATTGTTCTTAGGCATTTCTATAATACTGTGCTGCAACAGTATTTCCATATAACGTCCGTCTGTTATGGCTTCGCTTCCTGAGCCCCTTGAAGCAGGGTCATCATACACATACTTGACTATGATGTCAGTATTTTCAGGATAATTCCTGATGTTCTGGTACCTGGTTTTATTTTTGCTCAGCATACCGAGGTTAAATACAGGAAATCCCTGGGGGAACATACTGGTGCGTTTTACCTGGTAAAGTGTTTCAGTCAGGAACAGGTTGTCGGCTTCAATCAGGTATTCACCTTTGGCGTCGTCAATTGCCACAACTTTTTCACTGGCCATTACCGCATGCGTGATATTCGCATCGGCCGCCCTTGAGATGGGGTTGTTGGGGTCAAAATAAAACGAAGTGTTTTGGGTCGTAAATTCAAGCTGGTTAAAATATTTTGAAATAATAAATACCTTGTTGTCCCTGAATGTACCTTTGTTATGTCCGGTGGTTGTATTGCCATTTTCAATATAACTGAAATATATAAACTCCTTTTCGAGTTGTTCTTTTTTTACCAGCATATACAATGAACCATTGGTAGTATCCCTGTAAAGCGTGAACAAACCATCTATCTTTTTGCATTTTTTCACTTTGTCGGCAATGCTAACTGTAGCGGGGGCCGCAGGTTTTGGCGTTTCTGCAGGTTTGTCATCCTTCCTCTGAGAGAAAGCATCGTAGTGGAAATAGCACAATCCGAAGATCAGCACCAGGGTTTTTAATATATTTTTACTCATAATGATTATTTTTAAAATTGCTGCAAAATATAAGTTTTTTAAAACAAAAAAATAATATTTTCGACTAAACGAGGCCGTTATACGGCAATTATTAGACAGCAATTATGAATTATGAATTATATAGCGCATTCAGCATTCCTAATTGTCAATTATCAATTATCAATTATATTGCCCATTCATAATTCATAACTCATAATTCATCATTCGGGTTTATCTTTGCACCGTGAAGTTGAAAACGAACCTTATTCTCTCCCTTGTTCTTGCCTTATTTGTCACAACTTATTTTATTGTTGACCGCACGAAAAAGCCTAAAGCTCCGGAACTCCCACCTTTGACAGACCTAAACGGAAAGCCATTCGACGCAAATACCCTGAAGGGTAAAGTCTATATCTTGTCCTATTTCCAGACCTGGTGTTCAGATTGTGTAAAAGAACAGCCGCAATTGTTGAAATTGCAGGAAAAATTTGGAAAGGATAAACTTGAAATACTGATGGTCAGTGATGAACCTGCTTTGTTGATCGATACGTTCAGGCAACTGTTCAAGTCGCCTCTTGATTTTTACCATACATCTGTGCATTTAAAGGGTCCGCAGGTGGGTGTAAAGGGTTTTCCAACCACTTACCTCATCAATAAAAAAGGCAGGATTGAAGTTTTAAAAGTAGAAGGGATTAACTGGTACACGGATGAGATTGTTGAATTAATAGGGAACCTAATTGAATAAGTCTATTTACCAACCTTCAACCCATTGATAAAATCCCTGGCAGGCATCCTTTTTTTGCCTTCAGCCTGTATATCTGTCAGCTCCAGGATTAGATCTGAGCAATGCGCCAGAAGTTTATTGTCCCTTATTTCAATTTTGCCTGACCCGGCAGATTGTTCCATTGTGATTTTAGAATCAAATATTTTCAGTTTTTTATCCTGGAAATGTGTAAACGCGGCAGGGTAGGGTGAAAGTCCGCGAATTTGGTTGTGCACCTTTTCGGCACTTTGTTTCCAATATATCAGGCAATCTTCCGTGAAAATCTTGGGAGCATGTGGGAAATTTCCCTGTAATTGCGGGGATAAGGTATAATTACCGCCCAGTATGAGTTCAAGGGATTTGACAACCAATGCCGCTCCTTGCAACATGAGTTTGTCGTGCAGGGTTCCTGCATTGTCCGTCGGCAGTATGAGGGCTTTTTCCTGTAAAATGATATTGCCTGTATCAATCTCGTGTTTCAGGAAAAAAGTGGTGACCCCGGTCTCTTTTTCACCGTTCATGATGGCCCTGTTGATTGGCGCCGCCCCCCTGTAATTTGGGAGGTAACTTGCGTGAAGGTTGAATGTGCCCATTGGAGGCATGTTCCATATCGTTTCCGGCAACATCCTGAAAGCGATTACAATCTGTATATCAGCCAGATAGGATTTCATTTCAGTCCTGAATTCAGGGGATTTTAAATTGACAGGCTGCAAGATTGGCAATCCGTATTCCAGGGCGGCTTTTTTCACCGCTGATTCCTGTAGTTTGTAACCCCGCCCGGCAGGCTTGTCAGGAGAAGTGACAACGGCGACCACATTGAAACCATTGTCAATAATAGCTCTAAGTGAACAAACGGCAAATTCAGGTGTGCCAAAAAATACAATTTTCAAATCCTTTTTCTCCCGCATAAAATATCGCGGCAAATGTAAATTTATTTTGCCAGATATAATATTTTGAACTTTAGTGCAACATTTGACAGGGTTTTTACGTCTATTAATTGTATACAAGGAAAATTTGCCTAAATTCGTGTTTTGTTTTTGAAAAGGATATCCTGCAATATCAGTGTTGTTATACTATTTATTTTCACAAGTATCAGTGGATGGGGGCAGGTGCGTTTTACGGAAAACAAGGGCCAGTGGGACTCCCGCATACTCTACAAGTCGAGTTTACCCAGCACCAAACTGTTCATCAGCAAGGGTGAACTGACCTATCTCTTTTATTCCGGCTTACAGCTGGACGAAATGCAGCATCAGCAGAAATTTGATGAGCCAGTGAATGTGCATGTCATCAAGGTAAAATTCCTTGATGCGAACCCGAACGCTGAATATTCAGCCCTCAATCCCTACCAGGACTACGCCAATTACTTCCTTGGCAACAAACCTGAAAGGTGGAAAAGCCGGGTCATGAGCTATAATAAGTTCTATGTCAAGAATATATACGACAATATTGATTTTGAACTGTTTGAATCTGAAGGTCAACTGAAATATAATTTTATAGTTCATCCGGGTGGTGATCCGGGCCAGATCAAACTGCAATACTCAGGAGCGGATAGTCTATACATGAAGGATGATAACCTGGTGCTTAAGAATTCTTTTGGTTCCATTACTGAACTCCGTCCACTGGTTTTTGAGGGACCGGAGTCGGGCCATAAGATTATCGAGTCTTCTTACTTGCTTTCAGATGATGTGATGTCATTTTCAATCAGCAACAAAAGAAATAAAAACAAGGTTTTGATGATTGATCCCGTGTTGGTGTTTTCAACTTTCAGTGGATCGTATGGCGATAATTTCGGTTATACTGCCACATTTGACACAGCCGGTCACGGGTATGCAGGTGGAACGATATTCGATTTCGGTTTTCCGACCACCACAGGCGCTTTCCTCGTAAGTTTCATGGGCGGAAATGACGAGTCCCCTGCAATAGGTTATGTAGCCAGGGATTGCGGCATAACCAAATACACAAAGGACGGCAAGCAACTCTTATTCTCAACTTACCTCGGTGGTTCATTCAGCAATGAAAATCCACATAGCATGATTGTGGACAGCAAGAACAACCTTCTGATAATGGGTTCGACAAAATCAGATGATTTTCCAGTTGGAAGCACGCCTTCCTATGATTTTACACACAATGGGAAATCGGATATTTTTGTTGTGAAGTTTTCTGAGGATGGTACCGCCTTACTCGGTGGCACATTTATGGGTGGAAGCAATTTTGACGGTCTTAACGGGGACAGGCCTAGTGGCACTATAAGTCCTCTTTTATACAATTATGCGGATGATTTCAGGGGAGAGATCATCGTGGATGAGAACGACGATATTTTTGTGGCCA
>JANWHK010000024.1 GCA_025450395.1 Bacteroidia bacterium
CGCAAAACCACTTTTATGTTCTTGGATCCCGGGCTTAATGGGAAAACAGGGTTTAGTATTTCACTTATTCCAATGTCATTGGTCGGAAGATTGCTTGCCTCATCAGCACCCATATCTGGCAGTGCTGCCCTTGTCTGTCCGTCTATATCCAGGAGTATGCCTACACTTGCTGCATTATTACATGCTGAAGTGGTGTGCAGGTCGCTGTTGGATACAAAACCCGGGCTTAGACTGATAGAATTCAAGCCGCCACCATTCGGGAAGGCTCCCTTGTAATTATAGCTTTCAAAAGTTGGGCCACCTATATATAGAAGACTTGTTGTAGACCTGTTGTGATAATTGTTATAATCCAGGTTAGTGACGACAGAGGATGCTGAAAGATAAACATTGTAGGCAGAAACTGAAGTTGTATTGGCGACTGACAGGTTGTTGTTCCTCACGTCATTCACTGAGCCGTTTGTAATATAAATACAGGCACTGACTCCGGTAGTCGCAATATCAAGGTTCACACTGTTGTGATAAACCCTTGTCCTGCTACATGAAGTCAGGTAAATGCCATATGTGGCAGGTGCGTACCTGAAATTACCACCTATCATATTGTTGTGTACCTTGTTGAATTCGGTGCCTGAATTTGTGCATGAATTTAAATAAATGCCGTATTGGCCTGGATTCAGCACCTTATTGCCGCTGACTTCAAAATAGGTGATGCCGGTGTTGTTAAGACTTTGCAGGTAGATTGGAATGTTGGAAGTTACTGCAGTCCTCATTGTGACGGAATTTCCGGTCAGCCTTAATGAAAAAGTATTGATGTTATATGTGCCATACTGGTAAGCTTCGTTTAGTTTATTCCTGTTGATAAACAATGTATTGGCCGTATTGCTAATGCTGGAATAGATATTATAGTATCCGGCATTTATTGTGCAGGAATCGATGATGTGATTATTTGCAATAGTGCTGGCCGTTGTCATTGAAGTGAGGTTTCCATTGACGACTACAGGTACCAGGTTGGTGGTAGTGGCTGTTGCACCGGTGCCGGTGATTTCGATAATGCAATTGTTCAGGCGGTTGTTTGTGCCGTTCATGAAATGTGCGACCCATGCATCTGTTGCTCCGGTTGATCGCAAGGTCATATTTCGGAAGATGACATTTTTACAGTCGTTAAACCTGACAACGTGGAGGGAGCCTGTAGCTGTTGAAGCCGTTAATATCCTCGTGGAAGCATTGCCTGAACCTCCGTCAAACGTTATCGTATTGACTGTTGATGTGCCATTGATATTGGGAATGGATACTTGCTCGGAATATGTCGCCGCACTGACGGTGAACACAATCGGTGTCGCAATTCCACACGACAACATCGCGTTTACTGCGGCCGTAAATGTGGTGAAATTGGTTGACCCGCTGCCAGAAGGATTAATCGTAAAATTTCCGGCCAATCCTACACAGCCGGTGCCCTTGATGGTATCGTTGCCTACATAGATATCGGAGGAACCATTGGGTCCGTCGGTAAAGAATTTCAACGACCAGGTTCCTGAGAATGTATATTGGTTTGAGCCTGTAAAGGTCACTACTGCGGAATCACAAGGCCCCATGGAACCTGTCCATGCAACGGTCTTGGTAGTTGTTCCATCAGTATATCTCACATTGGCTGAGGTAACAGTATTACTTCCATAATTCTTGATGAGAACAATGACGTCCCTACTTCCTGCACCCGCTATGCCACCGTTGGGATGTATAGTGCGGCTGACACCTATGTCATTACTGGAAGGGTGATAATCTGCACCAATGTCTGTAATGGAGCATCTGGTCTGTTTGTCATAATCCACTAGCACCAATGGATGAACCGGCACGGTCAGTAAATTCACGCCGGTGATGTGCAGGTCAGTGCTGGATGTAAAGCCGGGGTTGGTGTTAACCGAATTGGCATCCCTTCCGGAAATGGCTTTCCATGTAGCCAGGGTTGGATAACCTACATTGTTGCTGTAATAAGCTAAATTGGTGCCGGTAGTATATAGGTCATTGAAATTACAGGGGGTAAAACTGGTAATGGTACCGGTCCTTAATGCAGGGGCACCATTATATCCTGAAAAGATATTATTTAAAATGGTGGTTGTATTTTGATTGACTGATTCGAAATACGCTGCAGCCGAATTGAGTGTATTGTCTGACGTTCCTATATTTACGGAGTTATGGATATAATCAGAACTGTTGTCATTTGCAACCCTCATGCCATAGGTCGCCGAGGTTCCCGAACCGATTTGTATCATGTTATTGGCAATGATGGGTCTCCTGGTGGGGCCTGTGACAGTGGAATTGACACCGAAATACTGGTGGTACATGCCGGTTCCGCCAGCTCCGCCTGTTATCAGATTTCCTGTTATGATTGGTCTTTTGATGTCTTCAAGTATCATGACCCAGTAATTATATATGCCGATATAAGATGTATAGGTCGTATTGGTTGTTATCCTGTTGTTGATCAATCTCATTCCGTCAAAATACTGGTGGTACATTCCATAGGCGTATTGATTCTTGAAATCGCAATTGAAAAAAGTGAGGTTTTGTGTTGCTGCCCCTAAAGCATTGCTGCTGTTTGATTGGAGATAGGTGCCATAAGCGCCGTTGTTAATAGTGCAATTGCCAAAGTAAGCGTAATGGAAGGCAGCATTGTTCAAACATGAGATGACGGCTAGGTTGGTGGTGTTCGAAGAGGTGGTCGGGCTATTGAATATAACATTGAAGAATGAGTCATTCGAGGAGTTGTTATTGAAATAAAGAGCTGTTCCAAAACTTGAGCCTGCTGCAGTGATTGTCATATTTTTGAATTTTATATAACTTGCGCCGTCTAGCCTTACAGTGTAGTTATTAGCAGTAGAAGTAGCACTATAGCTAAGCACGACATTTGCGGGAACTCCTGAAGCAGATTGAAAGGTGACTGAATTAGTGGCAGACAATCCTGAAATCGAGGAAGGGAATATCACTTGCTGGTTATAGGTGCCGGTCGCTACATTGAAAATGACAGGACCGGATACACCACAATTGATAAGGGCGGTATCCGCTTCACCGAATCGCTTGAAATTTGTACTGCCGCTACCTGATGGATTGATGGTATAAGTGCCGCTAAGTCCTGGACAGACAATGAATGTCTTGCAAATGGTATCGTTACCCAAGGTCACATTACCACTGCCGTTGACATTGTTCAACCATATCTTGATGGAGAAGACTCCGGTAGAAGAGATATTTAAAGGTGTGCTGAAAATGGCATTATAAATACCACCTGCTGGAACGGATAAACTTGATATGGATTGTGTGACTGGACTGTTGGAACCGAATTTATAACCGATGTCCACTGAAGTCATGCTTGAATTGGTAAGATTGGCGATGTTAAAGCCTATGGTGTTGTTTCCCAAACTATATTTAGCAGGAGAGCTATGTGAATGGGCAAGTGCATCAGTTGTTGATGAGGTGACCACAAGTGTGTAATCCTCTATCTCGCCATAACCCAGTGCGCATGGATTTGCACCTTGTGCTCCCAGATCAGCGGTGATGCGTATCCTGTAAGCCCCTACGCTTTGTCCGCTGGGTATTGTAAAAGTGCCAGTAACAATCGCGCTGGCGGTCGTATTACCTGAAGTCCATACCAGTTCCGGTGCAGAAGTAGAGTAAGTACCATCCTGGTTATAATCAATAAAAATTCGAGCACCTGTTGTATTCCCTGATCCGTTCTGGACTGAAAAGGAAATAGTTGCCCCCGCAGCACCGGCAACGGACAGATTGGAATAATCATAATAGTTTGGTGCAAGACCAGTAGCTACCGAAGAATTGTTAATGGTGGACCCCATTGTCACATTCTGGAGACCGATGGAGTAGGAGTTGATGTTGGTAACGGTAGGTGTGCAATAACTTGGCAAGGTAAAACATTGAGAAAACAGTTGTACCTGTGCCAACACTAAAAGTGTCAGAAGTAGAGATTTAAAATTCATATTGTTTAATAGTATATTGTTACTATCAAAAGTATTTGAATTTTATTTATAAATTAAAATTATTTAAATAAAAAAGGCAAAGTGTAAAGATTTGATGTTCATTTAATTATAGCCAATTGTCATAAAAAAATGACCGAAAGAAATTTTTAAATAACCTAAAGTAATCTTCAAATAAAGGAATTAAACGACGAAATAGTACTTTTTACTTTTTTTAAATGCATGCTTTTTTATGAAAAACAATTCGCAAAAATAAGCTTAAAAAAAACGCTTCTAAAAGATATTGTAAAACCAGTTTAGAATATCATGGTCAGGCCGCCTATGATATTGAATCCGTAAACAGGGTACCTGTACCAGCGCTGGTAACGGCTTGAAGCAATATTATTTGCCTGGACAAAAACAGATAGTTTTTTCTTGAACCTGTAATCAACACCTGCGGAAATATCATAAAAAGCATCGAGTGTACTGCTTGTATAATTTGTATTGTCTTTTCCTGTCCTTTGTTTCTGTATACCCATGGCTATGATGTCAATATGTGGGTAGAACTTGTTTTTAATGTTGAACTTCATATTGAGTTTGCCATCGATATTCGGTAACTGCCAGGCCTCAGGCTCTCCGTTCACTTCATAGTTATAGAAATTTCCGAGAACGCCTATCCTTACTTTTTCGCTGAAGCTGTAGTTGAATGCAGCATGGAATTTAAGCATGTTCACCTGCCTGTACCGTATCGAGAATGAATTCAGTGAATCGGCGTTTGTGATAAATAAAGGCATATTGGTGATATCAGAATAACTGACTTCAAAGACCGCATCTGCACTGGAACCTATCTTGGCATTTAATCCCAGGTAGGTCTTGGAATTCTCATAATAATTGACCAGGTTGTATTCCGACGTGAACGGGTTTGACTGTATAATGTTTCTCAGACTTTGTTTTTGGTATCTTCCATCAATACCTGCATATATGTTGGCTACATTTTCCATCAGGGGATAGTTGGCCCTGATGACCGGGTTGATATAAAACAGGGCTTCATCACTTCCACTGAACAGAGTGGTCGTGTTAAAACCGACAGATAATTCCAGGCCTTCATATATAAAATCGAACCTTGGGTCGATCTGTAGAAAAAACCTGTCCAGTTTCTTGAGTGTGTCATTCTTGAATGTGTTGTAGTCTAGACCTATTACGGCACTTAGCAAACTGTTTTTAAGGTCGGTGAAATTCTGGGTGCCTCCGTATAGTTTTGATTTGAGTGCATATTGGCTTTCCACTGCATTGCCAATCTGGTAATTGTAAAAATTGAACTGTGTGCGGTGTTTCAGTTTTTTGTCACTGATGGCGGTGCTGTTAAAATAGGCATTGGCATCGAAGTTCCGGATGGTCCTCGCAAGGTTTGGCTTAAATGACCTGTTGCTTGTATCTTTTACAATCATACTGTCATATCCGTAAAAGTTATACTTGTTCAGTTTATAGTTGATATCCAGTCCGAACTCACCAATTTCGGAATAGGTGGAAAGATAACCCTTAACCGCATGATCTGTATAATCTGCAAAGGAATTGTTCAGTATGGAATTGGACTGCATGAATCGGTAATGCATGCCGTAGCTGATCTTGTTATCCTGTTTATTGTTATAATACAGTTCCGCCAATGGGGTTCTTAAATTACCATAACCCAATTTGACAAAACTGGATGGAAAATTATTTTCTTCCTTGATGATCAGGTCCGCAACAGGTATTGGTTTCACTATCTTTTCCGTTTTCACCTGTTTGGCCTTTATCTGGTATGAATATACAGGTGCCTTGATTGGAGGTTTATCAATAACAGGAACTGATTCTATTTTCTTGGCTTCAGATAAGGTAAGTATATATTTCCAGGTGGTCATGACGGTAGGAGCTTTGGCGGAGTCTTTATGTTTCTGGGCAAAAGTGCATAGAGTCGTCAGGAGAAGTATAGCCGAAAAAGTTATTCGCAACATATTATTCTACAAATAACGCAATATTCTTTTGACTATTGTGCGAAAATGTATCCACACAATGTTTATTTTTGTAACGTATGAACGTGAAAAACGAATCAAGATGTCCCTGGTGTTTGCGGGATGACCTGTATATAAGGTATCATGATGATGAGTGGGGGAGACCATCATATGATGAGAAACATCTTTTTGAAATGATGGTTCTTGAATCATTTCAGGCTGGTCTGAGCTGGTACACGGTGTTGGCCAAGAGGGAGAATTTCAGGAAGGCTTTCGCAGGTTTTGATGTGGTGAAGGTGTCGCGTTTTGGAGAGAATAAAGTTGAAAAGCTGATGCTGGATGCCGGCATCATCAGGAACAGGGCTAAGATTTTGGCTGCTATTCACAATGCTAAATTATTCATCCGGGTACAGGAGGAGTTTGGCAAGTTCTCGAATTATTTATGGCAATTCACGGACTACAGGATAGTTGATAATAAACCGGTGTCCACTTCAGATGTCCCTTCCACAAGTGAAGCAAGTGACCTGATGGCGAAAGACATGAAAAAAAGGGGATTCAAGTTTATGGGAAGTACAGTCTGTTATGCCAACATGCAAAGTATAGGTATGGTGAATGATCATTTGATGTCCTGCAGGAGCAGGAAATAAGCCAAAATGACATAGTTAAAGGGGTTCCCTTAATCTTTTCAAGACATAATGGCTTAAAAACGGGCTTGGAACCAGGTTTGAAATATGAGAACAATAAATAAATAAAAATATTATGGTACTTATTAAATCCAAACCACAACATTTGATGCATACTGGAGTTTTTCCGAATAGCTTCAATTCCATCCTGAATTCATTTTTTGAAGAATCCGGGATCAGATCAAACCCTGTCAATTTCATGCCGCAGGCTGATATCATTGAAAAGGACAAGCAGTATGAGATCAATTTATCCTTGCCTGGCGTGAAGAAAGAAGATGTGAAGATATCACTTGACGGTGAGCTCCTGACCGTTGAAGGTGAAAGAAAGCTGGAAAATACAGATGAAAAACGCGGGTTCTTAAAGCGGGAGATCAGTTATGGCAAGTTCAGCCGCAGTTTCACTATGGGTAAGGTTGATGCAGGCAGGATTGAGGCTGTTTTTAATGATGGCATTCTGAATATCAGCCTGCCGAAACTGGCTGAAGAAAAGGCTACTACGATTGCAATAAAATAGTTTTAACGCATTGTGAAGCATAAGGTAAAACACCAATTTATTTTGGTGTTTTATTTTTTTATATGGTTTCTTCTTTATACCTTTGTACCGTATCTGCTGATTTTTCAGCAATACATGATAAAAAATTTTTAGACAAATGAACATTTACGTAGGTAATCTTAGCTTCAAAGCGAGCGAGCAAGATATTGAAAACCTTTTCACCCAATTTGGTGATGTTAGCTCAGCAAGAATCATTAAAGACAAGTACACTGGACGTTCACGTGGTTTTGCCATTGTGGAAATGAACGACGATTCATCAGCAAATGCTGCTATTAGTGCACTACATGAAAAAGAATTCATGGAAAGGAACTTGGTTGTCAACGAGGCAAGACCAAGGGAAAACAATGGTGGCGGCGGTGGTGGCGGCGGCTTCAACAGAGGCGGCGGCGGCGACAGGAACAACAGTGGAGGAAACAATAGAAGATATTAATTTTCACCATTTGAAATTGAAGACACGGTATGTATACCGTGTTTTTTTTTGCCCTGGAGTTGGCAGACATTCTGAAACCAAACTCCTTGCTTCGCAAAGTCCAATCGTGCAAACCAAATAACGAACTAAATCCGCACGCCCTTGTTGGGTCTCCGACCAACAAGTGTCGGATGTAGCTTCGGAGGGTAGTCATCCCTACCGCATTATCCTTATGAAACCGGTCATGGCGAATGATACCGCTTCGGGTATCATACTTGCCACAGGGCGTCATGTAAATGTCTGCTTTGTGGTGGCCATCTGCCTATCGCAGAGACGTCACTCTTTCCCGCGCCGTCATTAACCTTCAGACCAACGACCCACCTTCCCCAAAACTTTTTTTAAAATGTTGAATTATTTCAAATTTTTTTGAATAAAAATACCTATTTTTGCACCAAAATTTAAACCCCCCAATTATATTAAATGGCAAATACCGGAAAAATATCACAAGTCATCGGACCAGTGGTGGACGTTAATTTCAGTGAGGAAGGTTCAGTTCTTCCAAAAATACTGGATGCATTAAAAGTTACCAAGTCTGATGGTACTGTTGTTGTATTGGAAGTACAGCAGCACTTAGGAGAAAAAACTGTTAGGACCATCGCAATGGATAGTTCCGACGGATTGGTTCGCGGAAGCAAGGTGACGGATACAGGCAGGCCAATTTCAATGCCTGTTGGTGAAGAGATCAAGGGTCGCCTGATGAACGTAGTAGGTGAAGCCATCGACGGAATCAATGTGCTTGCAAATAAAGAAAGCAGGCCAATCCACGCTGACGCTCCTAAATTTGACAGCCTGTCTACCAGCACAGAACCATTATACACCGGTATCAAGGTAATCGACTTGCTTGAGCCTTATGCAAAAGGTGGTAAGATCGGTTTATTCGGTGGTGCTGGTGTTGGTAAAACTGTATTGATCATGGAACTTATCAATAACATCGCAAAGGCTTACGAAGGTATGTCTGTGTTTGCCGGTGTTGGTGAGCGTACACGTGAAGGTAATGACCTGTTGCGTGAAATGATCGAATCAGGCGTAATAAAATATGGTGATGAATTTGTTCACAGCATGGAAGAAGGCGGATGGGACTTAAGCAAAGTAGATACTGAAGAATTGAAAAAATCACAGGCTACACTTGTTTTCGGACAGATGAATGAACCTCCGGGAGCACGTGCCCGTGTTGCATTATCAGGATTGACAGTTGCGGAATATTTCCGTGATGGTGACGGACAAGGCCAGGGTAAGGATATCCTGTTCTTTATCGATAATATTTTCCGTTTTACACAAGCCGGTTCTGAGGTATCTGCCCTATTGGGCCGTATGCCTTCAGCGGTTGGTTACCAGCCTACACTGGCAACGGAAATGGGTGTGATGCAGGAACGTATTACCTCTACCACCAAGGGTTCTATCACTTCAGTACAGGCAGTATATGTGCCGGCTGATGACTTGACTGACCCTGCTCCGGCTACAACGTTTACCCACCTTGATGCCACAACTGTATTGAGTCGTAAAATCGCTGAGCTGGGTATCTATCCTGCGGTTGACCCTCTGGATTCCACCTCCAGGATATTAACTCCTGAAGTATTGGGAGCTGAGCATTACAATACAGCACAACGTGTAAAACAAATATTGCAGCGTTACAAGGAATTGCAGGATATCATCGCCATTCTCGGTATGGATGAATTGAGCGAGGAAGATAAATTGATCGTTAGCCGCGCAAGACGTGTTCAGCGTTTCCTTTCCCAGCCATTCTTCGTGGCGCAACAGTTTACAGGACTTGAAGGTAAACTGGTTGATATCAAGGATACCATCAAGGGTTTCAACATGATCATGGATGGTGAAGTGGATCAATACCCTGAAGCAGCCTTTAACCTGGTTGGTACAATTGAAGAAGCCATTGAAAAAGGCAAGAAATTAATAGAAGAAGCTAATAAATAATCATGAAGGTAGATATTCTGACACCCGATACCACCTTGTATTCCGGAGAAGCCAAGATAGTGACGCTTCCCGGTGTAAAAGGCAGTTTCCAGATCATGAATAACCACGCACCATTGATCTCTGCATTAAGCAATGGAAAAGTGGTGGTAGATAATGGTTCTGAGAAAAAAGAATTTGCAGTTACGGGCGGTATTGTAGAAGTGTTGAAAAACAAGATCGTTATTTTAGCATAATACAATAGGCTTAACCTGTTTTATCATATTTTAAAAGCCTCCTTCATGGAGGCTTTTTTCATTTGGCACATTTGAATGACTATTTATTCTTTTGGAAAACGCAAATTTCTGATTAAGATATAACATTCTATTGTTTATCTGAAACATATGAATGAAACCGAAACACTATATTTGTGAACTTGAAATTCAGAAAGCGCCATATTTTATATATTATTTACACTGTTGTTTGCCTGCTACTCTTTATTAGTTTTTATGGCTGCAAAAAAAAATCAAGAAAGGTCGAGCCGGGGCAACCAGACCCAGCCTTGATTTCTGAAATTATTAAAAAGGAACTATCTGTATTAAAAAAGGACAGCACTTTCACCCATTATTTTGACACAATCGGGGATTATTACGGGCTCCATGACTATAAACCTGTATGGATTGATTTGGTTAAGGATTCTTCTTTTGTTGTCGGTTTGAAAAATATGTCGGACAGCGTGGTTTTCGACGGATTTAAGCGCGAACATTACCGCTTTGATACCATTTTTCAATTGATTCAAAAATCAAAGCGCAAACCGAATAAGGACATCAACAGGAATTTGGCCATCATAGACCTTTATCTTAGCAATGCACTTGTTACACTATGGCATGACAAGGTGATGGGGCGAACAGATCCGCGTGTTGTGCTGGGTGCAAAATATACACTACCATTCCCTAACCATCCTGATTTTAAGTTATTGGAAGTGCTTGATGTACAAAAAGGACTGCAATTGATACGATCCTATATGCCTGAACACAGCGATTACAGGAAACTCAGGAATCTCCTGATCGAGTCTTACGGTAAAACCGCCGGGAGTGAAACCATCATTGATACAATGGGTATCCGTAAGTTAAAACAGGGCGATACCTCTTCGATCGTTCCGATGTTGGCCACAAGGTTGGTGGA
>JANWHK010000025.1 GCA_025450395.1 Bacteroidia bacterium
AGGCACAATAATTGAAGAGTTTATACTGTTATACAATTACACAACATGAATACCGAAAAGAAATATCCTAAAGTAAGAAGCCGAAGGAAAGGTATGGAAAAACCTGTCCGGAAAGACGGTGAAGGCGTTAAACAAGGGCCTGCCGGAGTTTAAGAAATTAAACCACGGTTCCTTCTTTCATGCGCTCTGCATTCTCAGCCATTTTTAAGGCGTCTATCATGCCTTGAATGTCTCCGCCGAGAAATGTATCCAATGCATATATTGTCATGTTGATGCGGTGATCTGTCACCCTGCTCTGCGAAAAATTATAGGTTCTTATCTTGGCACTCCTGTCCCCGCTTGCAACAAGTGTTTTTCTCGTATTGGCTATTTTGGAATTATGTTCCTCCATGGCCCTTTCATAAAGTTTAGTCCTGAGTATCTGCATGGCCCGTTCCCTGTTGCCCAATTGTGAACGGTCCACCTGGCAAACTACAACTATACCGCTGGGCCTGTGAGTGAGTTGCACTTTGGTCTCAACCTTGTTTACGTTTTGGCCACCCGCACCACCGCTTCGGCTGGTTTGCATATCAATATCAGCCGGGTTCAACTGTACGTCCACTTCTTCAGCTTCCGCTAAAACAGCGACCGTGGCTGCCGATGTATGCACCCTGCCCTGGCTTTCAGTTTTTGGCACCCTTTGCACGCGGTGAACACCGCTTTCGTATTTCAGGTCACCATATACATTTTTGCCGGTCACTTCAAGTATCACTTCCTTGTAGCCGCCTGCAGTACCTTCATTCTCATCCATGATATCCACTTTCCAACCCCTGTTTTCACAATAACGCATATACATTTTCATGAGGTCGCCGGCAAACAGGCTGGCCTCATCACCACCTGTTCCGGCCCTTATCTCTATAATCGCATTCTTGGCATCCTCAGGATCTTTTGGGATTAAAAGCAGTTTTATCTTTTCTTCCAGCGTACCGATCTTTGCTTCCATTTCATCCGCTTCCTGCCTGGCCATTTCCTTTATTTCCTGGTCCTTTTCGTTGGCCAGCAGGTCTTTCGCCTGTTGGTAATAATTTAAGGTGCTTCGATATTCTTCAGTGGTTTCAACTATTTCCCTCAAATCACTGTATTCCTTGTTCAGCTGGGTGAAACGCTTCATATCCTGCATGGTATCAGCGCTGCTTAATAGTAATTCAACCTCACGGTATCTCGCCTCAATGGCCTCTAGTTTGTCTAACATGTTGTTTTGTCCCTAATCCTTCTTTTGAGAAAAAGTCTGCAAAATTACATATTCATCCGTTAATACAAATAATCTTTCTTTTTCAATCCTGATATTTTTTGTGTTAGCCGGCAAGGTGATATCTAATTCCTGCATGGTAAAGTTGAGTGGATTAAACATGTTGATCCTGTTTTTTTTAAGGAAAACGATCTTTTCATTGATGTATTGGAATCCCGTGAGGGTGTCCATCAGTTTAATTTTACTGAAATTTGCGAAAATGTCGAATTCAAGTATCTTGTTCTGGTCCAGTATCAATATGCTGGAATTAATATCCCTGATAATGGTGGGGTAAACAACTGAACCTATATTAAACGTATTGAATGATGCGCTTTCAATCATTAACTTGAGGTCCTTGCTGTATTTTTTCAGTTTCAGGTCAGCAACGTCAAAGATCCATATCTGGTTGTCAGCGCTTCTTCCGATACAAGCTATCTGGGAAACGCCTATGCTTTCCATATCACATTCTCCCCTCAGGTTAAGCAGGTTGTCGAGGAAGATGATCTTGTTCTGGTCGCGATAAAACACATAGATCTCAAATGGGTTGGTTACGTCTATAGAGGTAATGTGGCCTAAAACCTTGAAGTTGGCCGTGGCTGTTTTTTTACCATCCTTGTCATATTTGATGATGTCATTGGTAGGCGTCACAACGAAGAGGTTTTCGAGGTTGTCACTGGTGATATAACTGCCTTCCGGCACCGGTATGGTGTCGTTTAACGGTATGGTCTGGGCTCCGGCAAGCGCCAGGTAAAAACCTGTGATATAGAGTAAAATATATTTCAATCGGAGGGTTTGAAGTACTTTAATTCAATATTTGTGCCATCAAAGACTGCGTATGAAAAATCGTTCATCCATTCGCCGAGGTTGATATACCTTGACTCGGCTGTAAGATGTATGTCCAGGGGGAGATGCCTGTGACCGCTGATAAAAAAATCGTAGTGTTTTTTCTTCAGTTGTTCGCGGCAGAACAAGGTGATATATTCCTTGTCATCACCAAGGTAAGTCTTGTCGTAATCGCCCTTGCTGATCCTGCTTTTCAGCGATAGGAACCTGGCCAGGCTCACACCGATATAGGGGTGCAGGAAACCGAACAGCGATATGGATATCCTGCTCCTGAATATCTTTTTAATGAGTTTGTAGCCTTTGTCACCGGGCCCCAGGCCGTCTCCGTGATGAATGTAAAAGGTCTTGCCGTTCCTTTGAATGACAAGTTCATTTGAAACCACCTTCAAACCAAGTTCTTTTTCAAGGTAGCCGAAGGTCCACATGTCATGGTTGCCCTTGAAGAAGGTAATCGGTATGCCGGAATCGCCCAATTCGGCCAGTTTGCCCATAATCCTTGTAAACCCTTTAGGGATTACATGTTTGTATTCGAACCAGAAATCAAACACATCGCCTACAAGGTATATTTCAGAGGCGTCATGCCTGATATGGTCCAGCCATTTGCAGATCAGTTTTTCGCGCTTGAGTGAATCTTTGGCATCCGGGGCACCGAGGTGGAAATCGGATGCAAAATAGATATTGGTCTTGTTTGAAGTCAATGCAATAAGAAAGTTTCAAAGATTGACAAATTCGCTCAATTTTACAACACTTATTTCAGTTGTGGCCCTTTATTGGACATTGTAGCAGCCGATTTCGACGCTTGTCGAATTATCTATAGGTCTGACGATGATCCATACAGTGTAATGGATTTTACTTATTTTTGTGCATAATGGATTTCATGTCGCTTATTCAATCTGCTGCCAGGGACAGGAAAAAACTGCTGCGCATTTACCGGTTCATTTCGATTTTTGGCATATTGCTGTTGCTGACCCGGTTATTCTTTGTTACGGATAAAACGTTTCTTTTTTTGCTGTGGAACTTTTTCCTTGCCGGCATTCCTCTTATCATCAGTTCTGTAATGATACAAATGTCTGCCCAAGGCAAAAGCAGGAACAGCATCATTGCAATGGGGGTGTTATGGCTCATTTTTTTACCCAACGCGCCTTATATGCTGACGGATTATATCCATGTCATATTCGGCAACTATGATTATTTTTTATTGAATGCATTTACTTTCAGCTGGTTTGCAATTCCAGCATTTGTTGCGGCCATTATTTCGCTGAATGATATATCGGTCCTGCTACGTACCCGATACAGTAGCTTACTGGTCTCCTCTTTTATTTTCATTATATGCCTGGTTTGCAGCTTTGGTATTTACCTTGGCCGTGAACTGAGGTTCAACAGCTGGGATGTGATATTAAAACCTAAGACTCTTGTAACTCAATCCATGGAGAGTTTGAGTAATCCTCCTACTGATTATCATACCTGGACAGGTACTATGGGTGTAGGCCTGTTATTGTTTATGGTTTACCAGGGTGTAAAGATTTTGAAGAATGAAGTTGAATAAGATTGCTTAAGAGGTAATTGGCAACTTAGTTTAAGTTAAAAATAAATGCTAATTTACTTATAAACTTCAAATTGTCCACTTGTAACGTCAACTGTAGTACTGTTATCCGAACCTACAAAATTAAACGTTCCTTTTATTTTCCCATTGCTTGCAATATATTCCGAAATGATAATAGATCCTGAAGTCGAAGTAAAAATATTTGACCCACCCGGAGCATATTGTCCCATATAATCCCCAAAAATACTTAATGAATGGGTGCCAGTTGTAAAAGCATCTGGTAACCATAAAATTAAATTCTTTGTTCCATTCATCCCGGTGATTCCAACTTTACCACTGGCTGTCATGACATTAATAGATGTAGCCGTATAGGCTACACCACCGACAGTGGCACTCATTGAATTCTTACCCTTTACAGGAGCTGGGGTTGTCGAGTTGCTCGAGTTACTATTGTCATCGGCTTTCTTACAACTATTAGCAAGTAATAACATAAATCCCATGATTATTAATGAGATAAACCAAGTTTTGTTGTTCTTTTTCATAATTCTTATTTTTAGTGTTTAGTTTATTTTATTTTCAATATTAAATAAAATCAATTGAGATTTCAAATTTTTTTATGATAAAAAAAACCAGCACGAAAAGCGCTGGTTTTTAATCTTGAGGTCGGAAGCGGGTTCGAACCGCTGTAGCAGCTTTTGCAGAGCTGTGCCTAACCACTCGGCCATCCGACCTGATTTAAAGGTGGTGCAAAACTAGTTTTTTTTATGATAAAAATCAAGAATAATTGATAAAACCTTGACTGGCAACGTCATTATGCCATCTTACGGATGGTGCCAACCGATTTTCCCTTGCTTTTGCTATCGCTTTTAACATTACTGCCGCCCTTGACCTGTTTTTCAGCCTTGACCTTGTTTTCAGCCTTGGCCTTATTCTCGGCTTTCATTTCATCTGTTTCATTCGCCTCTTCTTCAATCGACTTTCTCAAGGCCTCGAAATCAAATTTGTCGCTCAGTATCGTGTACCAGTTGGCAAGCTTTTTCATGTCTGAAAGATAGATACGCTCATTGTCGAAATTGGGCAATACCTTGCCTAAAAACTGGGGAAAAACATCGTCGTTCGATTTTTTATCAGGTATTACCAGTCCGCCCTTAACCTTGTCATGTATGGAGAGAAGTATTGTTGCCAATCTTTCCTCACCTTCCATTGTAAACATGGCAATATCAGACAGGATAGACACTTTGGTGTTGGCGGAAGTAGGGATTTTTTTTCCTGTTCCATCCAAGGCTTCAACGATCAATCCATTTTTTCTCTGACCAATTACATGGTACAAGCCGGGCATCCCCGCAATAGCTACAATATCTTTAAGTTCCATAAGCGTTGCAAATTTTCTATAATAATTTGACAAAACAAAGCATTCTGAGGTTTTTTTGTCATAGTTTTGTAAACATTTTATTATGAGCAAAAAACTGTTGATTTATGGCCTGGCTTTCGGTAGCGCCAGTGCGGCTTTGAGTTACATTTACCTGACATCTTCTGTTTACAAAAGTTCTGGATGGATTCAATTGTTTTCTATACTCGGAGAGTTTTTAATCATACCCGCAGTGGGGATTTACCTGTTTTTGAAAGCGTTTAAAAATGAAAAGCCTGAGGAATTCACCATAGGCAGGGCTGTTTTTATGGGCTTTTTATTGAGTATTATCATTTCAGCGGCAGTTTCCCTGATCTATTCATATATCCACCAGTTCAAGCCGCAATTTATCTCGCAGATAATTGATTTCAAGACAAGTACCTATGCGAACGGCAAGTCGGCTATGAGTATCAAGGATACAAGTGTTGTTGCATATACCAGGGATGTGGCCAGTTTTGTAAAATACCAGCAGGAACAGGTATATACAATGAGGGCGCAGTTTATTTCCCACCTTTTTGCGGGCGCCTCACGCGGGTTGTTCCTGAGCGCCATATTCGCGTATCTCCTGAGACCTAAAACAACTAAAAGGGATTGAAGGTTTTAGGTAAAATAGGTTTTGCCTGGTTTTTACTGGTGTTCACCGGGATTTTCCTGGTATTTTACCCTTTTTTCCTTGTGTTGCTGAGTCACCCAAGAATGTACCCTATTGCAAACGTATTGCGCAAGATATGGGCATGGCTGGTGGTCATATTGTGTTTCGCAATTCCACTCTACAAAAGGGAAGAACGTAAAATGCCATTGCCCTGTGTGTTTGTGTCCAATCATACGTCATACCTCGATATTGTTGCCCTTGGTCTGATAGCACCGATCAGGATAACATTCATGGGCAAGGTAGAACTCTCTAGAATCCCCTTGTTTGGCATCTTTTTCAGGACCGTGGATATAAGCGTTAACAGGAAAAGCATCCGGGATTCACACAAGGCATTCGTAGAAGCAGGGAACAGGATCAGTAAGGGATTCAGCGTTGTGATTTTTCCGGAAGGCACCATTTGGAATAAAACACCCTTGCTGAAACCCTTTAAGAATGGGGCCTTCAAGATGGCCATTGAAAATGGGATTCCGATTGTCCCCATTACTTTCTACAACAATTTCAGGATATTGCCAGACGAGAAATATGCATTTTACCCAAGGCCCATCAAATTCAAAGTTCATCGGGCAATACCTACCGCACATCTAAATGTTGAAGACAGTGACTCCCTAAAAGATGAAATTTACGCCTTGATAGAAAACGAATTAAAAGCAAAAAAGATCATACAATGAAAATAACAGATGAAAAAATTGAACAATTGGCGCATTTGTCAAGGCTGGAGTTTGATGACGAGGCAAAATCCAAAATAAAGGCCGATCTTGAAAATATACTTGTATTTTGCGAAAAATTGAATGAAGTGGATACCGAGGGGATAGAGCCATTGATCTATATGACGGATACCATTAACAATGTGAGGGAAGATAAGGTTGAACAATTGGTGAGTAAGGATGAAATATTAAAAAATGCCCCAGGGAAGGATTCCGATTATTTCAGGGTGCCTAAAGTGATTGAACAGAATAAATAATGAATCATTTAATTGATATCAAGGAAATACAGAAAGTATATAACCTCGGACATGAGGCTGTGTATGCTTTGAAGCATATCGACCTCAACATCAACAAGGGCGAGTATGTGGCGTTGATGGGGCCTTCGGGTTCAGGTAAGTCAACACTTATGAATATACTTGGTTGTCTTGATTCCTTTACCAAGGGTAAATATATACTGAATGGTACGGATGTAAGTAAAATGAGCGAGAATGAGTTGGCTGAAGTGAGGAACAAGGAGATTGGTTTTGTTTTCCAGACATTTAATCTTTTGCCGAGGATGACAGCGCTGGAAAATGTAGCCTTGCCTTTGGTTTATGCCGGATTTAGCAAAAAGGACAGGTTGCAGAGGGCAGAGGAGGTCCTGGTACAGGTAGGCTTAGGAGATAGGATGAAACATAAACCCAACGAATTGTCAGGAGGCCAGAGGCAAAGGGTAGCCATAGCCCGCGGACTGGTTAACAACCCGAGCATACTGCTGGCCGATGAACCCACGGGAAACCTCGATACAAAAACGTCTATAGAGATCATGATGTTATTCAGGGAAATCCACTCACGTGGCAATACCATTATTTTGGTAACACATGAGGAGGATATTGCTCTTAATGCCAAAAGAATTGTAAGACTCAGGGATGGCCTGACTGAGTCGGATATGATCAATGAAAGATTTGGGCAGATACGTCATGAACTGGCTTCACCTGAATAAACCATGAAAATATACACTAAAAAGGGCGATAAAGGCGAAACCTCACTGATAGGTGGTGACAGGGTTAAAAAGCATCATATCCGGATTGAGGCTTATGGCACCATTGATGAATTGAATTCATACATTGGCATTCTCAGGTCGTTTACGTCGGATGCCATCAATACAAATGTTTTACCTGAAGTCCAGGACAGGTTATTTACGATCGGCAGCATATTGGCCTCTGCACCCGGAAGCAAAATGATAGTGCCTGACCTGCATGAAACGGATATCGTACTGCTGGAAAAAAGCATTGACAAAATGCATGAAGAGTTACCCGAACTGAAATCATTTGTATTGCCTGCAGGAAGTCTTGAAATAGCACATTGCCATGTCGCAAGGTGTATTTGCAGGAGGGCGGAACGACTTATCGTTGATCTGGCTGAAAACCAGGAGGTTGAACCTGGAATTATACAATACGTTAACCGTCTTTCTGACTACTTGTTCGTATTGGGCAGGTACACTGCCAGGATGCAGGGAGTAGAGGAAGTTTCCTGGAAACCTAGGATTGGTAATCGGTAATCAGTATTCAGTAATCGGTAATTCAATGCAGTTTTATTAAATAAGTTGCCAAAAACATCCAGTTAAGTTCAATTGGTAACAAATAAATCCTGATATATATCAGAAATAAGTTAAATTGATGAATATCAATTATTTACAATAAAATGGATTTAACTGATTACAGATTACCCGGTTCTCACCGATTACCCCGTTCCCACCGGCTGTTCACAGGCTCTACTGCCCTGACATTATTTTTTCCTTGAAATAAAGAGCTTCCTGGTAAGTTGGCTCTATCAAAAGGGCAGAATCAATGTATTTCAAGACCATTGCACCGTTCGTCGATATCTTGGCTTTATCAAGGTAGCAAAGGGCTTTCAGGTCGATGTATTGAACTAAATTGTCATCAACAGACACCTCGACTTTTTCAGGTTTGGTATTGGGGTTATATAATATGCCGTTGGCAATCCTGTTATATTCATCAAAATTCCTTTCAGATGCGAACGAGGTGGCATACATGTAAAGATGTTTGTTCTGTCCTGATAATTTGTAAGCTTTCTGAATGACAGTGCGGGATTCTTCAATTTTGTTATCGGCACTCAGGAAAATACTCTTGAATTCCAGCAACTGGAAATTATCAGGGTTTAACGTCAATCCTTTCTCTACCATTTTTTTTGCGGCATTATAATTGCGCAGTTTCTTGATATAATAGACGGATAATGAATCGTAGTAGGCAGGCCTGTTAGCGGAGTCGGTGATTATCAGATGGTTAAGGGCAACAACGCCAGTTACATAATCCTGGTTGGTATAGGCATTTTTGTACACTACCGACCATGAATTGTCTTTTGGTATGTTGTTTTTGCAACTCACCAGTAACTGTGAGGCAACCAATACGATTAAAAAACGTCTAAACATATAAGAAATGGGTGTTTGTATTTTGTGCAAAAGTATGATTATTTTTCAATTTTACATGATTAAATCGTATTTTTGCTAATAAATATTGAGATTGTTTACACAAATAAGAATGCAGAGGAGAATACACAATATATACAAAGGCTTATTCATCATATTATCAGTTTTTTTTGCGGAGCTCCGGCTGCAGGGGCAGTGTGGAACCGCATATATGTCTTCTGATGATACAGTGAGTTGTGCCCCCAATATCATCAAGTTCAAGGTGCACAGTTTTCCGGCCGGAACTACTTTTGAATGGGACCTGGGTTCAGGCTATGTATCCTCTGACAGCACCTATACAAAACTATTTGGAACAGCCGGGACTTTTTCTGTAAGGTTGAAACTCAAATATCTCGATGGAAGCAGCTGCATCCTGGATTATACGAATTTTATCAAGGTCAAGCCAATTCCGATTCCACAGTTCTCGATTTCCAAAAACGTGATATGTAAATATGATGACAGTGTGATCATAACGGATATCACCCCTAAAAGTGTTTCAAGGGATTGGTTGGTGGAAAATACGCTTTACAGCAATGGTCCCAAAAACCTGAAGACATTTTTTAACCTGCCTTCCGGATACAAATTTTTCACCATATTCATGAAGGACAGTTTTGGATGCGAAGGCAAAAAGACATTTGACAATGTAGCTTACGTATCGGATTCGCTATCCGTGGATTTTGTCGCTGACAAACTCAGTGGCTGTATTTCAAAAGCGGTTAATTTTACCAATTTAACAGACACCATGAACGAGGCCATCAGTTCATGGAACTGGTCATTCCCGGGTGGAGCCGTACCTTCGGCATCTACTGCATATGAGCCGAAAAATATTATCTATAACCTCAAGGATACATTTGATGTCTCGTTGATGGTGACAACTAAAAAGGGTTGTGTCTATTCACATGTCAAGAAGGATTACCTGACATTTGCAGACAGTATTATCCTCAATACCACCTTTTCACAAACCACCCTTTGCGGACATGATAAATTGAAAATTACCCTGAACAATGCGCGAAGTGCCATACCGTATGTCCAGATATCTCCCAAAACACATGTCAGGACTACCATTGACCCGAAAAACTTAGAAGTGAAATTTAATGATTTCGGAAAGTACTCAATTTATGTCTCTGATACCGTCAACGGGTGCGTATCGGAAAAATATTACAATAACTGGATTACCGTGAACGGCCCGATCGCTAAAATATTCGTCAGGGATCCTCACAGTTGCCTCAGGCCTGATTCGCTGAGAGTTGTTGATTCATCACTGATGAATATTGGAGTAGGTAAAACCCTGAAATGGGACTTGTTTTTTGACAGTCTCCCCAATGTCAGTTTACAGACCGGTACCACTTCTACAATTAAATTCAATTGTACCCAATATGCCAGATACACGGTCAGGCTGATTGTTACAGGCGCAAATGGTTGTATCGATACGGCCATTAAGAAAAGCGCACTCGAGATCAAGAAAATAGTGCCAGCCTTTTATTATGCTCCAAGACCTTCTTGCCCGAGAGAACAGGTGCAGTTCACCAATGCCACCAGTCCTGGTACCAGCAAGGTCGGCAACAGATACCGGTGGACATTCTATAACCTTAGTGGTGGTATCCTGAAGGTGGATACATCTTACAACCCGTTTATGACCTATCCCGACAGCGGAAAATACAATGTCAAGCTGGTGGCATTCAATAACCTGGGTTGCAAGGATTCCATTACGTTCCTTAAGGAGGTCATTATTTCAAGGCCTACGCCTAAGTTCCAGCTAAATGATTCCAATATTTGTTACCAGGATCTGTTCAATCTGAAGGCCGTATATAAAGATTCAGCTTTTTATAAAACATATTACCATAACTGGTTGTTCCAACACAAGGATAGTATCAATCAGAAATATACATACGCAGGTGATTCCATCGCAGCCCTTCTTGTTCCGGGCGAATATAATCTGAGGTATACAAGATATTCAGTGAGGAATACCTGTTATGATACATTTAACCTGAAAATAAGGTTCAAGGTAAGTGGTGCGAACTATAAAACGGATATTACACCTATAAAGGGTTGTAACCCGTTTACTTCGACATTGAAAGCAACTCTGCTGAACAATTATAATTTCAAGAACGGTAATGTTACACCGATTGCGGTGAACTGGACACATTATTACGATACCAATTTCCTGTCCATCAGGCAGAAGAATATCAATCCGACAAAAGTGTATGTAAAACGTTCGGGCAAATTCATGTTTGATTTCTCGTATGTACATCCATCAGGTTGTAATGATACATTTACATTCGGCACTTTGGTTTCGGGTGTTGTGTCAAGTTTCATTCCGAATAATAACCAATATTACGCTTGTGTAGACAGGCCATTGAAGGTATTCAACGTTTCTGATAAAGATGCGATTGCATTTAAATGGTTTATAAAGGATTCTACTACGGGATATAGTTTTTTGCCGAATGACACCGCTAAAAATGCCAGGATTTTGTTTACAAAAAGCGGTACCTATACAGTTGGTTTAATAGCCATAGGAAATGGCAATTGCAATGACACGAGTTATGGTACAATATATGTCAATGATATCAGGGCGCGTTTTTCGAGTGTAGATACAATGAACTACTGTGCACCGATCATAGCGAGGATTTCTGCAGTACCACATCCTGCCATATTTGAGTATAGATGGTACCTGGGCGATGGTGATTCCATTACCAATAACCTCAGCACGTTCGGTCATCTTTATAAAGGAAACACAGGCCCTGATGGCAGTGATGTCAAGCTGATAGTGCACGGATATGGCTGTAGTGATACGTTGGATAAGAAAGGATTTATCAAGGTGATCGGCCCTATTCCAAAATTCAGCCTGAGCAACCAAACAGGTTGTGAAGCGCTGAATGTCAAGTTTACGAATGAAAGTAAGTATTACCGGAAATTCTTCCTCGAGTATGGCGATGGCAGTGTATTGGATTCCATTACTTTTGATCACCACATCTACCGGATATTCGACCGTTCACTGCCATTCCAGAAATTCAAGCCTATACTCTCCGTGATAGATACTTTCGGCTGTTTTGTGCAATATGAGAACGATTCCGTGCTGGTCTACAAATCACCTGAAGCCAATTTTTCGGTGAACAGGGATACTGGCTGTTCCGTACTGCCTGTCACCTTCAGGAATCTTTCAATTGGGGGTGTCGACTGGCAATGGGATTTTGAATGGGATGGTACGATTGATAATAGGACCTTCTCTCCCAAGCACAATTACCCTGCAGGGGATTTTAACCCCAAGCTGATCGCAACCGGTCCGGCCCCGAATTATTGTACAGATACCGCCAAAGATATTGCCTTTATCAAGTCTTACGCCAGACCGGATGTTACATTCACAACGGATATCGACACCATCTGTTATAATGGCACCATCAATTTCAATGCGAATAATTTACCTTCAAATAGCGATATTACCAGGTGGGTTTGGGATTTTGGTGACCCGTTCTCATTCAAGGATACTTCCTCGAAACAAAACCCTTCCTATAGTTTCAGGAAGATATTCCTCAGCCAGGTATCTCTCATGGTAGTGGATAAGCACGATTGTACGGATACTTTTGACAAGTTTATCTATACAAATGATACCATAGGACCGGCTTCCACACCTATGAATTATGTGACCGTAACAAATAACAAGGACATTGACATCAATTGGGGTAAATCAAAATTCCCGGGTTTTAAAGCGTATGACCTCTACAATGACGGCGCAACTTATACCCTTATATACAATACAAGTAACATCAAGGACACAACTTTTAAAGTGACTGCCGCCTCAGGTGTGAATGTCAATACTTTCAATTATTGTTATGTCATCAAGACAAAAGACAAGTGCAACAGCCTTGGAAGTGAAACCTTTCCGCATTGCACCATATACCTGCAGGTAATAGATACGGCAGTGAATGACCTGATGCTTGACTGGCTGAGTTATAACGGCTGGGGAGGACCTGGAATGGTGTCAAGGTACAGGATTTACAGGAGCGAGAATGGCGGGCCTTTTAAACTTTATGACTCGACTACTTCAACCACTTACATAGACAAGAAACTTTGCAATAAGAATTTTTGTTATTATGTAGAGGCGGTTCAGAAGGCCGGTAAATGGACTTCAAGAAGTAATACCGCCTGTAAGACACCTAAGTATTTTCCACCCGTAGAACCTGTCAATTCTGTAAGGACGACGGTATTGCCTGATGGAAGGACCTATACTCAGTGGGAACCCTATACCCAAACGAAAAATATAGAAAATTATATTATTTCCAGGGTCTACCAGGGCCACAGCGAGGATGAATATTATGACACCTCGGATTCCACCTGGTTTATTGATAATGATCCCGACCTGAATACGAATACATATTCATATACCTATACCATACGGGTCAATGACCATTGTAATACGGAATCGCCTCCGAGCAAGCTCAACAAGACCATTCTGTTGACGGGTAAAAGTGAAGGGTATGTAGCAAAAATACAATGGACAGGATATGAGAAATGGCACAGTGGCATCAAGAAATACGAGGTGTATGTAAGGGAAAACAATACATTCAAGCTGGTAGGGACAGATAGCACGCAAAAGGAATATGAATTTGACTTCCTCGATGCTACTTTAGATGATTCAATCTGCTTCAAGGTCAGGGCAATTAAAGACACCTCCGTGCTTGTAGAAAGTTTTTCCAACATGTTATGCCTGATCTCTGATGCCCAGGTATGGGTTCCAAACGCATTTTCACCAAACAAGGATGGACATAATGATGTATTTATCCCTGTCTCCATATTGATATTCAATAATACAGGTAATCCCATACAGGATTACAGGATGGAGGTATACAACCGCTGGGGTGAAATGTTATTCGTATCCGAGGATGCCAAGATAGGTTGGGATGGTACCTACCAGGGCAAGGTATGCCAGCAGGGCCAGTATATCTACAAGGTTACGGCTCTCGGCCTGGACGGTATTACTTCTTTTAATATTGAAGGTGTTTTAATCCTTTTGCGATAAGCTAAACTTAACGTATTTTTGCACTTCTTTTAAAGAATCAGAAGATATGTTTGACAGTTTAAGTTTAAAGATTGAAAAGGCCATAAAGAACCTGAAGGGTCAGGGAAGGATTTCCGAGATCAATGTGGCTGAGACCACCAAGGAAATCAGGCGTGCGCTGGTGGATGCAGACGTAAATTTTAAGATAGCCAAGGATTTTACCGACCAGGTGAGGGTGAAGGCCATGGGCCAGAATGTATTGAGCAGCGTGTCTCCCGGACAGTTGTTGACCAAGATCGTCAACGACGAACTCATTGAATTACTGGGTGGCGACCAGAAGGATATTAATATAGTTGGAAGCCCTGCTGTCATATTGATAGCGGGTTTGCAGGGTTCAGGTAAAACCACTTTCTCGGGAAAGTTGGCGAAATATATTAAATCGAAAGGAAGGAATCCACTGCTGGTTGCATGTGATGTATACAGGCCGGCTGCCATTGAACAGTTAATGGTATTGGGCGAATCCGTGAATGCCAAGGTTTACAGTGAGCCTGAAAACAAGAACCCGGTGGAGATCGCCCGGAACGCGATTAAATTTGCCAAAGAGCATAATCATAATGTAGTGATTGTAGATACCGCAGGACGCCTGAGTATTGATGAACAGATGATGGAAGAGATCTTTAGGATCAAGCAGGCCGTGCAACCTTCCGAAACCTTGTTTGTAGTAGATTCCATGACTGGACAGGATGCCGTAAATACAGCCAAGAATTTTAATGATAAACTCGATTTTGACGGAGTAGTTCTAACCAAATTGGATGGTGATACACGTGGCGGAGCTGCTTTATCCATCAAATCCGTGGTGAATAAACCCATCAAATTTGTAAGTAATGGTGAGAAGCTGGATGCCCTCGAACTGTTTTATCCCGAAAGGATGGCAGGCAGGATATTGGGAATGGGTGATGTGGTGAGTTTGGTTGAAAAGGCCCAGTCAGTTTATGATGAAGAAGAAGCCAAAAGACTTAACAAGAAAATAAGCAAGAATAATTTTGATTTTGATGATTTTCTGGGGCAATTGCAGCAGATCAAGAAAATGGGTAATATCAAGGACCTGATGGCCATGGTTCCTGGTATGGGCAATAAGTTAAAAGATACGGACATAGATGAAAACTCATTTAAAGGTATCGAAAGCCTGATACAGTCGATGACACCTTCTGAAAGGCAAAATCCTGAAATATTGAACGCATCCAGAAAAACAAGGATTGTAAAAGGAAGTGGTAAATCCATACAGGACCTCAATAAATTATTGACCCAATTCGGTGAAATGAAAAAAATGATGAAAAACATGAATAATATGAAAGCAAGGCGTTAGCTTTGCAAGGAAATTGTCATCTTTTTGTCACCGTACTGTAATTTCTTTTATTTTAAACTAATTTTGTTTGTTAAAACAGGTATACATGATGAAAAAAATATTGCTATATTCGGTTTTTTTATGCCTGGATCAAGCAGTTTTTTGTCAATCAAAGATTAGTTACAAGGCATATTTTGATTACAATGCGGGTTACTGCCCCGGTGATTCCCAATATGACCACTGGGTTGATTTTATCACCTCATTAGATACAGCCTCTTCCAATAAATACCTTAAGATCACGATGAGGGGTACTTATGACATGACAGGCAAGACCTGTTCGGAGAAGTACGCCGTCCGTCAAATTGCAGATGCATTATACAATGGTTACGATGCCACGGTGAATTGTGACGGTAATAAGTGGAGTATTGGAACAGGTTGTTCGGATTATAACTGTGGGTCGGCTCCGGATTATATAGAACTGACGCTTAATAATTATACCTGCAACTGTGGCGTATCCTATACCATCAGGCCAGGAATCACTTCCCAGAATTGGGGTGGCATTGCAACTGAAACCTGCCAGGCATGGTATCCGGGTGTCAGCCAGTATATGATGGTTGATATGGAAAGGATTTATGGAGTTGATAACCTTTCCATGTTGTCGCTAACCCCTTTCGACGGGTGCCTCAGTACACAGGACATTGTGGCCCATGTAGGAAATGTAGGGACAAATACAGTCAGCAATTACATGATAGGCTATAGCATCAACGGAGTTTCGCAGACCCCGGTTTATGTTACAACTGTAATCAATTCAGATGGATTGGCCCGGGTTAAACTCGCCAGTTCCTTTGGTTTTTCTCCCAGCACAGCTTATGCTTTTAAGGTATGGACATACAGCCCAAACAGTAAGAGTGATTCAGACCCGACAAACGATACATTTATTTTCAACTATACCCATACTGGCACACCAACCGTTCCAAATGTAAGCAAGGTAATAAGTTGCGGGCAGGGAAAGGTGAATATCAATGCAAACACAAATGATTCAATCGCATGGTTCGATGCGGCTGACAAAGGTGAGTTGCTGGGTCTGGGGAGGGATTTAACAACTCCTTTTTTAACCTCAACGGATACTTTTTATGCTGAGTCAATTAAATTCCTGCAGAGTCAGATGACCTTTGGTACAGGGTTTAATAATTACACCACATTTTCCAATGATCCGGGAGAATATAATGGAGGTATGTTAAAGTTGAATGTCAACGACATATTTAAGATAACTGGTGTAAAAGTGCAGTCCGTATTTGGAAATCCAACTCCTCATTACAAGGTATATTACAGGGAAGGAGGCTTTGCAGGATATGAGACTGATTCATCAGCCTGGACCAGGATATTTGATGCCGAACTGACAAATGGGTCTACCTATAATACCATTCCGTTTAACCTTCTGTTAAAACCCGGGAAGGATTATGGGCTTTATATCACCACGGATCCTATAAACGGGGAAGATATATGGGTGAATTACGGTGCTTATGCTTATACCAATCCAGACCTGACTGTGGAAGGGGGTACCGCAATCTATGGGAAATTTGGGTCATTGGGGGTTTATTCACCCTGGACCCTTGACATGGAGTTTCTCTATGAAAAAGCCTGTAAATCAGCCTACAGGCAACCTGTGGTTGTTGTTGTGAATCCAAAGCCATATGGCTCGGAATTGATTACTGGCCCGGGCTTTAAAGGTCAGGATCATTTCGTGGCAACCGGGCAGCCTGATATTGGTGAACCCGGCATGCTGATGAATTATGAATTGACGAATCCTTCAGGTTATAATAATGCAGACTATGGGTCGACCTGGCTAATCGATGATATTTCCCTGACGACCGGTTATGGCAAGGCCGTCGACAAATCCATGTACACTTTTAATGATCCTGATTCCCTGGGCAATGGAACTTTATCGTTCACGCCTGACACTTCATTGTTGGATAGTAATATTGTTGTGAAAATAAAGTACGGCGATCTTGGTCCTTATTTCTGTGATACAGTCGTTACCAGGGTTATTCACATTGCACCCGCCCCTAAACCCGGATTTAAGATATTGGCGACTATATGCGAGGGAAGTGAGGTTTATTTCAATAACCTGTCAACTATCCATTCAGGCACCATGACGTATAAATGGTATTTTTCCTCCAAAGATTCTTCAGATCTATTTGAACCCATTCACCTGTTTGACAGTTTCGGTATTTATCCGGTAAGGTTGGTTATAACAAGCCTTCCATACCATATCAGGAGGGATACTACCATCATGGTAAATGTCAACGGTATCCCAAAGGTTGATTTCAGGATTGAAAATGCATGCCAGGGGCAATCGGTTGTTTTTAATAACCAGACACCAGGCAATAAAAATCTTATAAATTTCACGTGGGATTTCGGTGACAAAACACCTCAATCAACACTTGTTGACCCGGTCCATAAATACTCTGTCCCAAGTATGTACAAGGTATCCTTAAAAGCTGACCTTAACGGCTGTATCGGGACCCTGACAAAAAATGCGTACCTGTTCTCAAAACCGGTTGTTGATTTTACGGCTCCTTCTGTTCCCAAATGCCAGGATGAAAGCCTGTTTTTCCTAAATAATTCGTATATCTACCAGGGAAAGATGGGTGCTTACTGGGATTTTTCTGATGGCAACTATTCCACCTTGTTCAATACAAATTATAAGTTTGATGGTCCAGGAACATATGCTGTAAAATTAAAGATGATATCAGAGTTTGATTGTATGGATTCAATGGTGAAAATAGTAACCATTAAACCTACACCGGTAGTGGATTTCATGGTCGATAAACTTTGCAGCAGGGATTCAAGCCGTTTTACCAACCTAAGCACTGAATTTACGGGCATTACATCGTTTTATGTATGGAGTTTTAGTGATGGACCGAAACAAACTTTAAGACACGTTTCAAAAAAATGGAATTCGCATGGGCCCAAGACTGTGAAATTGTCATCCGTCTTGTCCAATGGATGTGTCGCTGAAACCGAGCGTCTATTTGACGTATTGATCCAGCCTGAGGCTAATTTTAACATGCAGAATATATGCAGTGGTGAATCCGCTGTTTTTGTCAACTTGTCGCGGATTGAGCAGGGAACCATGGATTTTCTCTGGGATTTTGGTGACAGCAGCCTTACAACTACAGCTCCCAACCCTTTGCATCCATACAATGTGAACAAGACACAATTTTTTACAGTCACTTTAGTAGCCAATACGTTTGGCGGATGTGTGGATACCATGACAAAAATAATAAAGGTGAATGAATTGCCTGATTGCAATTTCACCTATACACCTTTTGACCTGATAGGCAATAAAGCATTCAGGTTTACCCCTGCAAACGGAACCTATACCGAATATGAATGGTTTTTCGGTGAAGGTGGCACCTCAACAAACAAGTCACCTATTTACCAGTTTTTATATCCCGGTATTTACACCGTCAGGCTAAGGGCAAAAAATTCGGGAGGATGTGAATGTGAACAATTGATAAAGATCAATGTAAACCTTTCAGGAGTTGAAGATTTGTATACAGGAGTTGTAAACCTGTATCCCAACCCCGCTGATGAATTCATTGTCATCAGGTTGTCAGGGGAAGAGCATGGGGTGGCCAATATTTATAATCATCTTGGCCAGATCGTATATACTGTTGACCTTGCTGAAACAACACAGGTCATGACAGGCGGATTCAGCAGTGGCCTGTATATTGTTGAGGTGGTAGCGGGCAATAAAAAGGTTCAGACCAGGATCAGTATCCTTCACTAATCCTTTAACAGGTGTAAAAAGGTTTTTCTTAATTTATTGACCTTAGGTTCTATGACTGCAGTGCAATAACTATTTCTTTCCCTGTTTATGTTATAATAATCCTGGTGATAATCTTCAGCCGGATAAAAAGTATCCAGGGCGCTTAGTTCTGTCACAATTGGTCGACTGAAAATCCGCTCTTCCGTCAGGTTTTTAATATAATTTTCAGCCAAGAGTTTTTGTTCCTCATTGTGGTAAAAGATAGCCGAACGGTATTGTGTGCCAATATCAGCTCCCTGCCGGTTCAGTGTTGTCGGGTCGTGCATCGCAAAAAAAACGGTCAGCAACACATTAAAATCAATAATGGCAGGATCGTAAATGATCTGCACGGCTTCTGCATGGCCGGTTGAACCTGTGCAAATTTCCTTGTAAGTAGGATTAACGGTTTTTCCTCCTGTATAACCACTAATGACCTTTTCGACGCCTTTTAACCGGTTCATGGTGGTTTCTATACACCAAAAACAACCTCCGGCGAAGGTTGCAGTATCTTTTTTCGGATCATTCATAGTCTTCTGGTTTTAATTAATTTAGCTGCATTCAATGCCATGAAACAGGCCTGCAAAAATACAGGATTTAGCTCAATTTTGCCCTATTTTTGGAATCAAAACGGTCAGTAAAAGATTTATTTATTATATTTGCAAAATCATGCTTAAACGAAATTGCATCATTTTTTCCCTGTTTTTAATATTCATTGCTGGATGTCAGAAAAATACCAAAATAAACACAAAGGATATAGCCAGGGATAATTCTCCCTTGCCGGGATATTACGGTCAATGGTTGTATATCAAGACGGCTGGCACCAATGTCCTGCCGGATATGTCAAGGTACCAGTGGCAGAATAGCTTGAATAAACGTTCTGCTTCAGATGCTTTGCTTAATGTATATGAATATGGACCGTCCAATGTTGCGGGCAGGATAAGGGCAATAGTTGCAGATTATTCCAATCCCAACAGGTTGATAATAGGCGCGGCATCCGGAGGTGTTTTTATTTCAGAGAATAGCGGTACCAGCTGGAGAGCTATCAATGACCAGGCCTTATCACCAAGTATAACCTGGATGAGCCAGAACCCTTTTTTGCCTGAAGTTATTTATTATTGCACAGGTGAAGCTTCAGGAAACAGCGCCGATTTGATTGGAGCGGGTATTTTTAAATCATTTGATGGGGGCAATACATTTTCACAACTTCCTGCCACCAATAATACCAGCTTCAGCATGAACTGGTCTGTAAAATGTTCACCCGTGGATACCAATACACTTTATGTTGCCACACATGGTGCAGGATTGTGGCGTAGCCTGGATGCCGGACAGACTTTTTCAAGGGTATATTCAACGGTCAACCAGGTGAATGATCTTGAGTTATTTCCTGATGGATCGGTATTAATTGCAGTGAAAGGAAATGGTGTATACAGGTCGGCTTCAGGTAACCTCGGTTCTTTCTCTAAAGTTGCCAGTATTGGTTCAGCTTCAACAGCCAGGGGTGAATTGGCCTTTTGCAAAAAATTCCCGAATATTGTGTATGCAGCTATTTCAGGACTTGATAACAGTTATTCCGGTGTTTTAAATAACTTTTATAAATCGAGTGACGGGGGCAAAACCTTTAAGGTTAAAACCAATCCGAATGGTAAAGTTAAATTTGGTTTTACATGGTATGCCATGAACATGTCTGTGAATGATAATGATTCCAATGGGATATTCATAGGTTCGCTGGATATTGGTTCAAGCAAGGATGGGGGACTGACATGGTCCAGTAACACAGAAATGCACGCGGATAATCATATCGCTATCAATAGTGGTAACAAATTGTATCTCGGTAGCGATGGAGGTCTTTGTGTTTACGATTGGAGTAATTTTAATACTTTCACAAGCCTGAACAACAATTTGAATATTACCCAGTTTTATGCCGGGGATGTATCGCCTCATACGGTGGCAGTAATGGGAGGAACCCAGGACAATGGCACGAAAGAGAGTAAGAACCTGAGCAAATCTTTTTCATCTGTGAATGGATCAGATGGTGGGTATGCATTTTATCATGCCGGCAACAGCGGTGTAAAATACTATTCTACGCAGAATGGAATTGTATTCAGGAGCGGGGATAAAATCAGCGATAACCTGCCTTCAGTAGATCCTAAATGGTTCATACAACCTTATCATGTAAGTGAAACAAACGGTGATATTGTAGTGTATCCTTCTTATATCAATCTTTATTACAGTAATAGTGGGGGAAGCAGCTTTAAGAACCTGTATACCTTGCCCGGAGGCCGTTATTTCAGCAGCGCGACCTCTTATGATGATAATCCGGCGGTGTTTGCAGGAGGTGATGGTACTTTTGTAGCGGTGGACTCAGCCAATAACACAAAACTCACACCGAAGAATCTCAAGCAGTTGATGCCATTTGCCATCAAGGCCTCTTTCCTGGGATGTATCAAGGTGATTCCGGGATACAGGGATAAGGTATATCTTGGATTCAGCAATATTTCTGATTCAGGACGTATCTATGTAGCCTCAAAACTATTCAGTGCCACACCTGTTTTTAAGAATATCAGTGGCAACCTGCCAAAGGGATTACCTGTTAACTGGGTGGAATGTGATCCGATGGATCCGGAGAAAGTGATATTTGCCGGTACGGATTATGGTTTATACATCACCGAGGACGGCGGACTGAATTGGGAAAAGGATATCCGTTTCCCTTCCACCGTGGTCAGCAATATCAGGATACATAAGAACAAAAAAGATATCTATTTCTTTACCCATGGAAGAGGAATATTCAAGGGCCAGGTGAATAACAATGGTATAAGTTCTGTAGATGACAAATTCAGGGAGCAAAGCTCTGCCCTTATTTATCCGAACCCTGCAAACGATATGCTGAATTTGAAAATTAATGCAGCCGGTCAGGGTGAATATACTGTATACGACCTGCAGGGAAGACAGGTATTAAGCGGTAAAATTGAAGGTGAGAAAAGTACAATATCCACTGTTTTACTACCCGATGGCCAATACGTTTTATGGTATAAAACCTCATCAGGAGAAGGAAAACAGAAGTTCAGTATCTTACACTAGATACCCGATATGTCATCACATCATATCGTCAGGGATGGGCAGGAGCCGGCCCTGATTATTGCCAACGGGGAACAATGTTCTTCAAAAATACTTGATCAGTTACTGGAATGGAACCCATTTATTGTGGTGTTGGATGGGGCCTTGCAGAAAGTAATGGACCTCGGTATTAAATTTGATCTTGTATTGGGTGATTTTGACCATACCAGTTCCGAGGAAATAAAAAGCATGATACCGCCTGATACTGAAATCGTATATGTACCCGACCAGGACAAAACGGATCTTGAGAAAGGCCTTGAACTATTGATCAGCAGGAAATACGAAGCTGCAAATATTGTGTGGGCCACGGGCAAGCGCAGTGATCATTACATGAACAATATTGCGACACTTGCGCGTTACCAGGACGCGATAAAGCTGGTGATGATTGATAATTATTCAAGGATATACCCTGTCAACAGTGGTTTCCGGAAACATTTCCAGGCACACCATAATGTATCGCTTATCCCCTTGAACAAGGTTGTGAATCTTCAAACAGAAAACCTTGTCTGGAATTTAAAGCACCAGACTATTGAATATCCTTACAATACCAGCAGCAGCAACAGGGTGGCAGAAACCGGCATCGTTTCAATCCATTTTGATTCAGGTAATTTGCTGATGATGGAATGTTGGGATTGAAGCAAATGAATGATGAGTGATGAATGACGGGTGATGAATGATGGGTTTATGCCGGATATTAATAATTTGCGGGATTTCGCAAAAAATGTATATTTGCCGGTAATCGAAAACACATTTTAACTCATGAACAAAAAAATCTTATTTATCATTTTAGGGGTGGTGGTCATTGGCGCGGCTTTTTACATTTATAGTTTCAGAAGTGGCAGTTCCAAACACCTACGCCTTGTGCCTGCGAATGCTTCAGCATTAGTAACCTTCAACCTGAAGAAACTCACTGACAAGGCTGATTTTAACGGCAAATTCAAGGAGACCAAATTGTACAAGACGATGTTGAGCAAATCCAAGGAATTGAAGGAGACTGATGGTATGGGCCTTCTGATGTCTGAGATATTAAAAAATCCACTCGACAATGGCCTGGACGTTTTTAGCGATATGTATGTATTTGTACAGAACAATGCTGAAGATAAAAATATAGGTGTGGTAATGGATGTAAAGGACAAGAAAGATTTTGCCGCATTTATTGGGAAAATCCCCGGCTTGGCCAAAAATATGCATGACGAGAAAGGTTACCAGGTGTTTTCGCATGGCAACGATTATTTTGCATGGAATGAAAATGGCCTGTTGATTTTGGAAACTAGCAATAGCTACGGTGATGAGAAAAAGCAGGAGATTATAAAAATGTTTAATATCCTGATGGTACAGGATAAAAAGAACAGCATGGCTGAGAATAAGGAATTCAAGCAGTATTCAGATAATAAACACGATATAAGTCTCTTTCTCAATTATGGTGAGTTGATGAACACCTACAGCAAGATGACCGCCAATAATCCGATGGTTAAAAAGCTGATGGACAATTACAAGGGTATTTATATCAGTGGTGGCATATCGTTTGAGAATGACAAAATTGCCATGTCATCAAAAACCCACGGTGATGCAAAGGCCATTGAGAAAATCAATTATCTCAATAAAAAAGGAGTAGACAATAAGGCATTGCAATACATTACGAATGATAAAGTATATGCACTTTTTAGCATGAGCCTGGATATACCAAAAATAATATCAATGTTCGCTGATGAAAAAAGCATGATGCAAAGTCTTGAGCAAACCGCAATGGGAATGGGATTGACTGTGAAGGAACTTGAATCTGTTTTCAGTGGTGAAATCACCATGGCCCTGGTAGATATTATCGAGATGGAAAGCAAGAACCATTCATATAAAATGAATGAGGCGACCGGTGAAATCGAAATGGTCGAAGAAATTGCCAAACAACCCATGCCGGTCTTCACCTTGAATATGGGTATCAAGGACCGTGCTAATTATGACAAACTGATGAAGAATATTCCGATAGCAGTGATTAACGGCATGCGCAAGTTCCCACTCGGATATATTCCCACCTTTTATGCGATTGAAACAGAATATGGCCTGACCTTTACAAATGACTCAACCCTGGGCGCCGGCATTGTGACAAACAAAAAAACCATGAAAGAGCCAAATGCAGAAGTTGCAGGCTTGATGACCGGTAAACCGTCAGCGGCTTATTTTAACTTGAATCTCAATAATTATCCTGCAGCAGTCTCTGATTATTTCAGCCGCATGGCAGGCGAGAAGAGCTTTTCATACTTCAAGGATTATATGTCCCTGTTTAATGACATGAAAGGCACTGGAGATGTGGATGGTGCCTCTTTTGAAATCAATCTCGTTAAAGGGGAAGGAAATTCGTTATTCCGCCTGCTGAAACAATTTGATACACTGCCTTTGGAAGAGTTGTAATGTGTATTGATGAAAATCCAGCTTAACCAGGTGATTCCTGCCCCACTCAGTGGCGAATACAGCGAGGAAAGTATATGGGGTAAAACCACAGAACTTAGCGGACCCTCTTATTATCTTGTCAACGCGGCCTCCGGTAAGGGCAAATCCACTTTGCTGAGTTACATCTATGGCTTGCGCAATGACTTCAGCGGGCATATCCGGATACAGGATAAGGATGTTTCGGTTATGACCCTCCGTGAATGGTCGGACCTCAGGAAAACAAGGATCGCGATGATGTTCCAGGACCTGAGATTATTCGATGGCCTGACCGCCCTTGAAAACATCAACATGAAAAGGCAACAGACAAATACCGTATCTGTTGACGACATGATGCGCATGACAGAGACAATGGGTGTCTCCGGTCTTCTCGGCAAACAGGTCAGGTTCCTGTCCATGGGACAACAACAGCGCATAGCACTTATCCGGACTTTAGTCCAGCCTTTTGAATATTTATTGCTGGATGAGCCATTCAGCCATGTCGACAAGGAAAATATTGCCAGGGCGGAACAATTAATTGAAGAGGCCTGCAAAAAAAATCATGCCGGACTTGTAGTCACCACTCTTGGCGAAAAATACGGCTTGAATTATCATGAATCCATATTTGTATGATACGGAATTTAATCCTGGCAAAACAAAGTTACCTGCAATTGACAATCGTCATGTTCGGGAGTTTATTCGGCCTGGTGCTTGTAATGGGTTCAGTTCAGTTGTTCTTTGATTTTAAACAACTGATAGTAAACAAGGAAGATCTTGTCAGTCCTCAGTTCCTCGTAGTGAATAAACGGGTGAACATGATGAATACCATAACCGGAAGCAAGAATTTTTTCGGGGACGAAGAGATCAGGGAATTTGAACAGGTGCCGTCGGTTGAGAAGATTGGAAAATTCAAGGCAAATCTTTTCAAGGCGAAAACCGCTTTTGATTTTATGGGTAATTCGGTTTATACCGATATGTTTTTCGAAGCAGTACCTGATGAGTTCCTGGATATCAAAACAGAGCAGTGGTCATGGCAGGAAGGGCAGACAGTCCCCATCATATTGCCGGTAGATTATATCAACTTATATAATTTCGGTTTTGCCCCCAGCCAGGGTTTGCCTCAGATCTCGCACGGCACGGCAAAGATGGCCGCATTGAAGGTGAAAGTGGAAGGCCAGGGCAAACAAGTGGAATTACCGGGAAGGATAGCGGGTTTTACCAACCGTATCAATTCCATCCTTGTGCCTGAAAGTTTCCTGGATTATGCTAACCGCAATTTTGGGGATGCTCCTTCTTCAGGACCCTCGCGGATAGTGGTGGTGACCAATGATCCATCCAATACAGCACTGTCCGATTATATTGACAAGAATGGGTATGAGACCAATCTCGAATTATTGAAAAATGGCAAATTAAACGCTATTTTAAAACTGATTTTAGCGATTGTCCTTGTAATAGGGGGAGTCATTGTATTATTGTCTGTTCTGGGCTTTGTACAATATTCGCAATTACTGGTCAATAATTCGCGGTACGAGATCAAGACCCTTTTACAACTGGGATATTATCACCTGGATATTTTAAGGCATTATATGGTGTTTTACAGCGTACTCACAGGCATCATCGGCATATTGGGTGCGGTCATCATGTTGTTGGGCAAGCATTATTTTAATGCGTTCATGCTGGCAAGAGGTTTTGAGGTGGAACCAGGTGTATACATGTTTGTGTTCATCACGGGACTGCTTATGCTGATGTGTTTTATGGCCATCAATTCAGTGAATTTATACCGCATGGTCAGGCGACTTGCAAAACCCGAATAATTGTTTATCAACAGCTTCGTATCCCTGTTTATAAAAACTAAAATTATTCCTAAGTTTGAACCATCATTCCTAGCAAGCAATAAAAATGAACCGCCAATACATCCCGCAAGACTTTAAGATCACAGACTGGACCAACCTGCAACCATATTTTGATGAGATATTGAATTACCCTGTCACCTCACTTGAGACTTACCAGGTTTTCCTGGCGCATGTGAGCGAACTTGAAAGTATAGTGAGTGAAGACCTTGCCTGGCGCTATATTAAAATGACCTGCGACACGAACAACCAGGCACTGGAAACGGATTATATAGATTTTGTCACCAATATACAGCCTAATATTGCACCTTATGAAGACAAGATAAACCAGAAAATAAATGACTCGCCCTATAAAAAAGATCTTGCGAAGGACAAAGCGTATTTTATTTATTTCAGGGCCATACAAAATTCCATCGACCTTTTCAGGGAGGAAAATATTCCCCTGCAGGCTGAATTGCAAACACTGTCGCAAAAATACGGGACCATCAGTGGAGCCATGTCTGTAGAAATTGAAGGAGAGACCCTGACCTTGCAGCAGGCTTCCAATAAGTTGAAGGAAGTGGATAGGGAACGCAGGAAAAATGCTTATGAGATCATCAACAACAAGAGACTGGAAAGTAAAAAGGAACTTGATGAATTGTTCGACCAGTTGATCAAGTTGCGACACCAGGTGGCACTTAATTGTGGTTTTAAGAATTTCAGGGATTACATGCACCAGGCGTTGGGTAGATTTGACTATTCAGTGAATGATTGTTTCAATTTTCATGAAGCCATTGAAAAAGTGGTGGTGCCCCTGAACAGGAAAATAGAGGAACACAGGAAAACCAGCCTGGCCTATGAGAACTTAAAGCCTTACGACCTGGCAGTTGACCCGATGAACAGGGAACCCTTGAAACCATTCACGGATGGGGAGGAATTACTGGAGAAAACAGTGAAATGTTTTGAAGTGGTTGAACCACAGTTTGCCAGGAATTTGCAGGTAATGGCAGACAAGGGTTTCCTGGACCTTGACAGCCGTATAGGAAAAGCACCTGGAGGGTATAATTATCCTTTGGCAGAAAGTGGTATACCGTTTATCTTCATGAATGCCGCCGGCAGTTTAAGGGACCTTGAAACCATGGTGCATGAAGGCGGGCACGCGATGCATTCTTTCCTCAGTGAACATTTAAAACTGAATGCATTCAAGAATGCACCGATGGAGGTGGCTGAAGTGGCCAGCATGTCGATGGAACTCATCAGCATGGAAGGGTGGAATGTGTTTTTTGACAATGAAGAAGAATTAAAACGTGCGATGATTGAACAGCTTGAAGGTGTAATTGCCACCTTGCCCTGGATTGCCACTATTGACGCTTACCAGCATTGGTTATACACCCATCCTGAGCACACGCTTGAAGAAAGGACTGCTGAATGGGTCAAGATATGCAAGCGGTTTGATACCGGTGTGACAGATATGGGCGGATATGAACATTATCTCGCGAACAGCTGGCAAAAACAGCTGCATTTATACGAAGTGCCTTTTTATTATATTGAATATGGTTTTGCGCAATTAGGAGCCATTGCAATCTGGCGTAATGTGTTGAAAAATAAAAAGAATGGACTTGACGGATACAAACAGATGCTGGAACTCGGCTACACGGTTTCGATTCCCGAACTCTATGAAGCAGGAAAGGTAAAATTCAATTTTTCACCTGGCTATGTAGGGGAATTATTTGATTTTGTATGGGAAGAACTTCAAAAATTAAAATCTTAAAATGAGAAACGTACTGATTGGATTAGTGGTTATAGTAGTTGCTGTCGGGGCCTATTTTGCCTGGATCAAGCTTTCACCAAATAAGTTCTCTGATGGATTTTACCTGATCCCGGCCGATGCGGTGATGGTGATAGAAACACAGGACCCGGTGAAAAGCTGGCAGACCTTCAGTTCCGGCAATATATGGCATGGCATGAAAACATTCCCGCCATTTGCCCGAATTACAAAAAATGCGGACAGGATGGATGAAATGATAAAAACCAACCAGCAGGTTTTTTCGATGTTGGGCCAGCGGCATTTGCTCATCTCCATTCACATGACCAAGGCCAGGGATTATGATTTTGTTTATTATGCGGATATGAAAGAAGCTTCCAAGTCAGATATGGTGAAAACATCTTTAACCAGCCTGATTACGCAACTTGATTATACGCATACGGTAAGGACCTCGAAGAACGTAGAAGTCAATGAATTTTTTGACCCCAAAACAAGAGAGGTTTTATCCATCTGTTTTGTCAGCAATTACCTGGTGGCGAGCTATAACAAGTCCCTTGTGGATAAGGTGATTTCAGCATCACAATTGCCCGAAGAGCAAATGGGCATGAACCCCAGGTTCACTGAGGTCAACCAACTCACTTCAGCTAACGGGCTTTGCAGGGTGCTCATCAATTATAAGACCTTTCACCAGTATCTTGGTGTTTATATGGATGATGTGAGTGATGTGAAGGACCTGTGTTCCAGCCTGTTTTATACCGGCCTGGATTGTTCGATAGAAGACGATATGATACTGGCAGATGGACATACCATTGTCAACGATAGTTTAAGTTCTTATTTACAGGCACTGTCCATTTCAGGAAAATCAGGTTCCGATGCAGAGAAGGTATTTTCCGAAAAGACCTCCTTTTTCCTGAGTATGGGATTTACGGATTTTGGCACCTTTTATGGCAACCTTGAAAAGGTGTTGCAAAAAGACCGGGTGGCCTATAATGCCCAGCAAAAGAACCTCAGAAAGGTTGAAAAGCTGCTCAATATCAATATAAAAAAGCACCTCTTAAGCTGGATGGGAAGCGAAGTGGCAATAGCCCAATACGAAACAGATTTATTGATTGGAAATAAGGTCAGAAGCATACTGGCGATCAAGGCGGATGATATGGACGCAGCCAGGGAGAATCTCTTGATGGTGGAAAAACAAGTGAGAAAGCGCACACCTATAAAATTCAATGATGTCATATATAAGGGGTACACTATCAAGTATATTGAAGTGAAAGGTTTGTTCAAGGCATTTCTCGGCAATTTATTTTCAAAGATTGAGAAACCTTATTACACGATTATTGATGACTATGTCGTGTTTAGTGACGATCCAAAAACAATACTGGTCACCATCGATGATTTTATAGCTCAGAAAACCCTTGCCAACAAACAGGAATACAGGGATTTCAGGGGTAAATTCTCCGACAAGACCAGTGTCATGGCCTATATCAGTCCCAATCATCATTTTGCAAATTTCAAGGGTTTGCTGAATGAAGCAAGCTGGGCCAGTTCACAGGTGAACCAACAGTACATAAGGTGTTTTAACCATGTTGGCATGAGTTTGTCGGGAGATGGTGACAGGATGCGCACGGTCTTGGCTGCTTATTATTTGCCCTGGATAGCACCTGTCGAAGTCATTGATACTTCCGATAGTGAAACAGATACCCTATCTGTTTTCGACCAGTTCTATGCACGGAATTTCAGCAACAACATGCATACCACCTATTATGAAAATGGTAATCCTAAAACATCTGCTGAAATGGATGGAACCATGATGGATGGCGTCTACATGGATTATTATGAGAATGGCATCATTAAAACCAAGGGCAAATACAAGAACGGTTTGAAGAATGGTACCTGGCGGTATTATAAACCTGATGGCGATTTTGACCACAAGGAAAAATACATCAACGGTGAACTGAAGAAGCCAAACTTGCTGGAGAAACTTTTCGGGGGTGGTAAGGAGGGGACGGAAGCTTAATCCTTCGAGAACCTCAGGATGACAGCTTCACGGTGACAGTAATCTCACTATCAATAAATAAGCATATTATTTAACCCTATATAAAAATCATTAAAATTTATGTAAAATATCGAATTACAGATGGTAAATTTGTATAGAAATAAAACATTGACGTTATGGCAAAAAAACTAACAGATGCAAATTGGGATCACGATGTACTGGGTTCAGACAAACCTGTACTCGTTGATTTTTGGGCGGAATGGTGTGGCCCTTGCCGCGCAATGGAACCCATGATAGATGAATTGGCCAGGGCTTATGAAGGCAAGGCTGTGGTAGGAAAGTTAAATGCAGACGAAAATCCCGGCGTTGCCACAAAATATAGCATACGTGGCCTGCCCACCATGCTGGTGTTCAAGAGAGGCGAACTGGTGGATAAGATCGTCGGAGTTGCATCAAAGCAAATGTTGTCGAAGATGATTGATAATCAGATGGATACTCCGGCCAGCATTTAAAATTGCCTTTACTCCGTTTTCACAATGCAGCATCTCCTATCAGTTGTCATCTTGGGAAATGTGGAATGCAATTCTTGAATCTTTATATGTCAGGTAAGTTGAAATTTCAGTTTTGAGATTTTCAAGATATTGGGTCTGAACACTATCTCTCGCAGTCTTGATTTCCCTGTTGTAACCTGAAAGCGTTTTCAGCGCAAAAGCAGGCATTTGCTTGTCCCCGGGTATTTTACCAATCGAACTGTCAACATGAAGCAACATGGTTTTCTGTGCGAATGATACGACTATTCCACAAATTGAAACCAGCTGGCATGGTTTTTTTATTTCCCTTGTTTCAAGTTTATTACAGGAATATTTTAATGTACTATGTCTGCCATTCGAAAACTCAACACAAACCGCGCCGTTTATATCGGAAATTAATCGTCGGATACTGTCAGAATAAAAATTGGAATTGCCGGAATTAAACTGCAGCATTTTCTTGTTCTTTTTTATCAGTGTTATTCCTCCGGTTGAGGTTCCCAGCCATATCCTGTCTAGATCATCAATGGCGATGGAGGTAATGTTGCAATCGGGAATGCTGGTATTGTCAGATGTCAGGGTATAGAATGTGTAGTTATCATATCGCATGATCCCTTTATCAGTTCCGACCCAAAGGTTTCCATCAGGTTCAACTGCAATAGAGCTGATATTGTCAGAAGGAAGCATTGAGTTTCCCTTATGGTAATGGACAGTTTTCCCATTTGACCTCTTAATTTTCCAAAGTCCTTTTGTAGTGCCGATCCAGAAGTGTTTTTCGCTCACGCCAATGGCTGTCACTATCGTATCCGGTGAAACTGATGTTTTGCTTAGACCGGAATATTTGAAAACTGTACTGGTTAAAAGTATAAAGGCCTGAATAAGAATGATAAGTGGTTTCATAGCTTTCTGATTATTAGTACAACAAAGTTCAGCAATATCAAAAGGCCCTTCAACTGCATAATGATGTAGTTTTTCAGGAAATCAGATAATACCCTCATTCAGGGCCTTGGAAACCGCCTCTGTCATGGAATGTACATGTAATTTTTCGTATATATGCTTGATATGAAAACGCACAGTATCAAGGCTGATATTGCATGAATCAGCTATCATTTTATAACTCAGTCCTTTCGTGAGATGGGAAAGAATTTCCATTTCCCTGTCACTTAAATTATTTTCATGTTTAATTACGGGGAATTTATTGGTCTTTGTAAAGAGATTGAGGATTTTCAATGCTATGGATGGACTAATAGGGGCACCCCCTTCGTACACCTTGAAAATACCTTCTATGATTTCAGAACTATCCGACTTTTTTAACAGATACCCTACGGCACCGGCACATATCGAATGAAAGATCTTCCGGTCATCATCAAATACGGTTAGCATAATGATCTTAATGTCATTGTATTCACTATGGACAAGCCTCGTAGCCTCAATCCCGGAACGAAACGGCATGTCAATATCCATCAGGATCACATCCGGTTTTTCAAGCTTCATTTGTTCCATAATAAAACTTGCGTCAGGAAATGCACCTATGAGTTTAATTTCAGGATATAAGCCTATAAGTGTTGACAGGCTGTCACGCAAAGAGGCATTGTCTTCAAAAATGGCAACTTTGATGGGATGACTCATTATTTAATGATTAATTTCAGGTTGAGAATGGTGCCAATGGATTTTTCTGAGATGATATCCAAAAATCCCTTGAGTTCCACGGCCCTTTTTTTCATATTGTAAATACCATTTCCGCCACTTGATTTCTTTTCAGGGTCAATACCGCCAATTCCATTGTCCTTTATCTGTATCACTACATTTCCGGAGTCGTTAAAGATATTTAACTGGCACTCGTTGGCCTCGGCATATTTGGCTACATTGTTAATGGCTTCCTTGCAAATCAGGTAGATATTTTTTCGTTGTTGGATACTCAGGGTTTTAAGGGATATCTCATCCGGTATATCAAAAATAAATTTCACGCCTTTTGCACTTAGTATCTGGTTGGCAAATATTTCAATTCTTTGAATGACATCCTGGAACCGGTCATTTTTAGGATTGATAGCCCAGACGATATCACTCATGTTTTCCATTGCATTTTTAGCGGTTATCTGGATATTGTTAAGTGTAGGAAGTATCTGTGGAAATTGGTCATGGGACATTCTTTTGGCCACTTCGCTGTAAATGGAAATGCTGCTTAGAGCTGACCCGATATCATCATGCAGGTCTCTCGAAATATTGTCTCTGATTGCCTGCAACTGGTGTATACGGTTCAATCTGTGGCGGTATAAAAGGTAGAGTGTTCCACTAATCACGAAAAATATAAGGGACATAAACCACCATGTTTTCCAAAATGGTCCGTGTACATGTATCAGGTAGCTGAAAATTTCAGGGTTTCTAAATCCAATCTTGTTTGAGCAATCTATAAGCAGGGTATATTCACCGGCAGGTAGTGTAGTTAAATGAAGCGAATTGTTGCTGCCAAGGGAATTCCATGCGGTATTCAGTCCTTCAAGCTTGTAACTGTAAATGTTTTTATCCGGATCGATATAATTTATGCCCGTAAATTCAAAATTAAGGGTCTTGTCCTTGTAGTAAAAATCAATTTCACGGACACCGGGTACAATTGCCAGATCCATTCCCGACTTTTGTATGGAAGTAAGGGCGATTTTTGGGAATAAGGGATTGACCGTCATGCGGTCCGGGTTGAAAGTCCATAAATAGCGGTCACATGTCATAAGTGCCCTTCCATCTTGTAAAAATACCAGGTCAGCATCCATTAGGTATTCAGAGGGTAATCCATCTGAAAAATGATAGGTGTGGATTGCATTTGTTTGTGAATTGAATCTAACCAGGCCCGCTGTAGTGCCAATCCAGAGCTGACCTAGATTATCCGGGCGAATAAAATTCATTTGATCAGAAGGCATGCCATTGGAATGATTAAAAATTTCTATTTCATGACTCACCATGTCAAATCTTAACAACCCGGAATGTGAGGTAGTGATCCAAAGATAATCATTAAACAGCGCCATGTTAAAGGTGCAGCTATAGTCCATTCCGGATATTCCGGATCCCTTTTTTGAGGTTTTGTAATGAGTTGAAGTAAGATTGTTAAGATCAAGGCAGGTGATTTCAGATGATTCATGGTACCCAAACCACAAGCGGTTTAAGTTGTCAATTTTTCCACCAATGGGAGATAGGTATTTAAGCAATGAATTAGAGTCTGAAGAAGCATAAAAATGATAACTCTTAAAATCCGGGCTCAATTGCAACAGGCCTTGTAACCAGATACCTATCCACCAATTCTGATTTTTATCCCGAACAATGAATTTAAAGTTGCCTTTCGTGATTCCAATGAGAGCTTCAGGGAGTTTTAATTTAATAAATTGATCGGTTTTTTCATCATAAAAACCCAGGCCGTCATCAGTGCCCAGAAACAGTCTGTCTTGATCCTCAGAAATGGCAAATATGCCTTTTTCATCATTTTTTAATCCGGCATGAAAGGTATTGCCATTGGTCATGTCTATCTTATACAGGCCATTGAAGTATGAACCTGCCCAAACCTGGTGGTTTTTATCCTGATACAAATTATAAGCGGAACGAAGAGGAAAATTAGAATTGTCAGATACATAAGTCTTCATCTGGCTAAAATTACACTGGGAAGGATGAACCATGTCAAATCCATAGCCCGTTGTTACAAAAATGCTACCCTGTTTATCCTTATATAGAAGAACTACCATGTCATTGCCCAATGAACCGGGCATTTCAGGATCACTTTTAATAAAATGGAATGCACCATTACTTATATCTATCTCAACTATTCCTTTCAAGAAGGTGCTGGCCCAATATATATTGTCCTTGACCTGCACCATACTTACCGGAAAAAACTCCATTTTGTCTGAAAATTTTATCGAATCCGTCATACCGGTGCGCGGATCAAAAGTGTATACGCCTGGAAATTTCATGCTCATGAAAACAAGGTTTCCGTTTTCAGCCTGTGTAAAGGCTTGAATATAACCCATTTGCAAAATCCTTAATTTCTCAGGATTATGTCCTTTATGCATAAATTCCTTACCGTCCCTTGAAAAGAACATGCCCTTATGTGTAGATACCCATAAGCCTGTGCTAGTCGTATACATACCAAAGGGAATGCACTTCAGTTTTTCAGGAAGTTTCCCTTTTGACAATAATGCCAATGTTGGGACTACCTTTTTAAAATCTGCTGAAGTCTTGATTATACCGTTGCTCAGACCCATAAACATATGGCCCTTAAACATGGAGACAGAGTTGATTGGTGTAATATTAAGTTGTCCGGTATCAACAGGAATTTGCATGTAATTGGAGAAACTGAGATCATGGTTTAAAATAGAAAGCCCATTTGGTGTCGCAACCCAGATCCTTCCATACGGGTCTTCAGCAATATCCCTGACGTCATTACTTAAAATTGATTTTGGATTATTGGACTGGTGCCTGAAGGTTTTAACGGTTTTGCCATCAAATCGGTTGAGCCCATCCCCCATGGTACCGATCCACAAAAATCCCCGGCTGTCCATGAAGAAACATCTCACGTTATCCGAACTAAGGCCATTCCGGGTACTTATATGCCTGAAATGTGTAGTCAGGTCCTGGGCATTTGCCAGGTTTAAAATGAAGAAAATAAATGCAGAAATACATATTTTCATAATGCGAATATATATGAATTATTATATCTTCCATCCTACATCATTATGTGGTTATGATATGAGTAATAAATTGCACCTTTGTTGTTCAAATCAATTTAATATGAAAATCATTTTATTGTATGCACTTTGTTGTGTGGGGTTTCTGACCATGTCAGGTCGACTTTTTGGCAGCACAATCAATCCCCTTTCCCAAGGGCTGGAGGTGATGGATGTGAAGAATTTAACAGTAACACTGTTGCCTGGTGATCAAAAAATTCAAGTAAAGTGGGACCACGACATGAGTGAAGTAGTAAAAGATTTTCGCATAATCCGAAATGGCTTAGTGATAGCAGATGTTTTTGGCGACAATCAATATGTTGATTCAGGGTTTCCTGCTTGTTTTGTTAATAGTTATAAAGTTTTAGCCATTTACAATGGCAGTATTTCGCCGGGGAAGGTATACGTATTAATTAATAACCTTCCCAATAATGTAGATATAAAATTGGAAGTAATTCCGGCTGGAATCAATGTAACTGGAATCAATGTTAGTTTTGTTTATGCCGGAACTGATTCTCTTACTACATATGTACTGGAACGAAGTGTGGATGGCGTTTCTGGAATAAATTTGTTGAATTTCACTTCACATACAAAAGAATATTTTGATCCTACAGGTC
>JANWHK010000026.1 GCA_025450395.1 Bacteroidia bacterium
AGCACACAATTCCTTGTGAATGTAAAAGGTACTGTTTTTTTTAATGCCAGGACCCAGGTAAGTGGTTTTGAACTCTGGAAGAGTGATGGCACTGAAAAAGGAACAGTCATGGTGAAGGATATCTGGAGGGGAGAAGAATCATCTGACCCGCAAAGCCTGGTGAGTATGAATGGCTTGCTCTATTTTTCAGCAGCAGATTACAACAATGGAATTGAACTCTGGAAGAGCGATGGAACCGAGAAGGGAACGGTCAGGCTGAAAGATGTTTTTGATGGGGCCGGAAGCTCTGAACCGGTCAACCTGCATCTCATTGGCAATGTATTGTATTTTGCAGCCAATGACGGCACGCATGGCCATGAGCTATGGAAAAGCGACGGTACAACAAACGGAACTGTGTTTGTCATGGATATCAACCCGGGTGAACATGGTTCTGATCCCGGTGAATTCACTTTGGCCAATGGCTTGCTTTATTTTATAGCTGATAATGGCAAACAAGGTATAGAGTTATGGAGAAGTGATGGTACCCAGGGCGGAACGTCCATGGTAGAGGATATCGCACCGGGTGCTTATGATGCCAATCCTTCAGAGTTGACAGAGGTGAACGGTGTATTGTTTTTTATTGCTGAAACTGCTTCCCACGGGGTTGAATTATGGAAAACAGATGGAACTGCAAAGGGAACATCACTCGTGAAGGATATTAAAAAAGGTGCAACCGGCTCTGGCTGCAGAAACCTTAAGAACCTCAATGGACTGCTTTATTTTGTAGCCACAAGTGAAGACAGGAACCCTGAAATATGGAAATCCGGTGGTAAGGCAGGCAATACTGAAATGGTAAAAGGTACCTATTCTGATTTTAACAATTTACCTCCTTCTTACCTGGCCATTGTTTCAGGAAAGTTGTATTTTGTCGTGGATGATCTTTCGTATGGTGCAGAGTTATGGAAAATTGACTGAAAGCAGTCAAGCTTTTAATTAAGCTGCCAAAGCTCATATAACCTTTTTTCGTCCTGGTATGTAATCCGGAGCTTGAGTGCCGGTTCACGGATAAGGCCTTCAGAAATTTCCGGCCATTCGATCAGGCATAGTTGCCCTGAGTCAAGGTATTCAAAAAAACCGATTTCAGTCAGTTCATCTACATGTTTGATCCTGTAAAGGTCAAAATGGTAAAATAAGGTTCCTGCATCATTCCGGTATTCATTCACCAGGTTAAAAGTAGGGCTTGTTACCTCAGAAGTAACACCTGATTGTTTAAGTAACTGCTTGGTAAGGGTTGTTTTGCCACTGCCAAGATCACCCTGCATCAGCAATATCTTAATATCCCCAAGATGTTGCAGGATATCACCGGCGATTGTCGCTATATCTGAAAGTGTCGCGGTGCGGGAATAAAGCAGTTTCTGCAAAATAATGATAAACTCAGGCTTTCTTTTTATAATAGGTCATGGCTTCCGGCAGCCACTCTTTCAGGTCCTTGATGCGCTGTGCGTCGCTTGGATGGGTGCTCAATATCTGGGGAGGTTTGGCTGAATTGGACATTTTGATCATCCTTTCCCAAAAGGTTATCGCCTCTGAGGGATCATATCCTGCCACGGCCATGAATACCAGGCCTAATTTATCCGCTTCAGTCTCATGTTTCCTGGAATAACTCAACATGGTAAGGTCACCTGCAACGCCATAAGCCACTGAAAATATTTCCTGTGTCGCCTGTGGACTTCCCGATATGGCAACTGAAAGTATAGTGCCGATGCCCTGGGCCTTCATTTGTTGGGTCATCCGCTCATTACCGTGCTTGGCCACCGCATGGGCTATTTCATGTCCCATCACCACCGCAAGAGAACTTTCATTCTGCGTGATAGCCAATAAACCGGTATAGACCGCCACTTTTCCTCCCGGCATGCACCAGGCGTTGGCGATTGGGTCTTCTATGGTGTTGAATTCCCATTTATAGACCGCTACCTGGTCGTAATATTTACCATTCTGGTAAGTCCTGAAAAATTCTGTGAGGGAAGTGGCAATATTGTTACCAACTTTAGATACGAGATTTCTTGCCGGAATGTTGCTGGTTATTGGATGTTCAGCCAGGAATTTGCGGTATTCGGACTCACTCAGCTTGGCGAGTTCAGCTTCACTTTCCCAGGTGCTTTGTTGTCTGCCTGTGATGGGTACAGTTGTAGTACAAGAGTTTGCAATAAGTATTAAAGCAAAATATATAAATATCTTTTTCATAGGAGTTAGGTTGTAGAAATGACTGCAAAGATACAGTCTAAAATCTTAAATTAATTCTACCTGGGCTGACAGACCCTGGTCACAAAGAGCGGTACACAATGGTTCAAGAAGTGTGTACTGTCCTGATTTTACTGAGCATTTTCCTTTTGAATGGACAATCCATGCGCATTGTTCAGCCTGATATATATCATGTTTGCAATACTTTACCAGGCAATTGATAACGTGCTCAAATGTATTCACGTCATCGTTGTATAAAACCAGTTCGTAGTCTGCGCTGTCTGTCGATTTTAACTGGACTTCAATGTCAAGTTCTTCCTGGTGTCCTGGGCTTTGGTCTAACATGTTTAACCTCCTATCTCTTGTGTTTTTTAAGTAATTTAGCCTTGTTTTCACTTCCCGCCACCAGCCTGACTATGTTCTTCTGGTGCGTGAGTACCACCATTAATGCCGCTGCGATTCCGAAAGCAACAAAGAAAGGTTCTTCATTCTTATAGATGACAATGGCAATGAGTGGAAAAGCCACTGATGCCAATATGCTGCTTAAGGACACATAACGCGTTGAAAACAATATGACGACAAATAATACAATGCATACTACAGCGGATAGGTAATGAATACCTATGACCATGCCTAAAAGTGTTGCAATGCCTTTACCGCCCTTGAAATTGGCGTAAATGGGGAAAATATGACCCAGTACCGAAACCAGTCCGAACAATAACTGTAAATTCACATACCTGACAGTGCCTATTTCAATAAAAGGCAGGTATCTTACCAGGCTGGCCGCTGTAAGTCCTTTTAACACATCAACCAAAAGAACTATTGTACCGGCTTTTTTACCCAGAACCCTGAAGGTATTCGAGGCACCTGAATTCCCGCTGCCGTGTTCACGGATATCAATTCCGTAAAAAGCCTTTCCAACCCAAAGTGCGGTTGGCATAGAACCCAGAAGGTAAGAAACCACAACACCTGTAATAATTAAAGCCAATTCCATTTTTTCAGTAACTGATTTTTTTGTTAAAGAGGCAAAGATACATGATTTTTTGTTTTCTAAATAATTATTTAATACAGGCTTAATAATCAGTTAATTAACTCAAATTATTCGTCCAGGTCAACATCGTTTCTCTTTAAGAAATTGTCCTTTGTTTTCTCACTGCCTACACGGATCAGGAATTGCTCATCCAGCATCTTGTTGGATTCTGTGGATACTGCCGTGGCAAGCTCTGCATTGTTGGTTGCGATGATGATATTTCCCCTTGAATATTCCATGTAGAACCAGTCGCCCATGTCAGTAATAACATACAGGTAGATCTTGTCGCCTGCTCTTTTCTTTTCTATGGCAATGGTGGTACTGAAGGTCTTGTTGACAATCACCCCGTTGAATAATGGCATGTTGATTTGACCGGCAGCTATGAATTTCCGCTTGATCCTGTCAAAGGCTATATCCACATCCGAAAATACAAATCCCGACTTGAGTTCGCCATCGGGAGGGATGGTACCGCTGGTCTCCAGGGATTTTACCATCCTTGCAGCTACCTTTTCATCAGAAACCAGTTCAAAAATCCCCATCTTGTTCTCCACGGTTTTTTGTAATCCGGGTGCTGATCCGGAACCTTCTGTAAGCAGTATCTTGGAGATCTTGGTCTTGATCTCGGCCGGTAATGGGAAATCCAGCAACATCATCAGGTTAAATCTGAAAGTTGTATCAGTCGCTGAGTGGAAGGCTGTTCCGGCAGTCTGGAAACTGACTTTTGGTGAGATAATATTAAAGTCAAACCGGCCTTCTGCGAATACGCTGTGATCCTTTTCATTGAACTGTATATAATTACCCTTCAGGGCATTTTTCAGTAATTTGGCTTCATTGCCTATCAGGAAGGCATCCTTGGTGCTGTTATAGAACAATATACCTGTGTCTGATTGCAATTCAGGGTCACTATACCTCCTTTTCAGGTCAAACATAATGGGATAGACATGGTTGCTGTCATTCGCGAAATACAATCCTATTGAAAGTTTCTTATTGTCTTTGTCCCTTGGATTAATGACGTCAATGACCACGTTTTGCGGGTCCACTACATTGTTGTACCTCAGCCACAGTGTTTCCATGTATGCGAAAGAATGCATCGGCCTTACAAATCCAAAGAATTCAATAGGCCTCCTGGTACTGATGATTTGAAACAGCCCCTTAAAGCCGATCTTTTTATCCAGCCTGAAATTCTTCTCATCCGATATCCTGCCAAACCCAACGAGGTGGCCGCCTGTATCAATCCGTATACTGTCCACGTACAACGGCTGTTCCACCTTGTATTTATCAATATACCTGTAATACCCTGTAGCTGCAATGGTATTGCCACCCAATATGTTGGTCTTGCAATTCTTGATCTCATGGAATTTATCAATCCTGTTAGCTTCTATCCTTGAGCTGTCCAGCCTGTCCATCGCGGCTTTTTCCCTGACGATGGCCTTACCCTCAAATGGATACACCCTGCTGTCAGCTACATCTATATACGGGATCTTTTCCATGAACAGCACATTTTTAACGAGGTCAAACTTGGCGTATGAGCACTCAAATTTAACACTGTCCTTCACATTCTGCGGCAAGCCGGCAAAAACAGGTTTCAGGCTGGCCATTGCAGTGCCGGGTTTTATCTCCATGGTCTTTTTGGTCATGTCCCATTTGTAATCATTCATGTTGCTTGAATAATTGTTAAAGGGAAAATGCGTATATGCACCAATGACATTGGTAAGGAACCTGCCTTCCCGTTTGTCGAAGTCCAGGTCACCTTTTACATTGTTGCTTTCAAATGCGAATTTTGTAGGGTCTACAGCGTAGATCTGTATGGCGGAAATTGCGGCATTCGCCTTGTTCCTGCCAAAAACCATATCTATACTGGAAAATGCAGCCTCGTTCCAAAGGAGTTTACCATCGCCCCTCAGGTCAGCAGGAGATAGGGTCAGCTTGCCTTCAAAATCATAGGCTGACTTGAATATCTTGAAGTTACTATCCAGCTTGGTCTGGAACATCTTGTCCTGCTTCGGATACCATTCCGTTCTTACATTGTATCCTGATACCAGTGGGTATTTGGCGCTTTCAGGAAGGTCAAAGCTTGTACTGTTGCCCACGGTGGCATCAGGCAATAAAAGATATTCAGGTGACCTGGAAATGGAGGTCTGGTATAACAGGTCGCCTTTGGCATAAAAACCCCTGTTGCTGAGGTTGATGGTGAGGTTACCCGATCCTTTTCCGCCATACATTGGCAGGTTCACCTTGTCTACCAGGCCAAGGGAAAAATCGGGCTGGATGCGGGCCGTATTTTTAATGTCCGGGAAAATACCATCAGACACCAGGGTGCCGCCAAAACCAAAACCGGCAATTGTAAAGTTGTCGAGACTGTCGATTGTGAACGGGTCAATCTCAAATTTGAATTTATCGGCTTTATACGCATGGTTATGTGTTCCCGCCCGGTCATAATTGATCTCCGAACCTCTTTCCGCAATAAAAATAGGATAATGGGGATAATTCTTAAGTCCCGATTTGTTATTGGATGAATCTATCAAAATACGCCCGTAGGTATTGGATAATACACTTTCCACTTTTCTCAGGGTACCGGTATTCACGTCAGGGTAATAGATCACCATACTGTCAATCGTGGTGTTATTGATCTGGAACCCTGCGTAATTGAAATTAAAATCCTTGGAATAAAAATCAATACGGCCTGCACGTATCATCCCGGCAAACTGCAGGGCCTTGTTTTTCTTGATGGTAAGTAACTGGTCCTTCGGAATGGTGACCACATTCTGTGAATCGCTGAAGGTAAATCTTCTCACACCCTCCATTTTAAGGTCGTGTGTCAGCATGTTGTAGGTAATGTTTGGCTTGCCGGCTATGATACTTCCAAATCGCAACACATCATAATCTTTTCCACCGGTATTATTGGACACCCAGTTGTACAGTTTGTCTCTTATATAGATTGAATCGGTTACCCTGTTGTAATAGATAAAACCGTCATCTGCCATGTCCATCATCTGCTGTTGCAGGTATTCTGTTTTGGAATTGATGCCTGCGGCGTAAGTTTCTATATGGAAGGTCCTTGTTCTTGTAGGGTTTCTTACAGGGTCTTTCCACCAATTGAACATTTTTTCGAGTGGATTTTGGTTCAATGCGCCTTGTTGTTTTTCAAACAGGAACTTCTTGAAGAACGTATTGGTCTCGACATAAGCGGCCTTGTCATTGGATATCATGTCAAAGTCGATATATGGCTGGCTTTGGTCCCAAATCACCTGTTCAACATCAATTTCCACACCGTGGTAATTGTCTGAAAAAGGCATGCGCATAAGGCCATCAACACCTTTATTGAGAAACATTTTTTTCTGCGTGATGTTATACGTGAAAATGATATTTGGGTGTGTGATAAATCCTGTGTCGACTTTGATCCTGATGGATGCGTGCTGGCTCATCACCTTGCCGGAATCCAGCCTGAAAGCCAGGGATTTCACTTCTACCATAGGTTTTCCCTTATATAATAAAGTGACACTTGCAAATCCTTCTCCTATGTTCTGGCTGTTGACTTTTTCGCCCCGCATCGTGAAGCCTCCCTTATAGATGGCCTGGTCGCCAACGATACCTTTTATCTCTATGGTGGGTTCATAACTGCTGAACATCGGAAATCCTGATTTTTGGATCAGTTCAAGAGAGGAGGTCTGGGAAATCCTTTCGGTGAGTATACCCAGTATTTTTGTGGATGAAATTTTAGGGTAGGTCAGATAGGCGGAATCGACTGTAAACCCTCCCATATTAAAATCTATCTTGTGTTTCTTGAATTCTGCATAAACTTCAGCTTCAGGTTTGCCTACCCGGGCCCAGTTGATCCTGCCCTGGGTACCTATCCATATTTTTTTGTCGGGATAATATACACCTGCACAATTATAGACTACGATCTTGTCAATTTCCGCATCACAATGCAGGTCAAGGTTTTTGAAAATAATGCTGACCCTGTTGTTCACAAAACCGAATTCAAAATTGGAATTGGAGGCATACCAGCGCCTGGCTTCAGAGCGGTAAAATGTATTGTCCTTGAATAATGTATTGGTTGTTTCAAGGAAAAACAGGTAGTCTTTCGGATTTTTGTCCAGCAAAGTCTTGCTGATGTCCTGCCATTGTTTCAGCAGGGTAGGGTTTAGCTTTTTTTGGTAATACAGGTCGAGGTTGCTCAGCATCAGTTCGAAATATGGTTCGCGTGGCAACAGTTTATACATCATGTTATTGCTGATCTTGATGATAAATTTTTGTTGTTCAGGAGTGATCTTGCCTGACTTCCAGTTTTTTGAGAAAGTTTCAACGATTTTTGTCAGCTCGGGTTTTTTGCCATCGGTGATGAACTTGGTGAATTCTTCTATGAACACATTTGGTTCGGTGCTGAAACTGGTTTGCGCATGCAATGAGGAAATGCAGAACAAGGTATAGAGGCAGAAAACAATTTTTCTCATAAGGCTGCTAAATTAACTTTGATTTATGGAATTTATTGCACAAGATGTGCCATAATTAGGAAATTTACAAATTACAAGTTACAATTTACAATTGGGATACCTGTTCCCACCGATTACTGATTACCGATTACCTGTTTTCAAAAATCCCCAAACACATCAGTCAGGGCTTCGCAGCCTGTCTCGGTTATCAGCATGGTGTGCTCGAATTGAGCTGAGAGTTTTCCGTCAATAGTCCGCGCGGTCCATCCGTCTTTCCTGTCAACCTTGCATCGCGCCTTGCCTGCATTGATCATCGGTTCTATGGTAAATGTCATGCCCGGCTTGAGCAGTGGTCCTGTATTCCTTTTGGCCACATGGTCCACCTGTGGGTCTTCATGGAAACGAACCCCGACACCATGACCGCAGAATTCAAATACAACACTATAACCATGTTTTACAGCATGTTCATTGATGACAAAACCGATATTGCCTAAATAATTCCCCGGATAACATTCCTTAATTGCCAATCGCAGGCTTTCATTGGTCACCTTTACGAGCTGTTTTGCATAGTCGCTTACATTTCCTATCTCATACATCCTGCAGGTGTCGCCGTAATACCCGTTGAGTATCGTGGTTACATCCACGTTGACAATATCCCCGTCCTTGATGACATAATCGTTTGGTACGCCATGGCAGACCACATCATTCGGAGAAACACAGGTGGCGTATTTGTATCCTTTATAACCCTTGGTAGCGGCTACAGCGCCATGTTTTTGGACAAATTCGTCTGCAAGTGCATCTATTTCAATGGTCTTGATCCCTGGTTTGATAAGCGGCTCCAGGTATTTAAGGGTTTCAGCTGCCAGCCTGCTGCTCGCCCTGATACCTTCTATCTGTTCTGCCGTCTTGATGATGATTGCCATACTAGTCTGCCGTGTTTAATAATGCCTGTATTTCGTTAAAATAAAACTGCGAATTTACTAAACGGCTGCCATACCAGCTAAAAAATTCGCCGTTTACAATGATAATTTTGGTAGAGGGCAGGTGGTTCCTGAATTCCAGTATATCTTTTTCGCGGAAAGGGTAGGGCTCTGATGACAATAACAGTATTTCAGGGTTCAAGGCCATAATCTCATCTATATCCAGTTCAGGATACCTGGAATTTTCGGGCATAAGGTTGTTAAAACCAGCCTGCAAAAGCATCTGTTGTATGAATGTGTCGGTTCCCGCGGCCATATATGGGTTTTTCCATATCAGGTAGATGCAGGATCGTTTTTTTGTATAGGTGGCTTTAAGAAAATTCTCCCTGATCTGGTTGACCAGTGATTCAGCTTTTTCCAAACTGTCCACGATTTCGCCAAGCGACAATATCATGTGACAGGCGTCGTCGACATTCTTGATATCACTCACCCATACGGGGTACCGTTCAGAAAGTTGATTCACGATATCTTCGGTGTTCTCCTCCTTATTGCAGATCACCAGGTCAGGGTTTAGTGAATGAATCACATCATACTTGATTTTTTTGGTGCCGCCTACCTTTGCAGCATCTTTAAAATGGATTTCGGGATGTACGCAAAAAATAGTTTGTCCCACAATTTTATCGGCTGCGCCGAGCACATAAAGTAATTCAGTTTGTGAGGGTACAAGGGAGATTATTCTTTGAGGAGGTACAGGTAATAATACCTTTCTACCGATCATATCTGTATATTCAGTTTTCAAGAATTAAAAATAAGAAGAAAATAAATTACAGGTTACCCCTGTTGGCCTGCTCTCTTTCTATCGCTTCGAAAAGCGCCTTGAAATTGCCTTTACCGAAGGATTTTGCACCTTTTCGCTGGATGATCTCATAGAACATAGTAGGACGGTCTTCAACAGGTTTGGTGAACAATTGCAGAAGATAACCTTCATCATCACGGTCCACCAGGATGCCAAGTTCTTTCAAGGGTTCAATATCTTCATCGATCGGACCGACCCTGTCCAGCAGGTCATCGTAATATGAATTGGGCACTTTCAGGAATTCAACACCCCTGTCCATCAGTTGTTTGACAGTCGACACAATATCAGCTGTTGCAATCGCGATGTGCTGGGTGCCTTCACCTTCATAAAATTCAAGGTATTCTTCAACCTGGGATTTCTTTTTTCCTTCTGCAGGCTCGTTGATCGGGAATTTGACAAAACCGTTGCCATTGCTCATCACTTTGCTCATCAATGCGGAATACTCAGTTGAAATATCCTTGTCGTCAAAAGACAGGATATTCCTGAATCCCATCACATCCTCATAGAATTTTACCCAGGGATTCATCTGGTTCCAGCCGACATTACCCACGCAATGGTCGACGTATAATAAGCCGGTAGGACCCGGGTTATAATTGCTTTCAAGTTTTTTGAAACCGGGCATAAACACACCCTGGTAGTTTTTGCGTTCTACAAACACGTGGACCACTTCACCATACGTACAAATTCCGCTCAGTTTCACCTCTCCGTTCGTGTCTGTCAGGGTCACAGGTTCCATATAGGACTTTGCCCCTCTTTTCATGGTCTGCTCGTATGCATCGTATGCATCGTCCACCATTAATGCCAGGGTTTTTACACCATCACCGTGTTTTTCGTGGTGTATTGCAATCTCAGAGCCGGATCTTAGTGGTGTGGTCAGCATCAGGCGCATCTTGTTCTGCACCAATACATAACTTGCACGGTCCTTCACGCCTGTTTCCGGACCTGCATAAGCCAAGCTCTGGAAACCGAAGGCAGTTTTGTAAAAATGCGCTGCCTGCTTGGCATTGCCAACATATAATTCAATGTAATCCGTTCCGTTCAGGGGCAGGAAATCCTTGCCCAATTCAGGTTTCATTTCTTTGATTAATGTATCCATACCATTGCTTAATTAAAGTTTTTAATCTACACTATGATCTCTTACAATCAATAGAATTTATATCTCTCGTCTTTTACTTTGGCGTATTTTTTCAGGGCATCAAATACAAGGTTGTAGGCCTGCTGTTTTTTCTGCCCGTATAATTCTTTCTGACGTTCTTTGCCATCTGTCGGCAATTCAGGTTTGGAGACGGATTCAACATAAAATATATGCACACCGTCATTGCTGACCACCGGCTTGCTTAATACCTTGGGCTTAAGGCCACATACAAGTCCGACCAGTTTGATATCGTTTCCTGCAAACTGCACATTTGGAGCGTAAAAATTCAACCTGTCGAAAGGTTGTACAGTGGATTTAACTGCCACAGCAATATCTTCTATGGTCTTGGCTGTTTTCAATGAACTGTTGAATTTCTCAAGTAAAATTGCAGCCTTCTTTTCATTGATCACCAATTTTGTCACTTTCTCCCTCGCATCATCAACCTTTGCAGTACCTTCCTCTTTAATCCTAACAAGGTGTGCGACAATCAACATGTTCTCATTTGCAATCACATCAGAATAATCACCTTCTTCACGCTCTTCAGCGAAGGCCCATCTTACCACATCCAGTGTTCCCGGTATACTTGTCATTGTCCTGTCGCTCTCTTTCACATTATTTGCAACACTTTTTGCTATCCCTGCTTTTTGGGTCTTGGCTTCAAATTCACCTTTGGCACCGGTAAGTGAATTCCTGAAATTCAATGCTTTCTGGAAAGCTACATCTTCAGTTGACTTAAGTGGTGCCACAAGCCTCCTGACTTCAGCAACCTGTATCAGTTTATTGGATTTGGATTCAGCCAGTATGACCAGCGACAAACCATAAGGGGACTTAATAACTGTTGATTCTCCTGGTCCCAGGGTTTTAAGGGCCTTGTTCATCTCCGCATCGGATTGTGAACCTTCCTTTATCCATCCAAGGTCATAGGCATAACTTAACTCTCCTGCATTGGCCTTTGTGTTAAGGAACTCCATCCTATTGGCTGCACCTCTTGATTCGATTCCTATTTTTTTACCCAGTGCAATCGCTGCTGCTGTATCGTTTTTAGTTGTACCTTTTACAGGTATTTCAGCCTTGATGGCATGATAATAACCCAAACTGTCTTCCTTGGTTTTGGTGACCTTGAAAATACTGTAACCTCCATCGTAATAGAATGGACCAATAACAGTATCAGTTGGTGCAGAGAAAAGGGAGGATTCAATATCCTTGTTAAATGAACCGCGAAATTTATATTCTGCGTTATATGGTGCAACACCGTTTAATACTGTGTATAATGAATCATCTTCAGTTGATGCAAAATTAACCATGTCTTCAGCCAACTCTTCGCGAAGTGCTAGCGTATCTTCCTTTGAAGGCGCCACGTTGATCAATACATATTCCAGGTCCCTGGATTCAGTCTGCTTAAATTCATCCTTGTGTTTGCTGATATAAGCTTTCAACTCATCATCTGTGACTTTGATCGTTTTATCTTCGATGGATGAATAACTCAGGGATACTGATTTTCCGGTCATCGTGGTTTGTGATGCGTAATAGTCATCTTCGACATCCAATGAAGTGGCATATATCGATTTGGCAATGATGGAATTGTATTTCTTGTTCAACACATCCAGGAATACCTGTTGTACTACATTTTCAAAGAATACCCTGACTTTCTCATCTTTTTTAGCCCTGTTTTTTGCCATGATCACATTGGCCGGCCTGAAAACACCGTCTTCACTGAACTGGCTGAAATATTGCTGGATGGTTGGATGCGCATTGTCAGAATACAACAATGAGCCTGATTCATCAACGGAAATATCGATGCCGAGTTTTTCATATTCCTTGTCAATGATATATTCCTGCAGAAACTGGTTCCATGCGTAAGTTGAAGCCTGGGCCCTGCTGTCCTCGGTTTCCGGCATGCCATTGTTTGCCATTTGTTCCATGACCGTCTTGTATTTGGCATCAAACTCCAGGAGTGAGACATCCTTGCCATCTATTTCACCCACTGCCTGGGAACCACTCTGACCGTATTTATTTGAACTTGAAAAATAATCGCTCGCTACAAATAGTCCCAACGATAGCAGGACAACAAACAATACCCATTTTGAATTTCTTAACTTATTTAAAGTCGCCATATTTTATTTTTATAAAAAGAAGTGCAAAATAATGCTTTTAATCCCTAAAAATCAAACTAGTTTGAAAAAAAACTAAAACTTTATCCTTGAAAGGACAATATAAGTGTCTTTATTGCCGACCAGCGTTGTATGGGCAAGAAAAACTTCGTCTGTTCCTGATTGGTTCAACGGACAGATTGCAATATAATCACCCAGGAAAGGTTTGCCTTCTGAAATAAATGTGCTGCCATTCAGCAAATTTCCGGTAACATTTACGTTTGCATTGTGCTCGTCAAGCATGGCTGTATAGATTTTCAGCTCGAAGGTGTTTTCCTTTGCAGTCTCAGTAGAACTATAAAATGCGATGTAAGCTTTGTTGCCGCGGGCGCAGACCTGTGGCATAAATGTATTCTCGGTTTCAGGAATAATGACTTTCCGTATCTCGCCCCAGGTTTTTGATTCAATGTTGTAATACCTGTAGAAAACACGCGATTTGCCGCCTTGCTTGGCAGCCCATACTGCCAGCAAATGTTTATCGAGCGATATCATGAAGGGCATGCCGTTTGCCCGCATCATGCCGCCCATTTCAAGGTGCCATCCGTTTTCATGTGCGCCAATGGAATAAGGTTTTTCCCAGGTCATTCCACCGTCCTTGCTTTGTGTAAACCACAGCATGTCAAGACCGCTCCAGAGGCTATATGTGTTGCCCGTTTTGTCAACGCAGATGGTGGCTCCTTCAAGTGTACTGTCACCATCTTTGGCATCACCACACCTTTGACTTATTGTTAATGGCTTTGAAAAGGTTTTCCCCTTATTATCCGACCAGGCATAACGTATCCTGCTGGAATCACCGGGTTTTTTGCTGCCGTAATTGTCAAACTCGGTCCAGGCCATGTGTATCCTTCCATAATGTGGGTCAGTCAAATTTCTGTTGATGGTGAACCAGGGTTTGTCCTGCATTTTATGATCAGGGATATCTGGCTTTATGGTAGTGAAGACCATGAGGTTAATCGGATTGAATCCAACACCCGTGCTTTTCTTCACCTTATTCTTCCTGAATTTTATTTTCTGGAATACTATACGGTCAAAAGATAATGGCCAATCATAATATTTATTTTTGGCGAGATGTGCCAGGTAGGCATTTTTACCGAAACCCCAATACAATACTGGGTCACCATAAAAGCCGTATTTGGATGTCACCTTGATCCTTTTAAATGTTTTACCGGTGTCGGAACTTTTAAACACATTAAAATTATTGTATGCCAATACCACCTGTGCATTATTATCAGGATTAACGGCCAGGGACGGTTCATTTCCACCCCTGGAAAATTCCAGGATCTGCGGATTCTGGGCCTCCGACCTGATTGTTATCATACACAAGATCCATAATATTTTTTTCATTGATGCAAACTTAACTGGAATTTAAAGATATTCTTAATATTTTTGCAAAAGAAATGCATGACATAGAACCCCATTTTAACTGGTTGCACCTATATAATTCTGAAGAAGATGAGAGATCCCCTTTTTTTGAGCGGGTTCATAGTGAATTTGTGTTTACGAATTCAGTCTATAATTACCTGATACACCCGCAGTGGGACAGCTTCGGGTCCAATACGCTCTACCTGAAAATATTGTTCGCCGATTACGAAGAAAAATATTGCATCATCGAACTGATAGGAGAGTGGAATGATGTCATTCATAATGATATCATGATACTTAAAAGACAGGTGATTGAACTCCTGGAAGATGAGAAAATAGACAAGTTTATCCTCATCGGTGAAAATGTGCTCAATTTCCATGCATCTGATGACAGTTATTACGAAGAATGGTACAACGAGATAGACGACGGATGGATCGCTTTTGTCAATTTCAGGCAGCATGTCCTGGATGAATTGAAGATCTGCCATGCTGATTATTATATCAATTGCGGTGGCGAACTGGACGTTTTGAACTGGCGTCTCTTCACGCCTTTACAATTGTTCAGGAAAGTGGAGGAAATCATACTTCACAGACTCGCTTAGGAGGTAATTTTCCCCCATTGTCACGATATTGTCATTTTTTTATTTGTTGCCACGTATATTGCTAATATTGAATTATTTTGCAAGCCATTATAATTTATGAAAAAACTCTACATACGCAACATTGTTATCAGTCTGTCTTTCATTATTGTTTTAAGCAGTGCGATCATGAATGAAGCTGGCCCCGGAGGTGGGCTGACGAATGCACCAAGTGAGGGCAATTGTACTTCGTGTCACGGAGGCTCCATCATCACTTCAGGAAATTCCAACCTGAATAATCTCCGTTTCAAGGGCAACTTTACGGGCAATGGTTATATTCCCGATTCTGTATATAATGTTGAAGTAACTTACAAACAAAGCGGCATATCGAAATTTGGTTTTGAGATTACATGTCTCGATAATAACAACAATCCTGCGGGAACATTCACAGCACCCAATGCAAGGGTTAACAGGACCACTACCGTCATCAGTGGTCAGACAAGGGAATATGTACAACATACCCAGGCCGGTACCTCAAGTGTTGGAACTGACAGTACCAGGTGGGCATTCACATGGAAAGCGCCAAGTACCAATGTTGGAAAGGTTAAATTCTATGTTGTAGTAAACGCAACGGATGGTCAGTCTAACCAGACAGGTGATGTCATCTATGGAAAAGTATTTACCATCAACACTTCCTCCTTATTGCCTGTTGCGGATCCCTCAAGTCTTGACTCCGTAACCTGCACAAATTATATCGCTCAACTCAAGGGTAGTGGCACGAACTCACCAACATCTTACACATGGTCATTGCCAGGCGGAAATCCTACATCCAGTACATCGCAAAATCCAACAGTTATCTATACCTCGCCGGGAACAAAGTTTGCCATATTAACAGTTAAAAACAGCAAAGGAACCAGCCTCAAGGATACTTTGAAAATGACTGTTAACCCATCTCCTTCAGCGACCTTCCAAAATACCAATCCAACTTCCATATGCAAGGGAGATTCTGTATTGGTGGGCATTACACCTGTGACGAATGCAACCTATCTCTGGTTGCACAACAACAAGACCACCCGGACCATTTACTTGAAGGATGTCGCGAATTACACGGCCAAAGTGACGAATATTACCACGGGTTGTTCAGCCATAACGGCGAATTTCACGCTGAACCATTATGTCGACCCCGTTATCAGTATCAGCAAGGGAAGCACGAATGATACGTTCTGTGATTCATATTCTGAAACGCTCACTGCCACAGGTTCGCTGATAGATAGTGTGCATTGGTATGTCAATGGTGTGTTGACGCGCAGGACAAAAACGCTGACAACAACGTTTTCCGGTAGCAATAATATCAACGTAACTGCAATCGCAAAAAGTGCGACCGGATGCAAGAGCATTTTATCCAATGCTGTAAACATTGTCACAAGGCCGAAACTTTTCCCGGTTAATATGGTATCGAGCAAAACCACCAGTACCATCAGCCTGGAATGGGATAGACCACCCGGCATCACAACAGCTACGTATTCACTGAACAATATAAATTTCTTCCCGACCACAACGGATACAACATTATTATTAACCGGCTTGTCACCTAATACCTCTTATGATATCACCATCAGGAGCAAGCAGCTAAGTCCTTGTTTAACCTCTGATGTCACCATCACCGTCAAGACCAATGCCTGTTCCAACCTTTCATATATTGTTACGCATACCTCCAGAGCTTGCAAAGGGTCATTGATGACTGCTACGGTTACAAAACTTTACAATGCAAAATACAGCATTTCATTTGATAACAATCCGTTTTCGAAAGACACCATCTATAACTTTACACCCGGCAAGACTGACAGCCTAATAATTACGCTCATAGACAGCCTCAGTCCTACCTGTCCTCCATTGATTGACAAGGTAGGATACCAGGTAGATACCTTGTTTGATAAAGACACAGGCTCCCTGATCAAGTTTACGGCCAATATATGTGACAATAATTACCTTTATAACTTAAAATCTGGTTATACCACTTACGAGTTCTATAAGAACAATGTATTGATAAATACTGGAGCCAGCTCTTCGTTCATGTTCAACGGTCTTGCAAATGGCGATAAACTGACCGCGATAGGAAAGATCAATACCTGCCAGAAATCTTACGGTCCGGTGAGTATCGTTATCAACCCGAAACCGGTATCGACCTATACCTTTTCAAGAGATTTTAAAAACTATACATTTACAGCCACAGATGCTACACATTTTGAATATAAATGGTTTGTAGGCAGTACATCTTTGGGAACGGGCAACCCTAAAACATCTGATTTTACAGCTTATAATAATTCCACCGTCGATGTCAAACTCGTTGCAATAACTCTACCGGGATGCACCGATTCGAGCACCCAAAGCATTATAGTGCCTGATTTTTCATCCATCAATACACTGCAAAACAACTTATTTAAATTGTTCCCTAACCCGTTTGGCAATTATATCACCATTCTAAGCAAAGCTGATCAATACCAGGTAAGGATAGTCAACAACATAGGCCAGGTAGTTTATACGATGGAAGCAAATGCTGCAGAGCAAACCATTGCCACTACAGAATGGGCAAATGGCATCTACTATATTTTGATCAAGGACCAGGATAATCGCTTAAGCAGTTTCACGTTTGTGAAACACTAAGCAAGAAACTACCAATATAAATTTTGCCTGAAGCCCGAACTCATAAAAGTTCGGGTTTTCGGTTTTTTAGCCTATCGACCTACATCTTTATGTAGTTGTGGGTATTAAGCATTAATTCCACCTTTGTTCTCCAAAACATTTCTCGCCTGGTGCTGCAGTAAATGAATAAAATCTTAATAAATTGAATAGTGAAAATAAAATGAATATAAAAAAATTTAACCAATCAAAAACAAAATGAAAACAATTAAAATCAATGAATTAGCGATCATCGCGTTGTTTACTGTAGTGATGATGTTCACTGCATGCCGCAAGAATGAAACTGTCATTCCTTCTGCACCTGAACCTGCATTAAATGCAAATACAAATGACCGAAAAGTACCCACTGTTCCATCCATACTGGAAGTTCCTGATGGAAACAAGATTTGCTTTCACACTTATGCTTACGGCGTTCAGATTTATGTGGTCACGCTAACTTCAACAGGTTATGCCTGGGTATTTAGTGCTCCGGAAGCTAATTTATACTCCAACGAAGGGTTAACCGGACAAGTTGGTACCCACTATGCCGGTCCTACCTGGGAAAGCAACAGCGGAAGCGCCGTGGTTGGAACCAGATTGCAAGGTGTGGCTTCTCCTGTGGCAGGTGCGATTCCCTGGCTTTTACTTGGCGCGGTCTCTTCACATGGTCCGGGTGTCTTTAAAGATGTAACTTATATCCAGCGTGTCAATACAAGTGGTGGAGTGGCACCAACAACAGGTGCCGACGCTTCAACTCTTGGTCAAATTGCTCGTGTGCCATATACTGCTGAATATTATTTCTACTGTGCAGATTAATTAATTGTCTGCCCCTGAGCAGGGAGTCAGAAAAAAAAGGCCGGAGTTTTATCCTCCGGCTTTTTTATTTATTATGAGTTTAGAAATGCCAGGGTATTGATATTATCCGAGTAATCCCACAACATCAGTTTTTGTGTGGTACCCGGCGCGATGGCATTTTTTACATTGGGTGAGCTGGAAACCACACATTGCCATAGTTCCGCATGCTGGCTCAGATAGGCATCGATTTCTTCCTGTGATTTATAATAATGGTAATTCAGGGTGGCAATAGGTGCATGAGGTCCTTCCTTTTCCTGGAATAACATAAACCCATTGTCATAATGCTTGCTCAGGTTCATCAATAAGATGGATTTGTGGTACATGTAATTGTTGTAATACTTGTGATGGTTCACGTGGTGCATGTATTTGTCATAAGCCTCATAGATCCTTCTCAGCTCAAAGTTCTCAGGCAGTAATACATGGGTCACATTGCGGCAACCAAGCCCGAAATAGGTATAGATGTCATCTGCAAGGCGCACAAGTTCCTCATCTGTCTCTTCCCCGCTGAGCACAGCCACGGAAGTCCTGTTCTTGCGTATGAGTGAAGGCACATCCCTGAAATAATATTCAAAATATCTTGCTGAATTATTGCTGCCTGTAGCGATCAGGTAATTTATGCCATTCAGCTTTTCAGTGATGATAATGCGTTCTTCGAGTTCCGGCAAATCCTGTTTTAAAATTGATATCGCATATTTCATCAGCACTTCATCCTGGCTTGATAGTTTGACCAGTGCTATATGACCTTTGGCAATGACACAGAGCAGGTCGTGAAGACCCACGAATGGAATATTGCCAGCCATGATAATGCCGACTTTCTTACCGGAAAAATGATAGGTTTCATTTTGGAGCCAGGTATGGATATGGGTAGCTTGAAGCGCCTCTGACCAATTGTCCGCGGCAAGTTGTATGTATTCGGGAGTGAACCAGCTGTTGCCCTGGTTTGCCTGATCTATAACATGTTCAGGGATAAGTTTGATATGTTGGCCGAGATGTGCAAGGCTGCTGATAATCTTTGATTTCTCCACTTGTAAATTAATGTAACAAAATTAGATATTATCCGTTACATATTTGCAGAAAAATATGGAGACAAAAAAAATCATGCTAAAAATAAAAAAATATTGTAGGTTTGAACGGATGATTTTAAGACGTTTATTTTTGTTTCTACTTTTGGTTTTTTGTATAGTAAAAAGTCAGGCCCAGGAGGGGTTCAGGATAGGCCCGACAGCCATGTTTTTATCTTCGCGGAGTTCAGTTATAAATACCTTGCCTGATAGATATTATTTCAGGTATAAATCAGGTTACAGTTTTGGCCTTTCTTTGCAATATGGCTTTACATCGGGTTTTGTCCTGGCGACAGGCGTATCCTTTACATCCAAAGGCTACAGGGTGTTCAACGACAGCAACAAGAACGGGACAATCCTGAAACATAATATCAATAATATAGAAGTACCCCTGAACATGATTTTCAGGATCAGGATGAATACCAATTCAAATCTCAGGGGGATATTGGGTGTATCCTTGAATTCAGTTCTTTCAAAGGACAGGTATGAGGAAATGAATGGTAACAAGACATTTATCATCCGGGAAGAGATGAAGAGCAAGTACTATCCGATGCTCAACCTGGGCATTGAGGTCGCCAACGAGAATAAGGTTGGCAATATATTCTGTATAGGTGTTCATTATAAGCAGGCATTCAGTCAAAATACGATGCTGAACGTTTATAATAACGAGACCAATGCGGCCCCGTTGTTCCTTTTAGGGTTCAGGGGAAGTTATTTAGGGATTGGTATCACTTACCTTTTTAACACCGAAAACTTTAAAAAAGAGGAGCAATTCTTTTATTAAAGAGTATCTGGTATAGTTTTTTTCATGTTTTTTATTCAATGTAAGTTGTTTACTTTTGCAATTAAATTGCAATTTAACTCAGTTACATTAATATAATGAAAGACAAATATGTTGATTTAATCAGCCAAACCTTTGATTTTCCGGTCGATGAATTCGGCTTAAATGAAGATAATGAGCTTACTTTTCACCAGATCCCATTGATGGATGTGGTCGAACAATATGGTACACCCTTGAAGTTCACATACTTGCCCAAGATATCCGAAAACATCAAAAGGGCCCGTACCTGGTTCAATGTGGCTATGGCCAAGGTAGACTACAAGGCCAAATACCATTACTGTTATTGCACCAAAAGCTCCCATTTCAGCCATGTACTTGAAGAAGTGCTAAGGAATGAAGTGCATCTAGAAACCTCATCCTCCTTTGATATCAACCTCATCCTTTCCTTACACGAACAGGGCCTGATCAGCAAGGACAGGTACATTGTGTGCAACGGGTTCAAGCTGCAGCCCTATATTGACAACATTGCCCTGGTCATGCAGGAAGGTTTCAAGAATGTGATACCGGTGATTGATAATCTGAGGGAAGTAGACCTGTTGAGTGAGGCCATCAAGGGTGATTTTAACGTAGGTATCAGGATAGCGGCAGAAGAAGAACCTAAATTCCCTTTCTATACTTCCCGCCTGGGTATCGGATACAAGGATATTGTTCCTTTGTACAACGACAAGATCAAGACGATGAAACGCATGAAGTTGAAGATGCTACACTTCTTTATCAACACAGGCATTGAGGATGATGCCTATTACTGGAACGAGTTGCACAAGTGTCTAAACGTCTATTGTGAGTTGAAGAAAAGCTGCCCGGAACTCGACAGCCTGAACATCGGGGGCGGTTTCCCTATCAAGAATTCACTCAAGTTCGACTTCGATTATGAATACATGGCCTCTGAAATTGTCGCACAGGTGAAGCAGGTTTGCGATAGCAATAACGTGCCTGAACCGGATATTTTCACTGAATTTGGCTCATTTACAGTCGGGGAAAGTGGTGGAGCCATCTTTAAGATTGAGTACCAGAAAGTGCAGAACGACCGTGAAAAATGGAATATGATTGACAGTAGTTTCATGACTACTTTACCCGATTCATGGGCCATCAACAAGAAATTCATCATGTTTCCGCTGAACAACTGGGAGAAGAACTATGAAAGGGTGTTGCTGGGCGGTATCACCTGCGATAGCGATGACTACTACAATAGTGAACAGCACGCGAATGCCATTTACCTGCCTTTATACGACGCGAACGATCCTTTATACATTGGTTATTTCCACTGCGGAGCTTACCAGGAAAGTATTGGGGGATATGGTGGCATACAACACTGCCTGACGCCGGCCCCTAAACATATCATCATTTCCGTGGATGAGCATGGGGATTACAATACCAAGCTGTTCTCAAAGGAGCAGACCTATAAGAGTATGTTGAAGACTTTGGGATACTAGGAACATACGATATACGACATACGACGTACGATGTGGATTTACGATGTTGGGGATGTTGGATGTATGATGGAAGGCCTAAAAAAGGTGTCACCCTGAGGCTCTCGAAGGGCCACCTGTTTCCACCTGGTTCTCACTATGGCTCTCACCGGTTCCAACCGGCTCTAAGCCTGACCAGTCATCCCTCCAAAATTGATGGGGAATCCGGGATTGCCGTTATTCTTGTCGATATCCACTTCGCCAAAATTTGTTTCAAATTTCTGCATATTGTCTCCCAAAGCAAACAATAGCCTTTTGGCATGTTGCGGTGTCATGATGATGCGGCTTTTTACCTTGCCTTTTGGAATGCCGGGCAATATCCTGACAAAGTCAATGATGAATTCTGCCTGGCTGTGCGTGATAATGGCCAGGTTGCTATAAGTGCCTTCTGCCACTTCTTCTGATAATTCTATGTCAATAGGCTGGTCTACGACTTCTTCTTTTTTATTATTCATGTTGTTAATAGTGGTTCAAAGATAAATTTTAAATTTTGATTTTTTCCAACTATTCTGTTTAAATTTGTGACTTACTATGATGATGAATATGAATAAAATAGGTGCTGTGTGCCTGCTTTTTGTTTTCGCTGCATGCAGCCAGCAGCCGGCCACAGGCAGTTTCGGTGAAAAATTTGAGAACAGGGACGCGGTCGATTTCAAGGATGCACTTGCAGGTTACCAGGCAGGCAAAGATACCACTTATATAATCGCGGGAAAGATTGAAAATGTGTGTTCACACAAGGGATGCTGGATCACTTTCAAGAACGATTCCACAGAGTTTTATGTAGATACAAAAGAACGTTTCACCATGCCCCAGAGCAGTAAAGGCAAAAAAGCAATAGCCAAAGGCAAGTTTGTCAGGGATGAAGAGGGTGAGATCAGTTTTGATCCGACTGGGGTAATAATTGAGTAGAATCAATTTACGACATACGACATACGATTTACGATGTGGG